>JANYIO010000056.1 GCA_025362015.1 Gammaproteobacteria bacterium | reverse complement strand
AGCGCTCGCAAGTGCAGAGTAAAAAAGCCAAGGACAATGCCTTGGCTTTTTATTTTACAAATATTTTTTAAAATAATTTATAAAACCCAAACCTCTACTCTGCGATTAATATTTTTTCCTGCATCGGTAGCACTGGAAGCCAAAGGTGCAGCACCCCCCATTCCTTTAGTAACCAACGGATAAATACCACGTTGAATTAATTGCTGTTCAACCACCACAGCTCGTCGCATTGACAACTCTTTACCCTTACCTTCTTCATCGCTATCAGTAAAGCCAAATAATTGCACACGCCGCGGCGCATTCGCTTCTACATATTTTGCTACACGATCTAAATCACTTAATGCTTTTGTATCCAGCTCGTCACTACCACCGTTAAAACGAAAGTTTATAGACAGCCGTTGTGAATGTTTGGTTAACTCAAGCATTTCAGCGGGATAAAAATCATTGTCAAAAGGCTTGCTAACTTTAATATTTTGCGACACAAACCCTACATCTTCCACGATGCTCTGCGCGCGCTCGGTTGCCACAAAACTGACAAATTCCAACGCCTCAATATTGGGGCTTGCTTGAGGAGTATAAAAATATAGCCGGCGTGCGAGAGGATAATCTTCGGTGCTAACCGTAAAGTGTGTGGGCATAATCGCTTTGGTATTGGCAGCAGAAGCAACTGCAATGACTTTGGCGTGACGCACATAGGGTAAACCGATAAAACCAATTGCTCCAGGTTCGCGCGCAACGGTGTCTGACAATTCTGTGCTGGATTCAATGCGCGTAGTCGTCATCGACAAGATTGCTTTTTGTGAATCTAGCACCATGCTTTTAAAGGTATCCCAGGTGCCGGATTTCTCATCGCGCGCATAAAGTTTAATGGGAATATTTTTACCACCAAGTGTTGACCAGTTGATAATTATTCCAGAAAAAATATCTGCAACTTGTTCAATGGATAAGGTTGCAATATCGTTACTCGGTGCGACAATAATAGCCAGGCCATCAAGACCAATAATATGCTCACTACCCGGCACACTAAGATCACCAGCTTTAACGATAAGATCACTACGCTCCTGTTCTTTGATGCGACGCGATGACATTCCCAAATCGGTACTGCCATTCAGCAGATCCACAAAAGCTGTGCCTGAACCGTGCGCCTGTACTTCAATAAATTCAACACTACCGTTAATTTCACCAGAAATAATTTTTTCATTCGCTTTGACGCCATCATCAGTGTGCACATTGGTGGCCCCCTGGCTCATCAAATAAGCCTCCACTAAACGCGGCGCTAATTTTTCACCCACTGTATTAGAACCATGCAAACGAAACAAAGGCTGCTCAGCGCGTACCACAGGGCTATTCGCATGTGTCGCATTTTTATTTTTCAATTTTGATTGTACGGTCGTGTTTTGTACCATTTTTAATACAAAAACTTCGCCAGCGTCCATCGGCAAAAATGAACGCAACATATAGCCGCTCATCACCAAGACCAAAGAAAATACAACAGCAGTTAGGCTATGCAAACGAAAACCTTTATTCGCTTTTTTTCTCGCATTTGCTGCTTCGCCTCCGCGTGCAGCCGTTAAAATAGCGCCTTCCATTTTGCGAATTTCCCACACCAACGCCACCAAATCTTGCTGTTCACTTTCGAGCGCCTTTCTCAACAATTCAGTACGATATTCCTCATCCTTAAGTACCATATTCAACGGAATGTGCATTTGCAAATGAACTTCGCATAATCTTTTCAAATTCCAGAGTTTATCCACTAGCGTTACGTTGTAATGCAGGTGTTTATTAGCTTTAGGGGACATATTTTTCTCGATATAGTAATGAGCCTGTAAACAGGCTGGCACTATATGAACAAATGATGACTAAAATATGACAGCTGCATGTACGAGATATTGCACTTCAGTGGCTACTTCAGGCTCCCTTCATCTTGGAGAAATCCAAATCCACCGTGATTTTCAAAAATTGTCTCCAACTTCTATTATAAGTCACACTATAATGAGCAACGATAACAAACCAGAGTGGCAGGGTGAGAGAAATGTATTGGATTATTACCAAATATTTAATTACTGCTTTTATGGTGGTATTCATTTCAGAACTCGCAAAACGCAGCGATAAGCTCGGGGGGTTTATAGCGGCACTACCATTGGTTACGGTGCTGACTCTTATTTGGCTTTATGTCGAAAACCAACCGGCAGAAAAAATTGCAAATCATGCTTGGTATACCTTTTGGTATGTTCTACCAACATTACCCATGTTTTTAGTATTCCCAAAGTTATTATGGCGCTGGGGATTTTGGCCAACACTGCTGGCCTGTATTGTTTTAACCTGTGTGTTGTTTGGCGGATTCACATTTCTATTAAAGAAATTTAATATTTATTTGTTATGACTTTCACCGAGTACTCGCTCAATGCGTTTATCTGGCACCAGCCAAATGAGTGCAACAAGCACATAAAAAAAACCAGCAATCCAACTGTCAATAAATGCGCCGCCAATAGCCATTAAATAAAGCACGGGGGATATTTTTCCTTTTATATCCTTACCAATGGCATGTTGCAACAATGAATGTTCGCCCTGCGCTCGAATAATAATTAACTGTAAAATATAATAAGCAATAGCCGACATTAACATGTCAACACCATAGAGTGCGGTTGGCAACGCCGAAAAATGATTTTCACCCATCCAGCTTGTCACAAATGGCACCAGAGACAACCAAAATAACAAATGTAAATTTGCCCAAAGTACACCGCCAGAAATTTTTCGTACGGTATGCAATAAATGGTGATGGTTGTTCCAATAAATACCTACATATATAAAACTGAGCACATAACTAAGAAAAACAGGAAGCAACGAAATAAGTGATTGAATATCATCGCCATGCGGCACTTTCAATTCCAACACCATAATAGTGATGATAATAGCAATCACTCCATCGCTAAAAGCTTCCAAACGCCCTTTACCCATTAAAGCTCTCCTGCCTCAGGTTAAATAAAAGCTCAAGTTTGTTGTGCGTTAATTTTTTTTGGAAAATACTTTTCGCAACAAAAATTAATCCACTACAAACATTCAATGAATCCACGCAAATGGATGAAGCAGGTGACACCAAAAGCAACTTCGACCGCCATAAAAACACTACATTTTTTAGCTTTTTATTTGATAATATGCCAAAAAATTAACGCACATATTAATATAAAAATATTGACGCAGAAAACAACAACAATTCGTCAAAATCCTCTCAGCATCATCTAAATGATATTCGCTTTCATAAACATGATATATCCTTCAAAATCACATCAAGTAGCGTTACTTTTTGGGTGTATTTGCCTCAACTTAAGGTAACCATTTTTGATAAAAAAAATTTATTTTAAAAAGTAAATTGAAAAAAACTATTCCCAATGACAGTATCATTTCACCCTTATTGAAAAACCATTTATGCACCCAAAGAAATATTTTTATGTGATTCACTCTACGGAGTAGATATTATGGCCATGACACCTCAATCAGCAAAACAATTATTGTGGATAAAAAAATGTGCTTTAGTTCTAGGCGTAATTTTGTTAGCAGGAATTTTATTTGGTGTACTCGACCGTACACTTAATCTGCCGGAGTTACACAAAATATACCTTGAAAAAGGAACGACTGTTATTGGATTCCTCGACCCAACAATAGAAGCAGACAATAATATTTATACTGTCGTGAAAAACAGCAATAAAGTTAGCGCCTAAATCGATATATTTTACTGCAGCAATCAAATTTCCAATTTTTTAGTTACGCAAAAAGCATGCGCAATTATTTTTAATTTGCTGGGACCAACTCACCCAATCCCTGTTCATTTAAATATCCATGAATTTTTTGTTTTTCGGCTGCAGTTAGCACATATAAATTGTTACGTTGCGAATCAGGCATTCCATTAATTGATTTTAGGTAACCCACTCCCGAATAACCCCCAAGCAAATAGGGGTTGGCGATCGGATCAGAAAATATTTTTTCTGGAGAAATTATTTTAAATCCCTTTGCATTTAATGCATCCACTAAAGCCACGATGCAGTAAGCAGCCAAATCATTTTCGTGCAATAAAATTACCTGCCTCGGGCTATAACCTAAAAGCATTTGCGCCTCAGCATTGTAAGCCACAATATCACTCACAAGCATTTTTACGTAGACTTTTTCCAGGCGCGCAATATCAACAGGCCGATTATCGGCAATACGTTTTTGGTAAAGAAGATCTAAATAATCATCATGAGCTTGATAGGTTGTATAAGTAGGTTGGTAACCGCGCTCCGCAAGAAAATTTTTCACTTGCTTTAACGCCAATTCATCACCACCCTCGTAAAGATAAGGAAAATAAACATGCTGGTGGTAACTCACGTACTCCGACAAAGCGGAATTCGCTTTTAAAATATCGACTGCAAAACTATAACTATCAATACGACTGAGTAACGAATAGTACGCTCCCGCATTGACCAGTAGCTGCCCTGCATCGTCGTAAAACATTAAACGTCCGACGGTGTTATCGGTTATGTCTTTAGTGTGGATCAAAAACATAGATTGATGGACATCCACTCTTTCCAGATTGCGCACTAGCATTTTTGCTCGCGCCATACCATCCAATGCGCTTGAAGGCGACAATGCCTTATCAAACGCAAGTGCAATTTCTTGTGCAGAAGAAAAATTAACAACACCGCCGAATATAATCACGACAACACATGTTAATATTTTTTTAGCGGTTTCCTTTCTCATAGAGTTACCTGCAAGTGTTATAGCAATTATCATTTCTGGTGTATTCACACCAAGCACTACAATTAGTTTTTCCATGTTTTTAAAATATTATTTTTTTACTGATTGCTCGTCAATTTTCTTACTGTATTCATTTGCTTTATTACTGTAATAGTCATGCAATATGTACCAGGATTTTTTCTTAATGCCACGATCGGAAATTAAGCCCTTACGATTCCAAAAATCCTGGATATTGGGCAAGGGGCGCCTGGGTGAACGAAAATCTTTTAATATCCACGGTGACATGCCGCGTAAAAAACTTATATTGTCGATCATAGCGAGGTTATTAACATACACGTCAACTTGATATTCTTCGGTCCAACGCTGTGCTTTATCTCCGTGAAAACCTTGCAAAGCACCAGCACCAAACTCACTCATAATAGTGGGCTTATGATAACGTGATAACCATTTCAGACTAGCACAGCTACCAGGTGCGGCAACATACCAACCGCAATAACTATTAACGCCGATGACATCCACAACCGACGCAAGCGGGTCATCTATAAGCTTTTCACCATTGGCATCGCTCTGGGTATCCAACGCGGCAGTAATTAAACGGGTATCATCCAACTCACGCGCTTTTTTTACCAATTCACCGATAAACTTTAAACGCGCTGACGTGTTGGGCGTCTCATTCGCCATAGACCATAAAACAACTGATGCACGATTTTTATCGCGCATAATCATTTCAGTTAATTGCTTTTCGGCTTTATCGTAAACTGCAGGATTATTAAATAATACGGTCCAATACACGGGGATTTCTGACCACACCATTAGCCCCATTTGATCTGCCATTCTCACCATCGCATCATTGTGCGGATAATGTGCCAGGCGTACAAAGTTGCAGCCCAACTCCTTCGCCCAACTTAACAGCTGGCGCGCATCTTCCTCACTCCAGGCGCGCCCTAAATGTAGAGGGGACTCTTCATGAATACTAATACCTTTTAGAAAAACGGAGTGACCATTTAATAAAATATTTTCGCCTTGTGTTTGTATAGTTCGGAAACCAATTTTGTCGCGGATAACTTCTTGTTGAAATGCTAATTCGACCGCATAAAGTTTCGGTGAATCGGGGTTCCACAGCCAGGGTTTTGCAATAATTGAAAACTCACCTTTGCCATTCTTATTGAGATTAATTTTTTGAATAATATTTAATTCTGGAATTCGCAATTCTACTTTTTGATTATCAAGTTGTTGCTTATTAACATTATCGATTTTTACCCAACCTTCAATAATATAGGGTTCCGTTTTACTGAGTTGCACAACATAGTCATCAATATGCGTCGTCGGCACCTCTATCACTTTAACCGAGCGAGTAATGCCGCCATAATTCCACCAATCAGTATTGACGGTGGGAATTTGGTCGCGCTCACGGCGGTTATCCACTTTTACTACCAGTGAATTAATGCCTGCTTTGACCTGTGCGCTAACATCAAACTGAAAGGGCGTAAAACCACCCTCATGTTCACCAATTTTTTTACCATTGATATAGACGGTTGCGTAATAATTTACTGCACCAAAATACACCAGATATTGCTGATCCAATTTTTTACCAATATCAAAATCGCGGTGGTACCAAATAGTGCCTTCATATAAAAATAATTTGTCATCTTGTGTATTCCAATCACCAGGGACACTTAACTTTGGTGAGCGGGCAAAATCATACTCTACCAAATCACTTGGATTCGCAGGTTTCGCATTTTTAAAATAACCATTTTCGGATTCTTCATAACGGTGGTTATAAAAACCATTTTCGTAGGGGTCAATAATCGTATCCCAGCGACCGTCTAAAGATATTGCCATGTGCGAATCAGGATTTTGAATCGCAAACTCAGCTTGCGTGTTATTAACAACAAATATGCTTACACAAAAAAATGTAACAACTGATGTGATGTTGCGCATGGCCA
>JANYIO010000024.1 GCA_025362015.1 Gammaproteobacteria bacterium | reverse complement strand
TGCCCACCCTTGCGGGTGGTGATACAAGCGCGCACATTTGCGGGGGCGGGCCAATCCGGAATAATGTGATCAGAACTATTCATAACTTTCGCCTTGCACCACTTAACGTGTTATTCAACAACATAACCGTTATTTAACGCAGCCAGCAAGTTTTGAAAATCAGCAGGCACCGGTGCAGTCCATTCAGTGTATTCACCCGTACCTGGATGCTCCAAACCCAACTTGGCCGCGTGCAGCGCCTGACGCGGGAAGGCTTTGAGAGTTTCGATTAAATGATTATTGGCCGCTTTGGGGATTTTAAAACGTTTGCCATAAGTAGCGTCGCCCACCAAGGGGAAGCCAATGTGCGCCATATGTACACGAATTTGATGGGTACGGCCGGTTTCCAGCTTAACGCGAATATGAGTGTGATGCGGATAACGTCGCGCAACGCGGTAATGAGTCACAGCGCGCTTGCCGCCCGAACTCAATACCGCCATTAGCTTGCGCTGTGTAGGGTGACGCCCCATGGGCGCATCCACAGTGCCGCCGCCCGTCATCACACCGACTGCGATGGCTTCGTATTCACGGCTAACAGTACGATCAGCGAGCTGTTCCACCAAATCAGTGTGTGCTTCCAAGGTTTTGGCCACTACCATTAGGCCCGTTGTTTCTTTATCCAAGCGATGCACAATACCCGCACGCGGCAAGTTAATTAACTCAGGGGCATGGTTGAGTAAAGCATTGAGCAAAGTACCGGTTTGATTGCCCGCAGCTGGGTGAACCACTAGACCCGCCGGCTTGTTAATGATCATTAAATGCTCGTCTTCGTAGACGATATTGAGCTGAATAGCCTCGGGCTCCCAAGTGCCTTGTGCTTCTAATTCAGCGTTTAATTCCAGCAACTCGCCGCCAATAAGCTTTTCTTTGGGCTTGCGCTGCGCACCGTCTATCTTGAGCTGACCATCCTTAATCCAACTTTGTAGGCGTGAGCGTGAAAAATCAGGGAACAACTCGGAAGCCGCTTGGTCGAAGCGCAGACCATTCATACTAAATGGCACTTGTGCGGAGAGTTCAAAAACTTCTTTCATCTAAAAGTAAAACCTCTGTAGAAAACTTTTGTTTAAAAAGCAATGTTAAAAAAAACAATGCTGCTTTGGTATCAGCTGGCTATGTGTTTAAATACGCGAACTTTTATTTAAAGCGCAGGTATTTAAATCGCAAGTATTTAAATTCATAGACTATTGAAATTCATAGGCGACACGCCTTAATTTACAGTTGTGACAAAAATAACTCTGTCACCCTAATTTTTTGCGTTAACTACTTTAGTTAACTATATCGAGCCCACTTTTTATGCTTAAGCGATTTCTACCCTTTGTGCTCGTTGGATCACTTACTCTACTGACTGCATGTTCCAGCACCAAAAAAGAAGAAAAAACCATCAGTGAAGCTGACCTCTATCACGCTGCAGAAGAGCAGTTAGACAACGAGCAGTGGGAAGCATCTATTAAAAACCTGCAATCGCTCGAAGAGAACTTCCCATTCGGCACCTACGCTGAACAGGGCCAGCTAGAACTCATTTACGCTTATTACAGCTCGCAAAAACCCGATGAAGCCATTGCAACAGCCAACCGCTTTATTCGCTTGCATCCGCAACATCGCAATGTCGACTACGCCTACTACATGCTCGGCATGAGTTCATTCACCAAAGATAAAGGTATGTTTGAACGGGTAATGCCTGCCGATATGACCAAACGTGACCCAGGTGCAGCGCGTGAATCTTTAGGCAACTTCACCCAACTACTCAACCGTTTTCCCGATAGCCCCTACGCCGCTGATGCCAAAAAACGCATGCTGTTTTTGCGTAACCTCTTGGCGCGCTATGAAATTCACGTTGCCAATTACTACTTTAAACGTGGCGCTTATGTAGCTGCGGTGAGCCGCGGTCGCTACGTACTGGAAAATTACCCAAAAACTCCGGCGATTCCTGATTCACTAGCCGTTATGGTACAGGGTTATCACCTTTTAGGCATGCAAGATCACGCGGAAGAGATGCTGAATATTCTCCGCATCAACTACCCTGAGTACCCCGCCCTCAACAAAAATGGCAAGTTTGATTATGATTACGCCACCGACAATCAGCGCAGCTGGTTTGGCATAATCACTCTCGGGCTATTTACCAAACACGATGGTATCGGTTTTGATACCCGCGAAATCTATGACGCTGAGTACAAAAAAGCGCCGCGGGTGACCAACTAGTTAGGGGGCGCACCAGCCTCCTCTAGGTTTAATCGCTTAAGCTTATTCACTCACACCATCCATAGCGTTCGCTCTGCAGACAGCCTTTGGCTGCGCTAAACGGCTTTCGTCGATTATCTCTACATGCCTTTGGTCACTCACACCATCCTTGGCGCTCGCCCTGCGGGCAGCCTTCGGCTGTGCTAAACGGCTTTCCTCGGCTCCGGCATCCTGCTTCGCTCTACCTCCTGCATCCATGCAGTCGTGCCGTTTAGTCCCCCATCTTCCAGCCAGACGTAATGGGGTAACGGCGATCGCGGCCAAAACCGCGTTGGCTAATGCGAATACCTATTGGCGCTTGCCTGCGCTTGTATTCATTCACATCCACCAAACGCACCGCGCGCTCTACTTGGTCACGCGCAAAACCTTGCGCAATAATGGCCTCCGCACTTAAATCTTGCTCTACATATAGCGCTAAAATTTGGTCGAGAATATCGTAGGGTGGCAAGCTATCTTCATCTTTTTGATCAGGCGCTAATTCAGCAGAGGGCGGGCGCGTAATCACCGTCGCGGGAATAACTTCTTCGCCCAAACTATTGCGCCTCACTGTATTACGATAGGTAGCGAGCGCAAACACCAAGGTTTTCGGCACGTCTTTCAGGGCATCAAAACCGCCGGCCATATCGCCATACAGAGTGGAATAACCTACCGCCATTTCACTTTTGTTGCCGGTCGTCAGCACTAACAAACCTTTTTTATTGGATATCGCCATAAGCACAACACCACGGCAACGCGCCTGCAAGTTTTCTTCTGTTGTATCACGTTTTGTACCAGCAAATTGAGCGGTTAATGCCCCCATAAATGCTTCATACATAGGCTCTATACTGATAGAGCTATAGCGCACACCCATACGGCGGGCTTGCTCTGCGGCATCGTCTTTACTCAAGACTGAGGTATAACGGAAGGGCATCATTACCGCTTCAACACGGTCGGCACCGAGTGCATCTACCGCCATCGCCAGCGTTAAGGCCGAATCAATTCCGCCTGACAAACCCAGCACTACCCCCTTAAAACGGTTTTTGTTAACGTAATCGCGCATTCCGACGACCAGAGCTTCATATACCGCAGGATGATGAGCGGGAATTGGCATTAATGTTTGCGGTGGAACTTGCAAGCGCCCCCCAATCAGATCGATATGCGCGGAAAACAATCCCTCGGCAAACGCTGCAGCGCGATACTGAGTTTGTCCCTCAGCATCCACCAAAATTGAGCCGCCATCAAACACCAGCTCATCTTGCCCACCCACTAAATTGACATAGGCAACCGGCATTGCACCCTCGCGTGCACGTGCAGCAACCATTGCTTCACGTTCAATTTGTTTGCCTTGATGGTAGGGCGAGGCGTTCAAATTTAACATCAGTTGCGCACCGGCTGCTTTAGCTTGCGCCATAGGCTCTGGGTGCCAGATATCTTCACAAATACTCAGCGCCGTAGGTATGCCTTTTAAATCAAAAACACATGCCTGTGCGCCCGCCGCAAAATAACGCTTCTCATCAAATACTTGATAATTAGGCAAGCATTGTTTGGCATATTCCGCGACCAACTTGCCGGATTGAATCACGCCTGCCACATTAAACAATTGGCCACTCAGCCGTTTGGGATACCCAACAACAAGAGTGATTGGCAAATTGAGCGCCTGCAATTCACCTAACGCGTGCTCAATGCGCAGCTCTAAACTGGGGCGCAACAGTAAATCTTCCGGTGGATAACCGGTGAGCGTTAACTCTGGAAAAATCACTACATCCGCGCGCAACTCGGCAATCGCTCGCTGCGCAAAGGCGATAACCTTTTGCGTATTGCCGGGGATATCACCCACCAGCGTATTAAGTTGTGCCAGGGCGATGATCAATGGGGACATAAAATGCCTCGAGGAAATTGTCTTATGAATAAAATGTAGAAATAAATTCTCTAAAAAGAGAGACCGCGCCATGAAGATTCGCAAAAAAAGCTCACGAAACAGCGTAAACTAACATACGCTTACAGCACATTTTTTTGTAATGCTGAAGACTTTTAATACTGAAGAAATGGCAATTACTAAAAGCGAATTATAAAAACTAGCGTATTGTCGGCTAAAGCCATTATTTAATCAAAGCCGATGTGCGCCTCAACACGATTCAGAGAATCCCTAGTCATTCATCATGAAACCATTTATCCCGCTCCCCACCAATTATAATCCTTACGATCTGCTGCGGGTTTACACTTATTATCGAACCCTGCTCGGTGGCGCTCTCGTACTGATGTTTGAAGGGCATATTGCCGACAAGGTGTTAGGGCAGGATAACCCAACAATTTTTCTCTATACCTCCATCGCTTACACCTTAATTAATTTCACCACTCTTGTACTACTTTTACGCGTTAAATTATCACCATCACAAAAGCAATTATTTGCTTTGTTACTACTCGATATCGCATCGCTTATTTTATTGATGCACAGCAGCGGTGGCGCACCTAGTACACTTGGCTATTTATTATTAATAGCGGCAGCAGCCAGCGGCATATTATTACGTAGCCGTACTGCGATTTTTTTAGCGGCACTGGCCAGCATCGCCGTTATTGCAGAAAGCATCTATCGCGTAATCAACAACACCATTATCGACAGTACTAACGTATTTTTTTCTGCCGGCGCACTCGGCGCACTTATTTTTATTACCACGATTATTTTTCGCTACCTCACTAAAAAAATTCACAGCAGTAACGCCGAAGCCCTCAATCAGGCAATTCGGGCCGCCAGCGTACAACAACTAGCCCAGCAAATATTGGAGCGTATGCGCACTGGCATTATGGTGCTCGACAAAGATAATCAGATAAGTTTATTTAATAACTCCGCGGCTAAGCTGCTTACTCTTGATGCCAACACCGAACCGCGGCTTAACAGCATCCCTGAGTTACAAGAAAAAGTCACTCACTGGCAAAAGACCCAACAAAACCCTTCGCCAATTTTAAATAAATTTAACGAGGGCAGCGATGAAGTTAAAGTTAACTTTGCCAAACTAGACCCAGGAAAAGATTCTCACACATTAATTTTTTTAGAAGATAACCGTGCAATTACTCAGCATGCGCAACAGTTAAAACTGGCTTCGCTCGGACGTCTAACTGCCAGCATTGCTCACGAAATTCGCAACCCGCTCGGAGCCATTAGTCACGCCAGCCAATTGTTATCAGAAGATAACGCGCTCATCCCCGGCAACAAACGCCTAGTCGCCATTATCAATTCACACACCAAACGTGTTAATCAAATCATCGAAAACATTTTACAATTATCACGCCGTCGGATTGCCACGCCGCAAAATATTCGTCTTGATGAATGGCTGCCCATTTTTATTGCTGACTACTCCGCCAGCAAAGGCGACCTCCATAAACCACAAATTGATTGTTTAGCTGCAGATGCTATTCATGCAAAATTTGATGTTGGGCAATTGCAACAAGTGTTAACAAATTTATGTGATAATGGCATACGCTACAGCAACCCACCCGCAGGTTGCCCACATTTAGTGATTGAAGCTGGCATCAATAACCAGCAACCTTTTATTAAGGTTATTGATTTTGGCGTTGGCATTAGCGGCGAAAATCTAACCCACTTGTTTGAACCATTCTTCACCACTGAAAATACTGGTTCAGGCTTAGGCTTGTATATTTGCAAAGAACTATGTGAGGCCAATCAAGCATTAATTTCTTATTCCCATACGCATGAAGGATTAAGCTGCTTCCATATTCAATTAGCACATCCGGATAAAGTGTTGTGATACTTTAATGTCCGGCATCCTTACAAAAACCCCCAAGACATTATTGCGTGCGCAACTGCGATTAATGTTGGGTAATGAAATTGCATTTGGCCCAGGCAAAGCCGATTTACTGGATGCTATCCGCGATACCGGATCTATTTCAGGTGCAGGTAAAAAAATGGGTATGAGTTATCGTCGTGCATGGTTGCTAGTGGACGCGATGAATCGCTGTTTTCAACAACCGCTGGTGGATACTGCTAAAGGCGGTAGTCAAGGCGGCGGAACTAAACTCACTGCCGCCGGCGAGCAAGTTTTACATCAATATCGCGCCCTTCAAGCAGAAGTTGCTACCATCACCGAACAACACTTTCAAACATTAAAACCTTTACTGCGCAAAAAGCCATTAATTACAGATTAATTGTTGTTTCATTTTTGTAGATTGTTCTGCAATTTTCCTTCACTCATCGTAAACCAGGAGTCGGTAAGAAATTCAATTTCACGAGACGAATGAGTAACATAGATCATAGGAATATTGAACTCTGATTTTATCCGTAGAAAAAATGGTAAGATTTGATTTTTTAAACGCTCATCTAATGCCGAAAGCGGTTCATCCAATAATAACAACGAAGGTGAATACAAAATAGCACGCCCAAGTGCTACCCGTTGTTTTTCTCCACCTGAAAGCGAATTGGGCTTGCGCGTTAACAATTGTTCAATTTCCAATAAATTTACAACCGCATCTAATTCAAAACGACGACGCTCGGGTAAAATATTATGGTAACCATAGAGTAAATTATTGCGCACCGATAAATGTGGCAAAAGTTGTCCGTCTTGAAATACCAAACCAATACGGCGTTTATGCGGTGGAACCCAAGTATTGGTTGCCGCATTGAACAATGTTTGGTCGTCGAGCACAACGCGGCCTTGCTGTGGCTTTAACAACCCTGCAATCACTGCAAGCAATGTACTTTTACCGCTGCCAGACGCACCTAAAATTCCTGTTATAGGTGAATTTATTTTTGCACAACCCTGCAAAATAAAATCGTGGCGCTGAAAAGTAAATTCGATATCAAGCACGATTTACTCCCAACCATTTTTCAGCGCGACCCGACAACAAATTACTTAATAGCAATGAAAAAAATGCGAACGCGAGGCTGATCATAATTAAACGCACTGCAATTGCATCGCCGTTAACTTGATGGGTTGCCGAATAAATCGCAAGCGGTAAAGTACGCGTTTCTCCCTCTATATTACCAACAAAGGTAATAGTTGCACCAAATTCGCCGAGAGACCGACTAAACACCATAATGAGACCAATTAAAATACCCGGCAGCATTAAAGGCAAGGTTACCGTTAGCCACACTTTTAATGGACTTGCCCCGAGGGTACTGGCCGCTTTTTCAAGGCGACGATCAATCATTTGTACCGATAATTTTGCTGCTTGCACCATCAATGGAAACGCAATAATTGCCGAGGCCAACACAGCACCTTTCCAATTAAAAACAAACTCTATATCAAAATGTGTTTTTAACCATTGCCCAGCAAAACCCTGCGATCCAAAAGTAACTAGCAACAAATAACCAGGAACTGTGGGTGGTAATACCATCGGCATAAATAAAATAGCTTCGAAAGCTGGCTTGGCAAAAAAATCTTTGCGTGCAAGCAGCCAGCCACAGCCAATACCCGGCAGCAAACATAATAGAGTTGCCCACGCGCCGACTTGTGCGGATAAAATAAGTGCTTGCCACTCGGGTTCGGTTAACATACTAGAAATCACTTAATTGAGTAAGATAAAACCATAGCGGGTAAATACAACTTTTGCTTCATCGCTTTGTAAAAAAACCCAAAACGCTTTTGCGTCTTGAGACGCGGTTTTTGTAAGCGCGCCAGGATACTCAATCGGAGTATGACTGCTTGCAGGAAAGGTTGCGACCACTTTAACTTTTTTACTTAATTGCGCATCAGTTTTGTAAACTATCCCCAGCCCACATTCGCCACGCTCGACGAAGGCTAGCGCAGTACGAACATCATCAGTGCCAACAATACGCGACGATAGCTTATCCCACCAACCGTAATAGGAGAGCGATTGTTTTGCATATTTTCCTACAGGCACGGATGCAGGATCGCCTGTACATAAACGACCACTAAAGTTTGCGGGAAAATTAAAAGTGGAGTCGAGCATTACATTAATGTCACTAGCACCAGGGGCAATTAACACCAACTCATTACCCAGCAATTTTTTACGCGACTCCATTAGTAATAACCCGCGCTTTTGCAAATAGTCAACCCAATCAACATCCGCTGAAATAAATATGTCTGCTGGAGCACCATTTTCAATTTGCTTGGCTAAGATGGATGAGCCTGCGAATGATTTTTTGATTACAATATCTGAGTGCGTCTTTTGATAAACGCTACTTAATTCTGTTAACGCATCCGTCAAACTCGCAGCTGCATAGAGCTTCACTTCACCCGCACGAACTACACTGCATAGCACTACCAACACCACGACCAACGCAGAGCGAACACCAAATTTTTTCATTACTTGCGCACCACAATTATGCAGCACCAATAATATACGTACCATTTTTTATCCCCTTAGGACAATTATTCCGAATCTATATGTTTTCAACAATACCTACGATGTATATGGTTGTATATATCGAATAACAATGTCAACATAATCTCCATTATTTCATTTCAATAACAACCGAAGAACCCAACAATGCATCAATTTACAAAAACTTTTATGGAGTATCACTGGTGAGAAGCGCCCTTACAAAGGC
Source organism: Gammaproteobacteria bacterium (assembly GCA_025362015.1). Lineage (GTDB taxonomy): Bacteria > Pseudomonadota > Gammaproteobacteria > Pseudomonadales > Cellvibrionaceae > Cellvibrio. The sequence continues at coordinate 1,689 of JANYIO010000024.1, read as the reverse complement.
GATAAAAGTTTGTTAACGACATTAAGCCAATAAAATCTGTCGATCAAAGCGGCATAGGTGCGAGGGAGCTGGCATTGCGTTTATCAGAAGTGATCTCACTGATGGCGATTTAATATTACGCAATAAAGTGCTGCTCCCTGAAGTGAATGGTGACAAAGAACACAATGCGACACTCGCACTTAACTGGTATTTAAATCAATATCTGTGCATTGGCATCAATTATGTACATATGTTGGATATTGATGGTGGCAGCCTGTATGGCAAAAAACTAGATGCACCGCAAATACGATTTCAACTAGCCTATTGATTTACCAGGATTCGTTACACGTTATTTCACCAGCAAAAACTGATGCACACAAATCAGAAATAAATAACTTTTAATAATTTTTCATAAACCACTGGCCTACAGATGGTTTTAATGAATACTAATGGTGCGCCATCATTTTTTGTGCGGAGTGAAATCACTTATCAAAAAGCAGTTTTATTTTTTATTTTATTAATATCAAACCAAAGTTCTGGTCTGTTTAGTGGCGTTCCTTTAGGTAAATATGGGTTGTCAAGCTTAAATAGGCGTCGCTGTTCCAAATTCGCATTTTTTATTCGTTGCGCATAGTATTTATTAAAAACTTTATCGAACTCACCATCTTTTATCATCGCCTCAAGACCAACCTCTATATCATGCTTCAGCACTGAATGTTCCAAGCTCACAACAAAATAAATAGCAGCAGGATACTGAAGCAAAATTGTGCGCTCTATGGCTAAATTTAAATCCTGGTGCTCGTCAAGTTCTGCCCATATTTCAAGAACTGATCGGGGAAAATAACGAACTCGCTTTTGTTTAAGCATTTTAAAAATGCCTTCATAAGTAGATACACCTTCAACCGCAAATTGATTGGCGCGCAGTATTGATGTGTCCACCCAATCTTGCCCTTGCCCCAAACGAATACGCTGCAAATCTTCTTCTGATTTTACATCTTCGAATATTTTTGCATCGTCCTTATTGATTAAAAACAAACGCCAACCAATCATTCCTTTATCAATAGGGATACGTATCGGCGCTAACGTAGTTTCACTCTCCTCAGTGGATAAGTTCCAACCCACATCTACAGTACCATTTGCAACGGCATATAATTGCCGCAAACTTGATAAGCCACGCGGGCCTTGTTGAAACGTATAATGCTTGCCGCTACGCGCCAACGCTTTTTGCAATAGCTCAATATAATAATCATTTCGCTTATCCTCCCCAGCGAAGGATCCGGGACCAAGATAACGAACTTTAATTTCAGATGGATCAACCTGAACGGCAACAGATACACTCGTAAAACACAAGCAAAACCACACGATGACTGCTTTTATGCAAACAAAAATGATGAGCTTATAAAAATTCATAACCGAATCTTGCTATTTTGATGAATGAAACATCTGCTGCTGATGTACATGGCAATATAACAATGGAAATGAAAGCCATATATAATTCAGAAACGCACGCTTTTATTAGCCTAGCCTAGAATCCTAACCAAGGTGCATATTTTTACTGTTTTTTGTTTATTTGACTATTAACAAAACTTGCATAATTAGGACCCGATGACACCGGCGTCGCTCTTAAAGCCACGCATTTTTCAGGCATTAAATCGGCAACTATTAGATAGGGCGAGTGCTCTACAACCTGGTTGACATCCAACTTCGGCC
>JANYIO010000017.1 GCA_025362015.1 Gammaproteobacteria bacterium | reverse complement strand
GGTGCTGATTTGGTTCGCGCAGATGAAAAAATGGATTTGCCCCTGCTTGAAATCGAACTGGAAGATTGGGGCTTGGCCGATTTGGGTGAAGATTTAATTGCGGCTGCTGAAAAGCCCGCCGTGGAAATTCCGCTAATACATATTCCTGAGGTTGGCCTTGCACCTGTGGGCGCAGACTTGGGGCAATTAAAATCGCAAGTGAAAGCGGTGATTCCCGATACCAGCGGAATCCGTTTGGCCGAGTAAAAAACGGGCGCAGTAAATGACATAACAATAATCTGTCGCCCTGAGGTTAGCCCTTCTGTTTTTTCTTGCTTTTGTGAGCATCTCAATGCAAACACCGATTTTCAATATCCACGATTTAATTTTAGTGCTCACTCTTGCCGTGTGTTTACTGTTAGTTATTTTTCAGTTGCTACTTTCCAAACAAAAAGAAATTGCCTTGCGTTTGCTAACGTTCTTTTTTGTTTGTGTGGGTGTGAATGCGCTGTGCAATTTATTGTTGTGGAATAAATATTTGCACGTTGAATCGGCATTTATCAAATGGGCATTGGCCATTGGCGTGAGCTTAACGGTCGTAGGAAAAAGTATCAGCCTCTTTTTGTATGTGGTTGCCATTACGCGTGAGAGTTTTCGTTTTGGTTGGCGAGAGGCTGTTCATCTGATTAATGTGGTTATCGTAATTGGGCTGGTGTTAACGGGAAAAATTGACAGCGATCAGTTACGTTTTATTTCAACTACGCAAACCGCATTCACGGTTTATGTTACCAACTTGTTGTGGCACTACCTTAAGTTTTTGACGGTGATTTATGCTGCCAGTGCGGTCTGGGTGGCTTGGTGTTACAAGCAGCAGCTAAAGGCTTTTTATTCCAGTTTGAGTTTAGATGGGCCGCAGTGGCTGATGTTGTTGACATTGGGTTTTGCGCTCAATTGGGCGTGGTCATTGGCGGTACATATTTTGGGGCAATCCGTTGGCTTAAATCTGGCGGATAGTTTTGGTATTTTTGATAACTACATTACGTTTCTCTTGGTGAACGCGCTATTTATTTATAGCTTGCTCTACGCGCATCAATTAATTGAAACCAAAAATGCACCGAAAGAAAAAGAGCCCGTGGTTGAGGCAGAGCATTCGCCGGATTTTATTGAGCGCATTCGTCAAGGTATGGAGGTGCAACAGCTGTATTTAAAACACACCTTAAATATTGAAGAGTTTGCAAAGCAGGTGGGTATTCATTATCGCGAAGTATCGGTGATTATCAACAAACATTTTGACACCAACTTTTTTGAATTTGTGAATTCCTATCGTGTGAATAAAGCCAAGGATATGTTGGTTGACCCAAAATTTTCAGATACGACGATTTTGGATATTTTGTTGGAATCTGGTTTTAACAGTAAGTCATCCTTTCATCGTTTTTTTAAGCGCTATACGGGTATGTCGGCGGCGGATTATCGCAAGCAGCAAGCAGCTAATTTATCATCAAGTGCAATTGCAGATAAAAAATAAAAAACGAAAAACGAAAAACGAAAAATAAAAAAGGTGACATTTAACCTGCCACCCAAGGTGAAAATGCTAGCTCTCGTGTTTTTTTAGATTTTAGTCAGTTTGATCCAGTCAATATTAAAGCCGCCGGAGTTAGCGTAAATCGCTAAGTTTTGTACGCCCGCCGTCAAGCTAATGTTGTGCGAGATAGTGGTGTAAGTACCCCAACCGCCGGTATTGGGTACGCTAATGGTGCCTAAGCCAACGCCGTTTTTATCTAAGGTAAATTGCGCCGTTGTTAAGGCCGATGCAACGCGATACTCAACTTTGTAAGTGCCGGTAGCAGGAATATTTACGTTGGTATATTTGAACCAGTCGCCAGCATCGATGTAACCCACTGCACCACCAGATACGGTGACGCTGCCGCCCACTTCGTTAAAACTTTCCGCTTCGATATAAACGCTTACCGCTGGGGTTGTACCGTTATCGACGGGCACTGCGCCGGTAAAACCGGTAGCGCCTTCACGAGTGAGTGCAAGTACCAAGGTGCCATCTTTTACCAGCGCGTTGTTGGTATCAAAGTCTGCGTAGTTTTCCGCGAAAGTCCAGTTAGCTTTGCTCCAGCGGCCGGTATCAAAGGTGTTGAAGTCATCGCGCCAGCTTCCAGTGGTGGTAAAGCTGTTGGTGGATGAGCTATAGGGTTTGTATTCGATGTAATTTACGAATTGGTAAACCGGCAGAACGTTCGCATCAAATGCGCCTACCCAGTCAGCAATAGTGGCTGCCCAAATATTGAAGCGAATATCCTGACCAGCAATCAGGATA
>JANYIO010000016.1 GCA_025362015.1 Gammaproteobacteria bacterium | reverse complement strand
CATCCTGATTTTTAATTTTCTCATTGCTGACTTCATAACCTTGTTGCACATTTTTCAGTGATTCAGATACGGTATCGCCGGTGACTTCTTTAACATCCACTTTTTTGGGTGTACTGGCAGGTTTTACCATTGAGGCCGGTGCGACGGCAGCACCAACTGTGTCGGTTGGTTTTGCTTGAACAGCGGGTTTGTTTATGACATTAATTACAACAATAATAACCAGTACCAGCAAAATGGCGACACCGGCCCATACGAGTTTATTAGTACGCATAACTATCCTCCGTCAGTGCTTCCGCAAAAGGAATCTCGGAAATTAAATAGAGCGTGGTTCTATCAATGGCGGTACCTTTTGCGCCCAGGTGCAAATGTTGCGCGGTGATGTGCGTAAAGTTTCCGCGTACCCGTGATGCATCAAATTCAAAACTCACCGGCGTTTGATTTACGATTAACACAGCGGTGACATAACGACCAAAACCTGACCAGGAACCTACGACATTCACCGATACTTGTTCACCGTGGCCACTCTGTAGCAGCGGAAAATCATGATGAATGTGTAAAAAATTCACGGGCGAAATACGTGTATCCGTGGGTATTAAACGGCTCGGTGCATACAAGGTTTGCGATGCAAAACGTGTTAATAAAATTTCAGCGGGATCTTCTAAAACTTCATCGTCATCGTTGGTGGCATTTGACGTATTTGCCGCTTGTCGATTAATGGATGCTGCTGGTTGCTCAACAACTACGCGGGCAGGATCTTCAATCACAATATCTTCTTTGCCAGCATTTTTATCCGCAGCCACATCAATCACATAAACGGTTTTTCCGTCACTTGCGGTCGCAATAATCCGTGCACTACTAAAGGCTTCAGTTGCCGTCCAATACATCATTTTCGGATTGGGTGCGAGCGAGGTCAATTTTTCCGAAATTCCAAGCGGCACTTGCACATTGACATCCGTCGGAAAACTCACGCGCAACTCTTGCCCTACGGGTAAAATAATCGTCAATGGTTTTTCATTCCACACCCGACGAACATCGGCCTGCACCAGGGTTGCCGACAATCCCCACAGCATGAAAAATCCAAAAAAAATATTTTTTATGTTTTTTGGTTTTTGTACTTTTTGTAGTTGCATTTATTTTTTCTCCACTGGAACTTGTTCACGTTCGGTTCTCTCAGGCTGCTCATAAAAGCCATCCAAAGCCATACCCATTAAATTGCAGGGGCGTGTGTCGGCAACGACCCGTAAGGGATAACGTACAATAATGTCTTTAATCGGTAGGCCTTCTATGCGTTCGTGTATTTTGGTGGTGAGCGCTACGTTAAACACGTTGTTGCCAATGGGGTTTACCATGTCGTTGGTAAAGGCATCATCCAGCGAAAGACTGCGCGTTCTGCTTAACTCGCCGGAATCATTTTTTTCTGTTTGATTTTTTTGAATCCACTGCAAAAATGTGGGTGATACATAACAGGCCAATTTTTTAATAGTGGCGGGGTAGTCTGTTTTGCCTGTCAGTGGCCAATCGTTTAAACCGCGCCAGACAAAACTTGCAAACGCATAGGCATTCGGTGCCTGCAATTCGCCAGGTTTAATATTTGCACCGTGGGACAAATCCGGTGGGACATGCAGAAAGAAATCATTTTGCCGTGTGTACAAAATGCCGGTCAGTGCAAAGGCAAAAAACGCAACGATTAATATTGCCACGCGCAACGACCAGATATGCGAGTCACGTTCATTCAATGCGTTTAAAGGTTTAGACACGTTTACGTGCTCCTCTGCTGTAGCGAATACTTTCTTCGATTAATTCCAGGCCAAAAAACCCAGTTCGTAACTTCAACATAAACCATTTTTCTTTTAGCCAAGTTTCGTAATATTTATTGCGTACTGCGCATAAATAATGGAGCAGACCGTAGGTGATGCCAAGACCGAATATCAAGCCCAGGACAATGCCGATCATGATCATCGTAAAGATAATGCCGATGATGACGCCCAGGAAAAGACCGACGACAAACCCCACGATAGCGGCCATAATAATTTCACTACCCGTGCAATCCATAAACACAATCGGTTCAGAGTTCACACTGTCTGCCAATCGATCTTCGCTCATTACACATATCCTCAAAAAAAATTAAATTAAATTAATTTAGAATGTTAGTGACCCACACGGCAAGTAAGATGGCGACTATCACGATAGCCGCATTGCCGGTAATATCACCCACCACAGCACCCCACTGGCCTTCTTCATCGCGACGTACTTTATGCACTGATTTAATCGTGTTCTTGATAAATCCAACACCCGCAATCACGACGAAAATCCACAGAATCATTTTCACGATATATTTAACAACGGCGACGATAATCTCGATTGCGGATGATGAGTTGGTCACGCCAGGCATATTCACCGCAGGTAAATCAAATTCAGCGGCGAGGGAAGGCACACTGATGGCCAACAAGAGCAGGGACACTAAGGTTAAAAGAGGGTTGTTCAATATGGCACGGATTGTTTTGTTGAAAAAATTGGAAACGTTTTTGTAGAAAAGCATGGTTAACTCCTAATGGGAAAATATAAGTGCAAAGATCAGCAGCATTGCTAATCCTCGCCCCAAGTCTGTGAAGAAATCCGATGCGTCATAGTCTTCTTTTGTTCTTGCGTCATTCCAACCCGACAGAACTATTTTGATTAAAACAATGCCCAACATGGCCACTAACAACACCATCACAATAATAAAAACGGTGTTGGGTGGGCCAAAGTAAGCGGTAAAACTTTCTTTGGTAGCGCTATTCATTACTGATAGGTTTCGTGTATTGCGTGGTGAGTCCACCCAGTATTCGCGGCGAACGTGACGGCGCTTTCACATGCTGTTCTATAGCTGTTTGCATAGCATCGAGGTCGCGCAGTAAGGTCGCAAATCAAACTGTAAACGCTCGCGTTCATCGGCGGTGCCTGCCGCTTTTTGCGCAAGAGCTTTAACATTATCGATTTCGGTTGTGATCGAAATTAAATAGCGTTTCTCCGTTTCTGATTCCTGCGCCTGCGCACCACCAGACGTTAATCCTGTCACGAACAATGTCATGACCAAACCCAAACAACAGCCGTTAAATTGAATTCTCATTGTGCAATTTCCTCACCGGTGACCAAAACGGGATACACTTCTATAGTTAAAATCTGTGCAATTTCATCCACCGGTAATGCCACCAGCGGTAATGGTTTTGCAAGCTTCTCCAATTCCAAAAAAATACTTTTGTTGTTAATGTTGGTTGCCAACCCTTGCGCACCGATTTTCACCAAATAATGTTTATTTTTTTCCAGCCAATCGCGAGAAAATTCATCGTTGCTGATAATAAAAAATGGCTGTACCCCTTTCACAGGATTACGTAGTTTTTGCGGTTGATCCAAATACCCCGGACGAAGTGATGAACGAATGGGATAACGTGCGGTATCATCAAACGCCTGTGGCTTTGCAGGCATCTCCCGTGCGAGTTGCATCATTGATTCTTTAGTCGGCACACCTGAGTCACGACCACCGTAATCGCGAATCACAATAGGCTCGGCACACACGGCTTGGCCCATTAATATCAAGAGCATAAAAAAAATATTTTTTTTGGTCTTTAGTATTCTCAGCATGACTAGATAGCTCCGTAACGCGCGCAAAGGTCACTGATTTTTTGGCAGCGACGAAATACATCTTCGCGGTAGGCTTTAGCTAATACCATATTGCTTGGCGTGTGGTAACGACCGACGGCGACCCACCAATTCGGTTTGGCTTGTGTGAGTGTCCATTGGAATTCGTTAGTAAGAAGCTGCGCGGCGTAATTCAGGTTGGTGCCTGGGTCGAGCAGTTTTGTTTTGTCTTCAAACAGGTGCCCATGTGACGGTAAATAAATTTGTCCGAGGCCTACGGCGATACGTGCATTTTTATTGATGGCTAGAAATTGTTTTAGCGCTATCGCCGCTTCTTCGCGTGAATCAAAAAAATAGGGCTTCAGTTCGACATTCAATACCCACGGCCAGGGCAAGTGTTGGCGTGATGCCGTGGTAGTGATTGTTTTTCCACTTTCTTGCAGCATTACCGCATAAAACACATCCACAGGGATTTGATATTCATTGGCAATTCTGTGATACGCCGGTGGAATGTCCGCCTGTGCCGACATCACCACACAAAGCACGATTAACAGTGTCAGTGACTTCAGTGCGTCCATTAAAAGATCACCGCCTGATAGCCTTCTTTGCCTTGCAGGTACGCCATAGGAAACTCCAATACGGATTTCGGTGTGGTCGTGACTGCGGCTAAATAGCTGTTTTCAAAATTCAACGTAATTTGTTTAACGTGGACACGATCAACCGGAATTTTGGCGTTCGTGGCCCAGGTATAAATATCGCTCTCGGCTTTAGCCTCCATGATAAAAATATCGATGTGAGCGGACGTACCCAGCAAGCGTGCAGTGGTTGTTCGACAGCGCGTATTGCACTCGCCCGCTTCGACAAAATATAAAACACGATCTGCGGTTCTAATATTTTTTACATCGGGCTTCCGGCCATTCAGTGATGCAGCATATTTAGCAAACACAATTTCACGTTGTTTGTTGTAAATTTGTTGGAACTCCAGCACGGTGTTTTCACGCCATTGATCCAGCTCTGCTTCTAACCGTGCATAACGACTTTTTTCAGCCGCTGAGCTTGCGTAGTGGGACAAAATAGCCAAAGGCGTTGCGTCATTTTTCCACACGCCCCAGGGAGATGTTTGTTTGATGGATTCGTAACGATCCCATTCTTCTTTGGTTAGTCCCCAATATTCCCAAGTGTTTTCATGCGTTTGGGTATGATCTTTTAAGCTGCTTTCAAAGGTGGATATTTCTACACGACTGTCTTCTGCATAGGCATTGATGGTGGCAAGAACACAACACGCCGCGACAAAGGAAATAAATGACTTCATTACAATTTCACCACGTTGCTGACGCCGTTAATAAAAAGCTGTGCTTCTTTTTTAATGGGATCAGCGGCCAGAAGTGTGGCACCGTGCCATTCATCACCTACTGACAACAATGGCGAACTGTCCGAGCCTTCGCGCAACGATATCCAGGATGTGCCACCTTGAATGCGGATAGAGATTAACGACACTAGTACCGGTGGTTTTTCCGGCACTTTTGGTTTTTCAATGACGATGGATTTTGGTATAGGCTTTGGTTTATTGAGTAAATCTACATCGGCTTTTAATTCTTGATAATGACGTTCTAACTGCGATTCGCGTGAACCATTGTTGATTAACTCATTTTTAAAATCAGACAGTTGTTCTGTGAGTGATCGTACTGATCCATTCACCGCACTGAGTTGCGTGGAATATTGTGCGAGCAATTTTTGTAATTGATGTAGTTCTATTTGCTGTGTTTCGAGGGTTGCAGAGAGTGATGATGATTTTCCACCAAAGATGGATCCCAGTTTTTCAACAGGTTTATCCGCTGCTGCAAAAAACACCACGATATTCATCGCCAGTGCCATCAACGCAATCGCTAACACAAACGACGACGATCCATTCTTGCGGTGAGTGTTACTCTGATATTGCTCTTGTTGTTCTGATTGCGCATTGAATGGCAACACATATTCTATTTCTTCGACAGTAAATTGATCGGGTAGTGAATTCATACAATCCTCTTAATATTTTTTAAAATATTTGGTAGCAAAAAAAATCGACACGCCTACCGCCGCCATAATCGGTAAAAATATAATCGTGGGGTGAATCGAAAATGGCGATGTCATGTAAATACCAAATGACAACATGATGGCGGGCTTTACCAAACGTTTAGTGTTGTGGTAAATCATGGCGGATTCGATGCCACCACAGGCGCGGCGAATATCGCGCTCTACTAGACCATCAATGAATGCCACCAAACACACCAATGCAAAGCCGGTCATCGCACTCATACACACCGCGAGCCGCACCGCAAAAATAAAGACGGTATTAATAAAGGCTTCAACACCGTAGCTCGCAAACAGGCTTGCAGAATTGTGTGTGCCGCTGGCCAGGGCACTTGAAATTTCCCGCAAGTGAAAAAAAGAAATCCATTGATCGACCCAATTAACCATCACCCTTGCGATATCACCTGGGTATAAACCGGTTAATAAATTTTGATTAAAGCTACCCAAAAAACTAATTTCGGTTTTCAGCACCTCATGTGAATGTCCAGGCCCCCACACGTACACCATGCCTATCCATTCAATGACGACGGCAATAAAAATGGCAGAAATTAGCCACACCATAAAACGCAGCACGACGCCGAAGGTGATTGAAAAAAACCAGTCCCAGGGGTCTTTGTGATGTCGAGGTTTTCGTTGCATGGGTTGAGTCGTTGTCATGCTGCCACCGCCACATCAGGCAGCTTGTACCAGTCGTCATTGGTGCTATTGCTGGAATAGGTCGAGCGCATTTGTTTGCACAGGAAGTCGAGATTTTTGGGCAGTTCGTCAGTATCTTTAAATAAGGGAAGACGCAATTTATAAAGCTTGCCGCCCATCAGCGCGAAAGCATGACCTTTAGGCAGGCGGGTGAGATCGCCTACCGATACCAGGGGGACACGTTGTGAGGTGATGCGATTTTGGGTGCTGGATGAAAAGTCACTGTGTGACTCAGGATTCGTATCATCCGCGATGCCTGATAATAGTGTTAGCTGGTCTACTTCTGCCTCAGGTAATAAATTGGTGAGCAATTCTGCCGTCGCTAATTCTTTCACGCGCAACATAATCAAGTTGCCGAGGTTACCCACTACTTGACCCGCTTTTGCTTTGTTACCAAAGCGAGCTTCGATATCACTTAAGGTTTGTGTATACACCGTTAATTGGAAACCAGATCCACCGGCTTTGTTCGCCATGGGCACAAATTCTTTGCCGACAAGATCACTAAACTCATCCGCATGCACACAAATTTTTCTGACTTTAACAAGCTTTGCCAATTCAGGTGAAAGGCCTTGGGTAACGCCAAATTTATTGATGGCACCAGCGCGGCTTGTGAGGTCACTAAACATAGAGTTGCCCACGGCTTGTGCCACTTCAGGATCAGATAACGCATCGAGGCCGACATAGACTATGCCGCCCATACGAATAATTTCGTCCCAGTCAAATATAGGCCTGGGGTCATCAATGTTGGTGTAATCCGGTGATAACAATTCCGAGGTAGGGCCTGATGTCAGTTTTTCCAATAATGGAAATAATGAGGCGACTAATTTGTCGTAGAAACTTTTCTCATAATCAAATGTTTTTACCAATGCGAGCGCAACGGGATCTAATAAATTAGCGGTTTTAAATATTTGTGCCGCTGCCCAGGCTTTACGATCACGCGTTGCCTGGGTGCGATCCGGTTTTTGTTCTGAGTTAATGATGCTATCCAGCGCTTTGCGCCAGTTTTGAATACCCGCGTGGCGCAATTGCAATTCGCTACTCGGCAACTCGAAAATAAATTCTAAATATTCATACAGCAATGGGTCTATATCGGCACCGTAGCGAAGCAAATTATCGTAGGTAATTGTTTTGCCTAACACAGTTAACGCTTTGCTCATCACATTCACATATCGCCACACAAATTCTCTAAATGCCGCGCTGTTTCCTTCACCCGAAATTTGGCTGGCAATCCGCGAAGCGGGCTCAGTAATTCGTCCAAACGTACCGATTGGGTTGTAACGTGCGGAGATTTCTGGATAACCTAAGTGGAAGCAATAAAATTGATGTGCGCGACCCGCTTTAACGGCCTCGATGTACATGCGCTTGAGAATTTCGGCATCGCCTTTTGGATCAAAGGTAATGACTACATCGTCATTATGGATATCTTGGGTGACCAACACTTGTAGTAGACAGGATTTTCCCACGCGAGTAGTTCCATACACACTCGTATGAGCAACCCGCTCAGCTTGCCGTTCGTTAACCGGATGCTCACCTTCCCACAAACCGACTGCATGGATAGCAGAAATACCTTCAACATAAGAAATCGGTGCCCACGGATTTACCCAATGCTCACGGGATGTTGGCCATGCTAACCACGCTACAAATGCAATTTTCCGTACCATTTTTTCAAAAGCACGAACAATTTTGTAACCGATTTGTTGATGACGGTATTTGTGATAATCAAAACTACGCAATTCAAAATCATAACGACGCTGGGTATGTCGAGCTGTCCATTCAAAACCCAAACCTAAAAATAAATTTTCTTTACTGAGCGGAATGTCGCGACTATCAATTTCGTATTTTGGCAAGACGTGCATGCCGTATTGATAGCGCAATAATTTACGTGCTTCCCAAAATCGCATCGCGCCACGCACAAACAATCCTGCTGCAATCGACCAGGTTAATGAGGGCGTGTGCAATGCACCCATTAAAATAGAAGGCGACAACAATACGAGTGCGCAGGCTAAAAAATAAGTCGCTGCTGCTGCCCTTTCGTAAGGGATGCGTAATAGCTGTTCGAGGGGATATTTTGTGGTCATGGCGTGAATCATAACCATGAGAAAAAATCTGTCTGCCAACAAATTGAACTGCCCATGTGCAATTTGATTGAGGAATGTAGTGTGCAAAAAAAGTTATAAAGACAACCCCAAAAGCTAATGGACTTATCCCGGATAAAAAGCACGCGCCACTCACCAAATGACGTGACTGGCGCGTGCGCAAAAAAGCAAGGGGTAAGGGCTTATGAAGGGTTAACTCTTTTTAAAAGGAAAAGGCCATAAAGGTTAAAGGGTTTGAATGACTTCACTACAAAAGGTTTACGCATGACAAACAATTTTAATAATAGCTTGAACATAGCACTCGAATTGCTCGACAAAAAGGCGTGGGCGACACCACTTGCCGAACTTGAGCGTAACTTCCACGGTATTCCCGAAGGAGAAATAACCTTTGCAGAAGAATTATTAAATTTACTCTGGCTATTACGCACGACCCAACAAGCAGATTCCGATGTATCGCTGAATCATATCTTTGCAATTCGCCTCGCTAAATTGGACGCATGGACATTCGCTTCAGTAAAATAACACCGAAGGGTAAAGAATTTATTAATCCACTCGTGGCCGTTCCATCGGATTTTACGCAAGCAGACGTTGGCCAAAGTGGAAGCGCGTTTCCAGCAGAGGATATTATTAAGCGTTGGGTACGGGATCATTTAGCATGAGTCAACAGCTACCGATTCTTTCAGCCAAAGCACTCTTTGAGCAACTCAAACTCGATCCCGCCATGAACGATTGGCGTTCATTGGCTGGCATGGACAATAACGTGTTTGATGTCCTTATGCTGGAGCCGTTATACCGATTTGCTGAAGCGGTACAACTAGCTCCGGCGAGTGAAGCGCATCACCACAGCGGGCCTGGCGGTTTGCTAAAACACACCATTGATGTTGTCACGATTGCACTTAAAAAACGTCGTGGTATTCAGTTGCCGATGGGCGGCAGTATCAGCGATATTAATCGCCAGCGTGAATTGTGGACGTATGGCGTTTTTGTGGCGTGCTTGTTACATGACATTGGAAAAATGAGTGCGAACACGCGATTGATTTTGTTGCTGAAAAACGGCAGTGAAAAACGGTGGACACCACACGACCAACCCTTAAGCACCTATACAAATACAACGTCTTACCGCATTCAGTTTGAAAAAACGCCGTACCACTATCACCACCAGATTGCGCTGACCCACTTTGATTTTTTATCGCGTGACGCTCGTGCCTGGGTGGCGCAGGTACCGGCCATCATGGCTCAGCTTACCGCGTACTTGTGGGGTGATCGTTTTGAAAGTGGCATCATCGGCGAGATAGCTGAATCGGCGGATGGTGAATCCACCGCCCGCAATTTGAAGCTCCCCAATGAATCCAGAATTAACGATACGGTATCGGTGATTGATCGTTACCTGCGCATGATCCGGCAATGGATTGCGGAGGGTGCTATCAAAATTAACAGCAATGGCGGTATGGGTTGGGTCGATAACGATGGACATTTGTATCTAGTCTGCCGTTCATTGGCTGAAAAAATTATCCAGGAAGGTTTGTCATTGGGGCTGAAAAATTTGCCGCAGGATCACGTTAGAGTGTATGACATATTGCAGGAGCATGGTTACGCACAATCAACACCGGAAGGCAAAGCCGTTTGGACGATACAGGTAAAAACAGCGGAATTCACACATCAATTTACCTGCCTCAAGTTTGCGGCGAGACAATTGACGGTGCCGACAAAACTGCTATCACCGCTGGATGGCGAAATAAACAGTGTGGATGCTAAAAACCATGCACCTGAAAAAAATGCACAGGAAACCCTAACGCATGAGGCTGATAGTCATCAGCAAGATGCTGAGAAAAAAACGGGGGAAAAGAAAGCGGCAGAGCTGCAAGAAATGATGCAGGAGCATGAAGAAAATAGGGAGACTGAACGAAAAAACAATGAGGAAAAAATACTGGAACCTGCCGGGAAAAATGATACTGCTAAAAAATGGTCTGACACTGAAAATAATAAAAATGCAGGAAACCGTGAGCCTGTAAAAAACACAGGCGGCAGTCACGACAACGCTACTGCGATAACAACACATGAAGCTGAAGAAGAAAATGATTCGTCCCTGTCGGTTGACGGGTATGACACACCGCGCAAATTTTTAGCATGGTTGAAAAAAGGTCTTATCGAAAAAACTATTTTGATTAACGATATTAACGCTGAGGTTCATATCGTAGAAGAAGGCATTTTTTTATTGGCGCCCGCGATATTTAAAACATTTTTAAACAAACACAATTTGTCAGGTGAATCGCAGCACAAAAACTTATCGCGCCGCTTTGCGCGCTTACGTGTTCACGTTAAAGCGGGTGATGTAAACATTCATGGTTATTGGGCCGGAGGATCGAACCGCGTCACCAAGATCAATGGCTGGCTCTTACCGTTTAACGTCATTTACGAAAATGACTACCCAATCCCTAAACCCAACAAATTTATTCGAAAAACACTGGATTCTAAGAGCTAGTGTTAAAACTCACCCTTAGAACAATAAGCCAAAGCGTGACGCGCATCACACTTTTACTGTCACCAAAAGTTGCCTATGCACAAACTATAGCGATAATGGCGCGGCTATTATTTGAGCAGAACGGAACGCCCCCTAAGGATATTTCAAGAATGAAATTGCTAGACGTTGCAAACGAATTTGCAAAATTAGACCTCTTTAACCTCTATTCACAAACCACCGTAATTGATATTGCCAGTATTTTCAGTAAGCGTGCGGAGATAATCGACATTGAACATATCACTCTCACGTCTCTCGCACTTTTTAAGGAGCGTACGTTAGCGGTTGCTAAACCTGTTACCTATAATGGGTATCTCAGATACTTAAGGCTCATTGGAGATTACGCGTTATCTCACGAATTAATCAGTAAAAATTTATTTCGGGAGGTAAAACTTGCGCCGGTAGGCACTCACCCACCCAAGACAATATCGCGTCGCAGTATGGAAGTCATCATTGCACACCTCCATGCCTACGAACACTTATACGATCCGCATTGGTTTTGGTTGAGCGCAATCAATTGTTTGTATTACACCGGCATACGACGACGACAATTAGTACATTTGAAGTTATCGGATATTGATTTTGAAATGAAAACTATTTTATTGCGTTATGCTGGATCGAAAACGTTACGTGAATGGAAAATTCCCTTGCATAACGAATTAGCCATTAATTTAAGGGTTTTAATTGATCGTTCCGAGTTACTAACAGGAAGAAAACTGACAGGAAATGATTATTTGTTTCAAATATGCCGGTTAAATAAACGTTACAAAGATGACGGTCAAGGAAGAATGCAAGCGGAATCTGTCACCAGATTTTTTAAGCGGTTGAGTAGGCACACGGGTTTAAAAATTGGAGCGCATAGATTCAGGCACACATTAGCGACTGCGCTCTGTAATCCAGACGATGGCACTACTCCTGATATTTTTGTGGCGCAAGCCATATTGGGACACACGAGTTTACAAACAACGAGAAATTACGTTACTACGAGTATGCACAGAATGACTCAAGCGTTAAATAAAATAGGATGATGGAAGGATTTATAATGCAGATTACTTGACAAGGTTAAAAAAAATGCAGAAACTCTGCGAGGATTCGCTTTTTATTGCGTAATCGTGAGCAGTGCCAGATCTGTAAAAACGTAGGATTATTTTTTAGC
>JANYIO010000004.1 GCA_025362015.1 Gammaproteobacteria bacterium | reverse complement strand
ATTCACTCAAGCTCACTGCAGTTGATCTCAGTAGCCGTAGCCTTGCCTATGGAATGCGCATGGCGCGCAACCTGGGAGTGGACAACATTCGCTTTTACCAAGGCGATATTCTTAATTTGCATCGCGTTCAAAAGCAGTTTGGCCTAGTGATTTGTAGCGGTGTTCTACACCACATGGCTAATCCCACGGCAGGCTGGAAGCAGTTGTGCGAGCGCACCAAGCCTGGTGGTGTGCTGCGTATTAGTTTGTACAGTGAGCTTGCGCGCCGTCGTGTGGTTCGTGCGCGCGAGCAAATCGCTGCGCTCGGATTGACCGCGTCAGTTGCCGATATCAAGCAATTTCGCACTAAAATTTTCAGTGGCGAATTGGGGTTAGAGTTAAGCGAATTGGCCGAAGGTGATGATTTTTTTAGTATGAGTGCCTGCCGTGATTTGTTGTTTCATGTGCAGGAACATCGCTTTAGCTTTACGCAAATTGCGGAGCTTATAGAGGAGTTAGGGCTTCGTTTGATAGGGATGGATTTGCCGCATGACGGCGTGGTGGCACAATTTTTAACGATGTTTCCAGAGGGTGGCGCGGCTTTTGGTGACCTGCATAAGTGGGCACAATTTGAAGTGCGTTATCCTGATACATTTGTGTCTATGTATCATTTTTGGTGTCAAAAGGCTGTGTAATTAAAGCCCGTGTAATTAAAGACGGTGTAATTACGGCATTAATTTTTCTTGCAGGGGGCGGTTAAGCCCTCTACTACAGCGTAAAGTTTTCCAGCATAAGGTTAAGCTTGTCAGAGTCTTCGCGTACTTGTTGTGATAAGGCGAGAGTGCCTTGCGCCGCAATTTTGGTGCCGTGTGATGACTCGTCCACTTGGCTTACGTACTCGAGAATCAAACCACTGGCGATCACATGTTCTTGCAGCGCCTGACCAATCTGCGCGACTATCATGGCTACAGCATCAGTTCCCTGTTGAATGGTTTTAACAGAGGCGCCACCTTGTTGTGTTTGGGTGATGCCTTTTTTCAGCTGGGTAACCATATCATCCATATTCTGTTTGGCGATGCGGCTACTATTTTGCACTGCGATAATTGTGGCGCTGATTTCCTGAGTAGCCTGAGTGGTACGGAAGGCTAATTGGCGCACTTCATCCGCAACTACCGCAAAACCACGTCCTTGTTCGCCGGCGCGAGCAGCTTCAATAGCCGCATTGAGAGCGAGCAAGTTTGTTTGTTTGGCTACTTCGCTAATCACCGAAATGACTGCCGAAATACTGTGGATGCGTGAGGCTAATTCGTCAATACTGGATTGGGTAACGCTAACGCTATTGTCAATTTGAACAAATTCTCTTACGGCCGTCGAAATAAGTGCTTCCCCTTGTGCGGCAAGGCGTGTGGTGCTATCCGATTGTTGGGTTGCCTGCTGAGCTTGTTGCAGGGCATGCTTGGTTTGCATGTTAAATTCTTCAGCTGAAGCTGCAATTTTGCTGGTGCTGATGCTTTGATCTTCAATCATGCTGCTGCTGGTTTTGGCTTTATGAACTATATCGTCACTAATACTTTGCAAGCTGGCGACAGATTGCGCAATTCGCGCCATCACATCGCGAAGGTTGTCGCGCATGCGTAAGGCCGAACCGTAAATACTTGCTTCAGGTATCGTGCGGTTGATCTTATGCTGGGTGAGGTCACCGGCAGCAACTGCGCGCACCAGTGCAACAACTTGAGCCAGTTCTCCGCCAAGCCCACGCTCCAGGCGGAAGGCGAAGATAAATATAGGCACAATAATAATCAAAGCGGCAATAATACAAATACCTAATTGCCATTTTGCTGTTGCCCAAAAACGTGCATTTACCTCGGTAGAGCCTATACCGGTACCTACCACCCAATGCCAACGTGGAGAGAGCTTGGCAATCGAGAGTTTATTGTCGATCGAACCATCGGGCTGCTTTTGCGTCCAGTTATAGCGAGCAAGTTTGCCATGCGAATCTTCAACCGCTTTTAACAGAATATTGCCCACACTCTTGCCATTCCCGTCTTTGAATGAATAGAAGCTGGTGCCGTGTAGTTGCGGGTCAAGCGGAGTGGCGACAAAGTCGAGTTTCTCATCAGCAACATAAACGTATTCAGAGGTGTGATAAATATTGTTGCGGAGAACAGATGTAGCAATTTCTTTGGCTTGGCCATCGCTTAACTTGCCGGTGGCCGCAAGATTTTCCAATTGAATTACTGAGGCATAGGTACTATTAAGCAGCTGCTCAACCCGTGCGCTGTTATCTTCAGTGCTCGTGTAACGCAACGTGAATAAACCGATAATCATAATGCCAATCAAGCCAACAAAAATCAGAATACTAAGAATCCAAATCTTAACGCGAAGCGGCATAATTGCCTCCATTGTGGATGGTGCGCATATTTGAGGTGCTATGAATTTGAGTGTAGGTCAAAGATTAATCTTCGGGAGGGTAAATCGATAAGACAACGTTGTCAAAGTCTTTATGCGAAAAAATAACGCTTTACGAAAGTGTTATGCCTTATTTATTGCTGCACAAAACCATGGATGACCTTAATTCTCTTACAGTCTTTGGCCTTGAATCCGCAAATCTAAACCCCATATAGCGAGCATTGATTTGTTTTACGGCCAGAACAACGGGCATTCCGTGTAAAAAACTATAGGAGAAAAGCGTGTCCCACGAAGAATATACTGAAATCCAACAGGCAACTGATGAGCAACAAGACCAAGCTCAAGAGGCTGCTCCTGAAGTTAGCGTTGAGCTATTAAAAGCCCAGTTAGCAACGCTTGCCACTGCCTTTGAATCAGCCAAAGAGCAATCTTTGCGCTCACAAGCTGAGGCGCAAAATGCACGCCGCCGCGCAGAGCAAGATGTGGAGAAAGCTCATAAGTTTGGTTTGGAAAAAATGGTCAACGATCTGTTGCCTGTAGTGGATAACATGGAGCGCTCACTAGCCGCCATAGACTCGGGAAACCAAGCCTTTGCCGCTGTTATTGAAGGTATTCAGCTTACCCATAAATCGTTGATTGATGTACTTGCTCGCCATCAGGTAGTGGCAGTTGACCCACACGGCGAACCCTTCGATCCGCAATTGCACCAAGCTGTTTCGGCTATCGCGAATCCAGATGTAGAGCCCAACACCGTCATTAATGTATTTCAAAAAGGCTACACCCTTTATGGGCGTTTAGTGCGCCCAGCGATGGTAGTTGTCTCGAAAGCACCATAAATAAAACGTCATAAACCATAAGTTTTGTAAGGATTTTTACATGCTGGCCTTGAATTACATTTGTCAGCTCCAATATAGAAACCAAGTATCGGCAAAAACGTAATTTATAACTGATGCGTTTTACATCGAACAAATTTATTGCACATTAATTTAAAAGATTTTTGAAATTTTAGGAGAAGCACCATGGGTAAAATTATCGGTATTGATTTAGGTACTACCAATTCTTGTGTATCGATACTTGAAGGCGGCAAGCCAAAAGTAATTGAAAACGCGGAAGGCGATCGCACTACGCCATCAATTATTGCCTTCACAAATGATGGCGAAATTTTGGTAGGGCAATCAGCCAAGCGTCAATCAGTTACTAATCCGCACAACACTTTGTACGCGGTAAAACGTTTGATTGGCCGTAAATTTAAAGATGAAGTTGTACAGAAAGATATCAAGATGGTGCCTTACAAAATCATCGCTGCCGATAACGGTGATGCATGGGTAGAAGTGAAAGGCGAGAAGCGCGCACCACCACAAATTTCTGCTGAAGTTTTAAAGAAAATGAAAAAAACCGCTGAAGATTATCTTGGCGAAGCAGTAACCGAAGCAGTAATTACAGTGCCGGCTTATTTTAATGACTCACAACGTCAAGCGACAAAAGATGCTGGCCGTATTGCGGGCTTAGATGTAAAACGTATTATCAACGAACCTACTGCTGCAGCACTTGCTTATGGTTTGGATAAAGGCGTGGGCGATCGCACTATTGCGGTATACGATTTAGGTGGTGGTACGTTCGATATCTCCATTATTGAAATTGCGGATGTTGATGGCGAACACCAATTTGAAGTGCTTTCTACCAATGGCGATACATTCCTGGGTGGTGAAGATTTCGATATGCGTTTAATCGAACATCTTGCAGAAACTTTCAAGAAAGAATCCGGCATTGATTTGCATCACGATGCAGTAGCTTTGCAACGCTTAAAAGAAGCTGCAGAAAAAGCTAAAATTGAAT
This sequence comes from Gammaproteobacteria bacterium, assembly GCA_025362015.1. Classification (GTDB taxonomy): domain Bacteria; phylum Pseudomonadota; class Gammaproteobacteria; order Pseudomonadales; family Cellvibrionaceae; genus Cellvibrio. Next base: position 9,580 of record JANYIO010000004.1, on the reverse strand, counting down.
TGTCATCCAGTCAACAAACTGACATTAATTTGCCTTATATCACTGCTGATAATACTGGCCCAAAACATTTGGTGATGAAACTCACTCGCGCCAAGTTAGAATCTTTAGTGGAAGATTTAGTTGCCCGCTCGATGGAGCCAGTAAAAATGGCAATCAAAGATTCTGGCATTGCTCTTAGCGCAATCGACGACATTATTCTTGTTGGTGGCCAAACGCGTATGCCAATGGTACAAAAAGCCGTTGCTGATTTCTTCGGTAAAGAGCCACGTAAAGATGTAAATCCGGATGAAGCTGTAGCCATAGGCGCAGCAATTCAAGGTGCAGTTTTATCGGGTGATGTGAAAGACGTATTGTTGTTGGATGTAACTCCACTAACACTCGGTATTGAAACTATGGGCGGTGTTGCAACTTCATTGATCGACAAAAATACCACTATCCCAACCAAAAAATCGCAAACTTTTTCTACCGCTGAAGACAATCAATCAGCAGTGACAATTCACGTAGTGCAAGGTGAGCGTAAACAAGCATCGCAAAATAAATCATTGGGTCGTTTTGATTTGAGTGATATTCCGCCAGCACAACGTGGCATGCCACAAATTGAAGTAACTTTTGATATTGATGCGAACGGTATTTTAAACGTAAGCGCAAAAGACAAAAATACTGGCAAGCAACAATCTATTGTGATTAAAGCATCGTCTGGTTTATCTGATGCTGAAATCGATAAAATGGTAAAAGATGCTGAAGCCAACGCCGAAGCAGATCGCAAATTTACCGAAACTGTCGCAGCACGAAATACTTTGGAAGGTTTGATTCACGCAACTGAAAAAACTTTGAAAGAAGCGGGCGATAAAGCCACTGCAGAAGAAAAATCTGCTATCGAAGCTGCTATTAAAGAAGCTCATGCTGTAGTGAAAGGTGAAGACATTGGTAAAATCGAAGCTGCCACTACTAAATTAACGGAAGCTTCCAGTTCACTCGCGCAAAAACTTTATGCAGAGCAGCAAGCCGCTGGCGCACAAGGTGCTGGTGGTGCAGATGCGGGTAGCTCAAACAAAGCAGCAGATGATGGCGCGGTAGATGCAGAGTTTGAAGAAGTAAAAGAAAATAAATAATTTGTAAAGGGGTGTAGTTCACTCCACAAATTGAGTAAACAACAAATGCGGGCTTGCCCGCATTTGTCATGTAAGAAGATATTGAATTTTATTTTGAAATGCGTACCGATTAGAGCCGCATTTCAGTAACAGGTGTAAGCATGGCAAAGCGTGACTATTACGAAATCCTCGGTGTTGAGCGCGGCATAGACGCAGCCGACTTAAAAAAAGCCTATCGTCGTGTGGCAATGAAATTCCATCCCGATCGCAACCCGGATGATAAATCTGCTGAAGCAAAATTTAAGGAGGCCAACGAAGCTTACGAAGTATTATCGGATGAACAAAAGCGAGCCGTTTACGATCGTCATGGTCATGCGGGTGTTGAACAACAATCCGGTATGGGCGGTGGCGCTGGTAATTTTAGCGATATATTTGGCGATGTCTTCGGCGATATATTTGGCGGCGGTGGTCGTGGTCGCGGCGGCCCAAGTCGCGGTTCAGATTTACGCTACAATCTTGATTTAACTCTGGAAGAAGCCGTAAAAGGCACCAGTACCCAAATCAAAGTGCCTACACTTGTTTCATGCAAAACTTGTAGCGGTTCCGGTGCAAAACCTGGCAGCAGGCCAGTCACTTGTACGACTTGTGGTGGCCATGGCCAGGTACGCATGCAACAAGGTTTTTTCTCCGTGCAACAAACTTGCCCCACCTGTCGCGGGCGCGGCACTATCATTTCTGATCCTTGCAAACCTTGTCATGGCCAGGGCCGCGTAGAAGAAACCAAAACCCTCGCGGTAAAAGTACCGGCCGGTGTTGATACCGGTGATCGCATTCGCTTAACTGGCGAAGGTGAAGCTGGAGCCGATGGTGGGCCAGCGGGTGATTTGTACGTGCAAGTTAATGTACGCGAGCACAGTATTTTTAAACGTGAAGGCGCTGATTTATATTGCGAAGTACCCATGGACTTTGTTGATGCTGTTCTCGGCGGCGAGCTCGAAGTGCCGACGCTGGATGGTCGCGTAAATTTAAAAATTCCACCGGAAACACAAACTGGTAAATTATTTAAATTGCGCGGCAAAGGCGTAACACAAGTACGCGGTGGTGCACAGGGCGATTTATTGTGTAGAGTGGTGGTAGAGACGCCAGTTAATCTCACCAGTAAACAAAAAGAACTGCTGCGCGATTTCCAGGCGACCATGCAAGGCGGAAAATATTCGCCGAAACAGTCAAGGTGGTTTGAAGGCGTTAAGAAGTTTTTAAAAGATTAAAAAAACGGGCTGAGTCGAAAGAATCAGCCCGTTTTTTCATATTGTTAGCAATGAAATGTGCCTACTGGCGATTCAAAACTTAAGGCATAGTAAAGATATCCGCACCTAAAATTTATCAAAAAATGTTAAAAATTCACAAGGAGAAGTACCGGGTAAAAGTGTAATGGGTTCACAATCATTGCAAGGAAGTTGGTAGCGGTGGTTTGATGAAGATTTAGTATAAACATTCCGCTAGCATTCCAAAAATAGAGGCGCTAGCATGAGTGTGCTTTATGACGCTTTAGTAATATGAAGGAATAAAGTAAAGCCGGAGTGACCTGAGGTCGCATTTTTAGTTAATGGGATGTTGTTATGAAAAAAATTAGTCTTTTCACTTTGTTTTTGTTGCTATTGTCGCATCAATCATCTGCCTCGCTAATCCAACTCAATTATGAGCATTTTTATTCTCCTGTATCACCGACAAATTTTCCAGTTGATACAAGCGGGTTTGTGTCTTTTATTTTTGACGGTGACACGGCGGATCAAAATCTGGATGTTAATGAAGGCTTATTTAAAGATCCAATAAAAACTGGTCAAATGTATTTAAGTGGTACGCATTACAATATTGATGTGGGTCAGCCAACCGAATTTAGCACCTTATATTCTGGTCGAAGCTATTTGAAAGCGGCTGGTACCATTTCCAATGTGGCTCTTGGCATGTCACGGGCGTTTTCGCTCTATTTGGGCGGTGACTTGTCGCCAACAATTGGTAGCTCATTAAACAATTTACAGTTGAATGGATTTGAATTGCATCTTATTGTTTTTGATCCCAGTGTGCCGCTTAATAGCCCTGAGTATTTGGCGAGCTATGCATCTTATGAGAATGGCGGTGTACAGTTAGCGACGCTACCAGAACCTGCTTCGATAATATTATTAATTTTTGGGTTGGCGGGAATTGTTATTCTTAGAGCGCGTAAAGGACAAGACGTGTAATCAAACTGCCTTACCGAGTAACCTATCTTGTCTAGTCTCTCAAGCGCATTACTTTAACGAGTATTGCGCTTTTTGTATTTTAGGTGTTACCAATTATTATTGCGAATTTCATTTAAAATTTTATGCATCCATAAAATGAAACCTACCAAGCCCGCGACTACGATAACACTTTCACTTATTGCGGTTGATAAGGAAGTTATGTACGCGATTATAACTTCGCTCTAATAATGTCTGTTAATGCTGCAATATGATCAGGGCGATCATTCAGTGCTGCAATATAGTGATAAGTTTCTCCGCCTGCATGTAAAAAGATTTCGCGGTTTTGATCTGCCAACTCTTCCAGTGTTTCTAAACAATCTGCACTAAATGCGGGTGACAGTATGGCGATATTTTTTACATTATTTTGCGCTAAATTTTTGAGTGTTTCATCAGTATAGGGTTTTAGCCATTCAGCATAACCAAAGCGCGATTGATAAGTTGTTATGCATTCGTCTTTTGTTAAGCCTAGTTTTTCTTGCACCAGACGCGTGGTTTTTTGACATAGACAATAATAAGGGTCGCCTAAATCTAAACTGCGTTTTGGCGTGCCGTGATAAGAGAAAATAAGTTTTTCTGGTTTTCCATGCGCAGCGTTATGTTCGCGAATTGAGTTTGCGAGCGCCGCAATATAGTGTTCGTTATCGCAATAATTATTGATAAAATGTAACTCTGGCACCCAGCGCCAAGTGCTTAATTCTTTGGCCACTGCGTCGAAGGTGGCACCCGTACTTGCCGCAGCATATTGTGGGTACAGTGGCAGTACGACAATTTTACGTACACCCAATTGTTGAAATTCGCGCAGGGCTTGGGTGATTGACGGGTTGCCGTAACGCATACCCAATTTTACTAGCGCTGCATCGACTAATTGCTGTTGAATTGCTACTGCTTGGCGCTTGCCAATGGCTAGCAAGGGAGAGCCTGCTTCGGTCCAAATTGTTTGATATTTTGCGGCAGATTTTTTGGGGCGCACGCGTAAAATAATGCCATGCAAAACAAACCACCAAATTAGTTTCGGTATCTCAATGATGCGTGGGTCAGCCAAAAACTCCGCTAAATAGACGCGCAAGGCTTTTGCCGTGGGTGCATCAGGCGTCCCTAAATTGGTAATCAGTACGCCAGTACTCAGTGCTGTGGGCTGCGCTTGATGAAATAAAACGTCGGAATTATCCGTTTGTGCGTGGTACAGGCTTTTCATAGGCTAATCGTCGTCATAACAGTCATGGTTTTCGTTTATTTTACGTAGAACGGTCGCCGTAAAGAAAGTCTGGCGGGCGCTGTCTCCGATGCGCAGTATAATCGACTAAGCTTAAGGGTACCCCTTAAATCGTACCGCTGAAAATCATCTCATCGGCTATTTTGACGAAAGTGCTTCTGTTTTCGTCTGCGTTGAGTTGAAACCTTTAATTCAGCACTATTGTTGGATTGATGATGAATCCTATACAACTATTTGACCGCTTGGTGTTGTGGAAAAAGTTCCTCTGTTTAGGGTTGCTTTGCCTTGCAGTAGTTACTTTGCCTACGCTGTTTTATATCAACGAGGTGCGTAAACTTATTGCTTGCAGCAAACTTGAACAGCAGGGTTTGGTGCCTGCACAATTAATGTTGAATATTATTCAGCGTACGCAGCAGCACCGCGGGCTTTCGGCACGCTATTTGTCTGATCCTGTTATCGTTGGCTCCACCATAGTGAATCCCTCTGTGGCTAACTCCATTATGGTCAAAAAGGAGCGTCGCCGAAAAGCTGAAGATCTGGAACAAGCAATTGCGGACTTTGAAGCCTTCGCTAGAAAAAATAATACCCATAATATTATCGCTGCGGTTAATGAGCAAACACTCTGTTGGCACAAACTCAGCCCGCATTTAACACTGCACGATATTTCTCCTGAGCAAAGTTTTCAATTTCATTCCGCACTTATTCGTATGCAGCTCAATATTTTGCAAATGATTATTGATAATTACCAGCTAAGCCTGGATTCACAAGCTGATGGACATTTTTTAATTGCCGCAAGCTTAATAGGCTTGCCTGAATTAACGGAAATTATGGATCAAATGCAGGCAACAGGAGTTGTGTTTTTGATAAGAAATGAAGCCAATTTTTTTGAGCGTGTGGATTTAAAATCTTTATTGTTATTTAGTGCTGGAAAAATAGCTGAAGTGGATGCGGGAGTTCACAAAGCTGCAGCAGCGAATCCAACCAGGGCGGGAAATATTTTAGGACAATATAATACTGCTAAAGCAAGGTACCAAAAAAATGTCATGTTAACACAAGAAGAAATTCTGAATAAAGAGCATCTCATTTTCTCTCCCGCAGATTACTACACTGAATTAAATAATGGAATTGATGAGTATTTTAATTATGCAACGTTTTCTCTTGCGCAGATCAATAATATTTTGCAGGATCGCATTCATAAAAATCATCAAACAATATTGATGTTACTTATTTATATCGTTGTTACAACAGCATTAGTTACATTTATTGGTATTCGTTTTGCGCGTAATTTTTTAGTGCAGTTGGATAGTAAAGCAATATTATAAAATTAAGGGTGCCTATTAATTGCAGCTATTTAAGCTAATAATCCAATCACTTATTATTTGTACTGCAGCATTGTCCACTAATGTTCTGCCCAAGGGTGGCATTTGCGTGTTGTCGACAGCCTGCATGCGTTTGAGCAGTACCGAGCGCGCAGGCTCAGTGGTTGCCACAAGGCGTGCATTGGCGATGCCTAAATCACCTGCGCTGGGAGCGATATTGCAGATGTGGGTGTCTGCAAGTGTGGTGGTGTAACGCAAATCAATATTCACCGGCGTGGGGCCATCGGGCTGATGACAATTGCTGCAGTTAGTGTGCAAGTAGCTGCGGGCACGTTGTTGTAGCGTTGCCTTGCTGTCGTCGAGTGCAAATAGTTTGTCAGTTTTCTGCGTGGCGCTTAATGGGCTGGTAAATAATCCAATATGTTCCAGAGTGACTAGTTGATTAGCATTTTTACCCGTGCTGACATAGTTGAAGTTACTATTAAGTTGCAATGCTTCTGTGCCTAATGTGAACCCGGCTGCGCGTGTATGACAAGTCATGCATTGACCACGGCTGGGGAAGTGCCAGTTAACACTACCAATGGTTTTGTCTTTAGCATCCGGTAGAAGTAGTGCGTCTGTTTGGTCGTCTGACCATTCATAACTAAAGCCTTGCCAGCCAAGCTCGCCGTGAGCAAATAAACGTGTCTCGACAAAACGATTGTCGAGCTTGAAATGTTTCATTAGCACGCTACCAACCGGAAAATTAAAATCGCCATTGCTGTTAAGATCGATCTGGGTATTGTTTGGTAGTGCAAGATAACGTTCTTTGGTCGCCCCATCCGACCAGAGCGGTGCCAAAACCCCGTAGGGAATTAATCCTGATGCGGGTTGTTGAGGGTTTGTGACGCTGACACAACCTGTTTTCGAAAGGCTCTCGGCCATCACGCCAGGTTGTTGACTAATACCGCTTGCCTGCATTTTATAGATTTGGGTACCCACGCCGCTGGCTTGACCAAGGGCATAGAGTTCCCCTTGGTTGTCCAGAGCAAAGGTGACTATATTTGCCGCCACTGCGCCGTGGTTGCCGACATTAAGTGTGTTGTTGGTGTTGCGAGTGATAGAAAGGATTGTGCTTGCACAGTAATCGGTAAAAAAATATTTGCCGTAAGCCCCCGGGTAGTTGGTGCCGCGATATACATATCCGCCAGTCACTGAGCAGGAGCCATTGCTATGGTTGAAGGTGTAAAGCGGTTTAATTTTATTTGCTATAGAGCAGTTTGGCCTGTCGCTATAACAGCTGTCGCCTTCCATATCACCCCAACCGTAATTACCGCCTTTGGTAATCAGATCAACTTCTTCCCAAGTATTTTGGCCAACATCGCCGGCCCAAAGCTCGCCATTCACGCTATCAAAACTAAACCGCCAGGGGTTGCGTAAGCCCCAGGCCCAAATTTCTTCGCGCGTATTGGCAACCCCCACATAAGGGTTGTCGTTGGGAATGGCGTAGTTGAGGCCGGTGCTGGTGTGATTGATATCAATGCGCAAAATTTTACCGAGTAACGTATTCAGGTTTTGCCCATTTTGCTGTGGGTCGCCACCGGAGCCGCCATCGCCGGAGGCAATGTATAAAAACCCCTTGTTGTCGAAGGCAAGCTGGCCGCCTTCGTGATTGGTGAATGGTCGTAGAATGCGCAAAATAACAAGTTCAGATGCGTGATCAAAGGTGCCATCGCTATTCACTGTGTAGCGTGTAACACGCGTTTCCAATCCACTATCTGCGGCTGAATTACTGCCCGTATAAAAAAGAAATACATAATGATTGCTGGCAAATTGGGGATGCACTGCAACACCCAATAACCCCGCTTCATTGCCACCCTTATTTACGCGATCGGTAATGTCCAACACAGTTGTCAGGCTGTTGGCATTCGCCTGGTTTGCAAAGCGCACTATGGTTCCTTGCTGGCGCAACACGTACCAATAGTTGTTATCGCCGGGTAGCTGAAACATACTCGAGGGTGAGGCAATATTGGGTAAGGATGGGAAAGCGACTGGCCAGCTGATAACCGAAGTTCCGCCCGTGCTAAGTGGAGCTGGTGCCAGGCAAGTTATGTTGGAAGGCTTTGTGTCGAGGCCAAAAATTAGGCCGCCAGATGTTGCCGAAGAACTCTGTACGCTGTTGCTGGTTTGTACGCTACTGTTGGGTGTGATACTAGTAGATGCGCTGCTAGTTTGCGTACTCGTTACCTGGCTGCTAGACGTTGGTGCTGTTGAATGATTGCTCGAAGAACCCCCTCCTCCGCAGGCAACTAATCCGCAGGCAATTAACAATAAAACACTACAAGACAAGCTGCTACGCACCAACATTTTTTTAGTGGGTAGCAATATATATTTAGACGTCTGTTGAATAATAAATGCCATCTTGTCCTCTCTATATAATTATCGCCGTGCAAGCTTTATACACTCTTTGTGTCTGTAACAGGTAATCAGGTGATCATTCACCATGCCGGTTGCTTGCATATGCGCATAACAAATTGTACTGCCAACAAAATTAAAACCTTTTTGTTTTAAGGCTTTGCTCAATGCGTCGGATTCTGGTGTTGATGCAGGAATTTTGCTTAAACTATCAAAGTTATTTTGTTTTGGCTTGCCATCGACAAAGCTCCATAAAAATTCGCTAAAGTCTTCGCCGGATTTTTTCATCGCCAATAAAGCCTGAGCGTTTTTAATGGCGCTGTCAATTTTTAAACGGTTGCGAATAATGCCTTCATTTAACAGCAGTTTGGCTTTTTTTGCATCGGTATATCGGGCAATTTTTTCCGGATTAAAATTATCAAAGGCCGCGCGATAATTTTCGCGTTTGCGTAAAACGGTAATCCATGACAAACCTGCTTGCGCGCCCTCCAGAATTAAAAACTCAAATAGCTTTTGTTCGTCGTATAGCGGTGTGCCCCATTCATTGTCGTGGTAAGCGCAGTAAAGAGGGTCAGTCCCGCACCAGGAGCAGCGGCATTTTTCGTTAGGCATAATTTAGTCCTGTGGTGGTTCTGTGTTGGATTGCTCACGTTTTTCTTTCATCATCGCCAAAAAATGTTTGAGACTTTTGTTGTCGTTAGTGTCAAATATTTCAGTAGTAACGTCGAGGGTTTTAATGCGATCGAGACGAAAGGTGCGGTAATCATTGCGCAGATGGCACCAGGCAACGAGTGTCCATACCTTGCCCCAAAAAATTAATCCGAGAGGTTCAATGGCGCGTGAAGATTCCTGTTCGTCGGCGCGGGTATATTCAATAATAGAGCGTTGTCGTAAGCGAATGGCTTCGCGAATTTTTTGGCTATGGGCGGTATAAAATTTTTGCACATCGGCCATGTGCGGCACTAGTAGCGGCAAGTTTTCATCGCTGTAGCGTAAGTTGTCGGGCAGTACAGAAAGAATTTTTTGCATGGCCTGTTTGGCATGTTGTGCCATCTCGGTATCGCCCCAGCTACTTACCATGCGTGCGCCGAGCAGTAGTGCTTCTACTTCATCGCGGTCAAACATAAGCGGTGACAATTGGTAGCGATGCGAAAGCCGATAACCTACGCCGGCTTCACCTTCTACCGGTACTCCGGAAAGCGTGAGCGATTGTACGTCGCGGTAAATAGTGCGCTCGGAAACCTGCAAATGCTCACTAAGTTGCTTGGCGGTCATTACGGTGCG
>JANYIO010000296.1 GCA_025362015.1 Gammaproteobacteria bacterium | reverse complement strand
CTTTGATAGAAGAAGCTGAGGATTGCATTAATCTTAAACTTTCTTAAATTATCTTATACCTTTGTCATCTTATTTGCGAAGTGCTTCACTGATAAAGAAGATTGCGACGTTGTGATTTATGTATTACGAAGTTTCAGCATCACCGCAGATAGAGTTTGTACATATTCACAATGATATTAATTACAGCAAGAACTAGAAGATATGTCCGGCTACTTTGTTGGCGCCTAAATAAATATAGGGGATCATCATTTAGGGTAAGAGGGCTGGTTATTTATGAGCTTTTGATGCTCTTCGTAGCCTTAATAAATTATTGGAAGCTTGCACCAAAATCAGTAAACAGATAGTTTTTCGAGCACTTGAGTCTGCCTCTATTTAGCTAATCATGTGCTTGTGTTGAACATCCACACGCTACATATTTTAAAATCGTGATATAACAACAAGATAAATCCATAGAATTTTATGCAGTTGAATCGCATATTGCACTTTAACTGCTAAGCTAAAAGCATCCTAACCAATGAAGCACAATACTATTTATGCGCGAACACTTACTTACGGAAGATCAACGCGATTGCCTGCAAGAGATCACTAACGTGGCTATGGGGCAGGCTGGTGATCGCTTAGCAAGACTATTAGATGTTTTCGTTGTTTTATCCATTCCGCATGTCAGTATTCTCAATCCTACTGATATTTCTATGGCATTACAGTCCCTAAATCACGAAAGCCGTGATGTTGTACATGGCGTTTGCCAAGGGTTCATAGGCGGAGGTATTGCTGGTGAAGCCATGCTTATTTTTAACGACACTGACTTTAATGACTTGGCCAAGTTGTTGAAATATGACCGAATTCCTGATGCGCAGGCCCAATATGAGCTGTTAATGGATACTGCCAATGTACTTAATGGCGCCTGTTTAAAGGGACTGGCAGAGCAACTGGATACTCACTTTAGCTTTGGCCCACCGATGTTGTTAGGCCAACACTGCAACATTACTGATTTGCTGAAAAAGAACAGTATGACCTGGAAACAAGCGTTAGTGGTTGAGATCAACTACGCTATTGAGAACCATAAAATTAACTGTGACCTACTGATCGTGATTGCGGAACAATCAATCGCGGGCTTGGTAGAAAAACTTAATTATTTACTCGACTGATAAGCTGAAACTATCGAATGGCCAATAATGCAGAAATGAATAAATTTTTTGATGACGTCCATTGGCTCATGGACATACTGCAGAATATTGATGCAGGCCTTGTCGTTATGAATAAAAAATACGAGATCGAGCTATGGAATAGCTTTATGCAAAACCACAGCGGCAAATCACCTGAAAAAGTCCTCAATCGCAGTATTTTTGCAGTCTTTCCCGAACTGTCTGAAGCCTGGTTCAAACACAAAGCTCAGTCTGTCTTTGTACTTCAAAATGCAACGTTTACAACCTGGGAGCAACGCCCTTACCTGTTCCGTTTTCCGCATTACCGCCCCATCACTGGCAGCGCTGAACATATGTACCAAAATAGTACGATTATCCCCTTACCTGACCCTAAAGGGCTGGTGGAGCACATATGTTTAATCGTTTATGACGTTACTGACACCGCTGTTAATAAAATGGCTCAGCAGCAGGCTAATGATCAACTCCAAAACCTTAGCCGTCTGGATCACCTCACAGGTCTGTTTAATCGCGGCTATTGGGAGCTACGCCTGATTCAGGAATTTAAACGCTTTGATCGTTATGATCAGCCCTCCAGCTTGATTATGCTCGACATCGATCACTTCAAAAAAGTAAATGATACCTATGGGCACACGGTAGGCGATGATGTTATTCGCCAAGTTAGCCGTGCGCTAAAAGAACAGGTACGCGATTTAGATATTGCCGGCCGTTATGGTGGTGAAGAATTTGGTATTATTCTTACCAATACAAATTCCGCAGGAGCAGCAATTTTCGCCGAGAGATTACGCATTACTATTGAAAATATGGTGGTGTATTCAGAAGGACAACAAGTGCGATTTACGGTGAGTTTAGGTATTTCTCAACTTACCGAAAACATTACTGATCATCGCGGCTGGATCGAAAAAGCTGACCAGGCCCTATATAAATCCAAGGAAGGTGGGCGCAATAGATTTACTATAATCTAATGTCAATGCTCAACATTACTTCCTTAAAAATCCATTAAGTTCTCAACAACCTGTTAACTTTTAAATAACCTATTTAGTTTTAAATAAATAGGGAAACAATCGATATTTTTCTTCTACTGTTAATTCCTGAGTACGTTTTTTATTGCGTTCAGGTATCTCCTCGACATTATTAACGTACTCTAAAGCTGCCGCCAAACTGGCCTCACGGATAATATGTAGAATTGGGTATGGCGCGCGATTGGTAAGATTTTCTACAGCATCAACTTCAGCTCCGGAAAAACAATACTGTGGGTGAAAACTGGCTAATTGGTAAACTCCCTTCCAACCATTACGCTTAATTAACGCATCAGCCCAGATTAAAAATTGGTTGTAGTCAAAAAAATCTTGCAATACAGCTGGCGTGATTAACAATGTTGTTTCAACATCCGCGGACGAAGTTTTATCCAACAATTCCATCTCAAACGTTAAATCCTCCAACAATTCTTCTTCATTGGTTGCTTCACTGACTTTAAAACGTACTCGATTTTCACGTCTGGGTTTGGCCGAAAATGGACAAAAATTTAATCCAATGACTACTGAATCCAGCCATACAGCCACCGCTTTTTTTATCGAATCCATTGCCCACCCCATACATATTATTTACAGAAAATCACATGTGTACATACCAAACCGCGGCCATAAAAAAAGAGAGTTGCATTCAGCGCTATTCTGCCCGCAACTCTCTTTCCATAAGCTTGATTATCAAACGCTAAAATAAGCGCCGTAATTATTTACGTTTAATTTTTGCAACTTCTTCTAAATGAGACTGCACACTTTTCATATCAAACTCGCCATTAATACTGGCTAGCTGCGTTGATACTGAAGCTTTTTGTTCGGCAGGTACTTTGTCTTCACCGGCCAAATTAACAGCCGCCAGAGCTACAACTGCAAAGTCTCCCTTCGACGTTTTCACACTGCCAACTGTTGCATTACCAGCAACGGGATTCGCCAGGGTAAAAGCAAACTGTAAAGCGTCTCTATCCACATCTTTATCATTGCGCCCTACAGCGGATACTGTTTTTACTGTCAGTCCTAGTAATTGCGCTTGATCAGCGATAGTTTTACCAGAATTAAGCGCAGTGACAAAATTATTCGCTTGCTGAGCCAACAAAGCTTGTATTTTTTCTGCGCGAACAACAACCGCCACTTTTTCTTTAACGGCATCTAAAGGTTCTAGCTGGGCTGGTTTACGATCGGTTTTCTTCAACACGACAACACGGCTCGGCTCAAGCTCAATAACTTCACTCGCATTACCTTGCTCCAAAACTTCTGGAGAAAATGCAGCAGTTACAAACAAAGTATTTGCCGTTAAATCTTTTCCGCCCGTTTTGGCAAATAAGTTAGAGTTTTGTACGACTAGCCCCAACTCTTTCGCAACATCGGCCAACTTATCAGCATTATAAGAAAGCTCACCCAATTTTTTTAATTTCACGCTAAATTGGCTATCTGCCTCTGCGTGTTTTAACTGTTCAACAATAGCTGGCTTTGCCTCTTCAAATGAAGGTGGTTGAGCGCCGCGCTCTGCTAATAATTTTATGATGTGAATACCCGCATCTGTTTTTACGGGTGCAGATACTTCACCTACTTTCAACTTAGCCAACGCCGCTTCAAATTCAGCTGGAAATGCATCACCAGAGCTAAATCCTAAATCTCCGCCCTGCTCTTTCGAGCCAGCATCCGTTGAATATTCTTTAGCTAATTTTGCAAAATCTTCACCCGCAGCCAATTTGGCTTTAATTTCATCGGCACGCTTTTTCGCTTCGCCTTCTAACAAAATATGAGCTGCTTGACGTTCTGTTTTAGCAACAAAAGATTTTGAATTTTGTTCATATTGCTTGCGAATTTGATCTTCAGTGACAGAAATACTTTTCATTAACTCGTTAATGCTCAGCTCAATATAATCAACTGCTACACGCTCAGGGGTAGTATACGTCTGGGGGTTTGCCTCATAGTTTGCCTTGATATCTTTATCTTCAACAACAACGCTTTTCTCGGCATTGGCGGCAGAAATAACAACATAGCTAAAGTCACGGGTTTGAAAACTGAGGCCAAGGATTGTTTTTAATTCCGCAGGAGTAACAAAAGCAGTATTAGCAACACCTGATTGAAACTGAGTAACTATCTTATCCTCAGAAATCGCTTTTTGATAAGTAGCAGGCGTAAAACCTTGATAACCTAATAACCTGATAAATTTTTCCTGGTCAAATAGCCCACCCTCTTTTTGAAAAGCAGGAGTAGCAATAATTTCTTTGTTCAAAGTATCGATACCAACCGTAAGCCCACCTTTTTTTGCAGACTGGGTTACGAGAGTTCTTTGAATTAAACTATCGATTGATGGCTGACGTAATTTTTCGTCCGTAAGAAACTCAGCAGGAACAGACTCACCATAACGACTCATGATTTGCTGTTTGCGATTAGCAATCGCGCGCACGACATCGGCTTCAGAAATCACATCACCATTGACGGTAACCGCCTTATTTGAAGCAGCATCCCATTTAAATAATGCTTCAGCGCCCGATATTGCGAAAATAACAACTAGCAATCCAACCAAAATACCAGATATAACGCCTTTAGAATTGTCCCGCAAGTTCTGTAACATAGTAGCCCCCAACAGCTGTTCTTTATTTATTAGTGTCAAAATTTAAATTAGCATGCTTTGACTTTTATTCGCTAATTTTTATAATGGCAAATCAATATTGTTGTTTAATAAAAAAAGGCGCATTTATAAGATGCGCCTTTTTCCTACCCTACCACCAACGTGATGAACAGAAGGCGGCAGCAATGAAATAATTAGTTAACGGCGTCTTTCAACGCTTTACCGGCTTTGAAGCCAGGTGCTTTAGACGCAGCAATTTGGATTTCCTTACCAGTTTGCGGATTACGACCGGCACGTGCAGCACGCTCTTTAACAGAGAAGGTGCCAAAGCCCACTAATACAACAGAGTCACCACTTTGCAATGCATTGGTGATGCTTTCTACGACTGCATCCAAAGCCCGACCGGCTGCTGCTTTTGGGATATCTGCTGAGGCGGCAATCGCTTCGATAAGTTCAGTTTTGTTCACACGTAACCCCTTTCTGATTATATTAGTTAAACTAATTTGCGCCGTCGTCCTAAAAATAGTCGCTCAGCACCGCCAATGTTTAAATGAACTGCGATTTATACCAACTGAAAACTTGAGGGTCAAGGAAACATCAAACTTTCTGTGAAGCAATTTGAATTTAGTTCATTTTATAATCGCCATCCATGGCCATCTTGTGTCATTTCAACACGATTTAATAAATCAGCCGTTTTAATGTGTACTAATACGAGCCGACTCAGATTCTTTTACTTCTTTTTGCAGTGCACGATATTCTTCATCAGAAAGTGGTTTTGGCATATGTTGCAAAGCGACTTCCAGTACTTCATCAATCCACTGCACCGGTTTGATCGTTAAATCAGCCTTGATATTAGCAGGGATCTCTTTTAAATCCCGCTCATTACCCGCTGGTATAATGACTGTTTTAATGCCCCCACGGTGCGCAGCTAACAACTTTTCTTTTAAACCGCCAATGCGTAAGACTTCTCCGCGAAGCGTGATTTCACCCGTCATAGCAACATCAGCACGAACTGGGATGCCTGTTTGCACGGAAACTAATGCCGTACACATAGCAACGCCAGCACTAGGACCATCTTTAGGAGTAGCGCCCTCAGGTACGTGAATATGAATATCCACCTTTTCGTGATAATCAGGAGCTATGCCTAGTACTTGAGCACGCGATCTTACAACCGTAATTGCAGCCTGAATTGATTCTTGCATGACATCACCGAGCGAGCCCGTTTTAATGATTCTGCCTTTGCCAGGAACAGCAGAAGATTCAATCGTTAAGAGTTCACCACCAACTTGCGTCCACGCCAAACCGGTAACCTGCCCTATTTGATCTTTAACTTCAGCTTTACCGAAATCAAACTTGCGTACACCCAGCAAATCTTCAAGCACTGCCGAATCAATAATATCCGCGGTTAAGTGCTTCTCCTTCACATGCTTAGTCACCACTTTACGGCACAACTTGGCGATTTCACGCTCCAAACCACGCACGCCAGCCTCACGAGTGTAATAACGCACTATGTCACGAATTGCTTCTGACTTAATATCCGCTTCATTTTCTTTTAAACCATTAGCTTTCATTTGCTTTGGAATCAAGTAACGCGTGGCGATGCTGAGTTTTTCATCCTCGGTATAGCCAGGAATGCGTATCACCTCTAAACGATCCAACAATGGCCCAGGGATATTCATAGAATTTGAGGTACAGACAAACATCACATCGGACAGATCGTAATCCACCTCTAAATAATGGTCGCTAAATTGATGATTTTGTTCTGGATCAAGTACTTCCAACAGTGCCGACGCTGGATCGCCACGGTTATCCATACCCATCTTATCAATTTCATCTAGCAAGAAAAGTGGATTTTTAACGCCCACCTTAGCCATTTTTTGGATTAATTTTCCTGGCAAAGAACCAATGTAAGTACGCCTATGACCGCGAATTTCAGCTTCATCGCGCACTCCACCGAGCGCCATACGCACAAACTCACGGTTAGTGGCACGCGCAATCGATTCACCCAAAGAGGTTTTCCCCACCCCGGGCGGACCAACCAAGCATAGGATCGGACCTTTAATTTTTTTGACGCGCTGTTGAACTGCCAAATATTCAAGAATTCGTTCTTTGACTTCATCCAAGCCAAAGTGATCTTTGTTCAGCACTTCTTCTGCCCGGGTCAAATCATAACGAACTTTACTGCGTTTAGACCAAGGTACCTTAACCATCCAATCGATATAGGAACGCAGCACTGATGCTTCTGCCGACATAGGCGACATCATTTTCAGTTTGTTAGCTTCAGCCCGCGTTTTTTCAGCAACTTCTTTAGGCATGTTCGCAGCGACTATTTTCCGTTCAATGTCATCCACTTCACTGACATCTTCGCCCATTTCACCAAGCTCTTTTTGAATGGCTTTGATTTGCTCATTCAAATAATACTCGCGCTGGCTTTTCTCCATTTGTTTTTTTACGCGACCACGAATTTTCTTTTCTACGTGAAACACATCAACTTCAGTATCCATCAACCCTAGCAAGTGATCGAGGCGCTCACGCACATCAATAATCTCAAGAATGGCTTGCTTTTGCGGTAGCTCAAGTGAAATATGTGCAGAAATAGTGTCCGCTAGACGACCTGGATCATCAATTCCGGAAAGTGAAGTAATGACTTCAGCAGGAACTTTTTTACTGAGGTTAACGTATTGCTCAAACTGTGCAATCGCAGCAGAAACCATTGCATGCGCTTCGGAACCTGAAACACCCATTTCCGCCAAAGGCTGAACCTGGGCTCTGAAATAGATATCTAAATCATCAATTCTTTCTATTTGCGCGCGCGCTTTCCCCTCAATAAGAACTTTAACAGTTCCATCAGGTAGTTTTAGTAATTGTAAAATTGATGCAATAGTGCCAATGCTATAAAGATCTTCTACCTGTGGATCATCCACAGAAGGATTTTTCTGAGCAACCAAAAGAACTTGCTTATCCGCCGCCATGGCCTTTTCAAGGGCTTCAATGGATTTTTGACGACCGACAAATAGGGGCGTAACCATATGTGGATAAACTACCACATCGCGCAACGGCAATAGCGGCAACTCATTTAAAGTAGATGAAGAAAAATCTTGTGTTTCCATTAGGCATCCTCTTTCAGTGAAGTTAAAACTTCATAAACATGCTCTAAGAATGGGGGATATTTTTTAAATTACAAGTTTGTAACACACAAATATATGAGAGAACACCATTACCATTACAGTAATGGTGTTCTTTTTAAATCGACTTAATGAATATTTGACAGCGAGTATTAATCTGCAGTTTTAGCCAACTTTTCCGGGTTCTCATAAACCAATAACGGCTCAGATTCGCCCTTAATGACTGACTCATCCACAACCACTTTGACTACATTTTCTTCCGATGGAATACGATACATAGTATCCAGGAGGACGTTTTCCATAATGGAACGCAAACCACGCGCTCCAGTTTTTCTTTCCATTGCACGTGACGCAATTGCTTCAAGTGCATCAGGGCGGAAATCAATAGAAACCCCTTCCATCTCAAATAAGCGTGCATATTGTTTAGTCAACGCGTTGCGCGGCTCAGTTAATATTTGCACCAATGCCTGCTTATCAAGCTCATCCAAGGTAGCCAATACTGGTAAACGGCCGACGAACTCAGGGATCAAACCATACTTAACTAAATCTTCTGGCTCAAGATCGCGTAATGTTTCGCCAAAATTGCGCTTTTCATCTTTACTTTTTACTTCCGCCGAAAAACCTATTCCGCCTTTTTCAGAGCGATCACGAATAACTTTATCTAAGCCAGCAAAAGCACCGCCACAAATAAACAGAATATTGGACGTGTCAACTTGTAAAAATTCTTGCTGTGGATGCTTACGGCCGCCCTGGGGTGGAACTGAAGCAATTGTGCCTTCAATCAGTTTTAACAGTGCCTGTTGTACACCTTCACCGGAAACGTCACGCGTGATTGACGGATTGTCAGATTTGCGTGAAATTTTGTCGATTTCATCAATATAAACAATGCCTTGCTGAGCTTTATCGACATCGTAATCGCACTTTTGTAACAATTTCTGAATAATATTCTCAACGTCTTCACCCACGTAACCCGCTTCAGTCAAGGTTGTGGCATCAGCGATGGTGAAAGGCACATCGAGCATGCGCGCCAAAGTTTCGGCAAGCAAAGTTTTACCACTTCCCGTTGGACCCACAAGCAAGATATTACTTTTACCCAACTCAACTGGCTCTTTATCTTTGCTTTTAGCACCTAGACGCAAACGCTTGTAATGGTTATAAACAGCCACAGCCAACACTTTCTTGGCACGGCGTTGACCTATCACATATTGATCCAAAATTGCCGAGATTTCATGGGGCTTGGGTAACTTTTCAGAGGTGCCTTCCGCAACATTTTCCTGAATTTCTTCACGAATAATATCGTTACAAAGATCGACGCATTCATCGCAAATAAATACCGATGGGCCTGCAATCAGTTTGCGGACTTCATGCTGACTCTTACCGCAAAATGAGCAGTACAATAATTTGCCACTTTTATCGCCAGTATCACTCGTGTGATCGGTCATTGGAACCACTCCGTCTAAAGTAAGCAAAATATCTGCTTAGGAATAACTTGGTACAGAAACAATAATAAGGTTGAATAATTTATTATCAAGGATAAACCTAATAAATCAACTTGTACGCTTATCTATAACACTATCAATAAGACCATAATCTTTAGCTTGATCTGCAGACATAAAATTATCGCGCTCTGTATCCAATTCAATTTTTTCAATCGTCTGGCCAGTATGTGATGCCATTAATTGATTCAGTTTTGAGCGAATAGTTAAAATTTCTTTTGCCTGAATATGAATATCAGATGCTTGACCCTGAGCGCCGCCGCTAGGCTGATGAATCATTACCCGCGAGTTAGGCAAACAGAAACGCTTGCCTTTAGCGCCAGCATTCAACAAAAATGCACCCATGCTGCATGCTTGACCAATACACATGGTACTTACATCTGGTTTAATAAATTGCATTGTGTCATAAATTGACAAACCAGCCGTCACCGAACCACCCGGTGAATTAATATAAAGATGAATATCCTTATCTGGATTTTCAGCTTCCAAAAACAGTAACTGAGCTACCACTAAATTGGCCATATAGTCTTCTACAGGCCCAACCAGAAAAATTACACGCTCTTTCAATAAGCGAGAATAAATATCAAATGAACGTTCACCGCGTGCCGTCTGCTCGATTACCATGGGCACGAGGCCGCCGGCAGCCACGAATTCATTCGTTACAATTGATGATGCTTTTTTCGAGTAATCGTAAGACATATTGCCTTTTATCCTTATTCAAGGGTTACAACAACTTTTAAGCGCCACTCTAAAATAGAAAGCCCCAAAGCCGACAGAATTGACAATATGGAGCTTAACCTGTGATTTGATTATATGCCAGTATCAAGAGTAAATAGAGCAGAAATTACTAGAAAGGAAGGCCGCAAAACACACGCTTTGCGGCTTTTTTAAACTGTCTTTTGAAACTTAACGCTGAGTATTAGCTTTGATGATTTCATCATAGTTTGATGAGAGCTCAACTACTTTAGCCGTAGCAAGAATATGATCAACAACTTGATCTTCAAGTACTGCCGACTCAACACCAGCTAACAACTCAGGGTTGCCATTGTAATATTCAACGACTTCTTTTGGCTCCTGATAAGTGGAGGCAATATCTTCAATCATGCTGCGTACGCGCTTGGCATCGGGTTTCAATTTGGCAGACTTAATAATTTCGCCAACGATTAAACCCAAAGTAACGCGACGTTGCGCTTCCTCCTGAAACATGGTGTCAGGCAGCAAGGATTTCACATCAAAATTTTGCGTTTGACCGCCAAAGCGTTGCAGCATTTGATCGCGCAATACATTTATCTCATTGCCAACTAATGCCTTTGGTAAATCCGTGGAATGTGAGCTGATTAAGGCGTCCATCACTTGGGTTTTTACTTTAGATTTAAGCGCATTGGATAACTCACGCTCCATATTGGCTTTGACTTCTTTGCGGAATTGCTTTTCACCGCCTTTTTCTACACCAAACTTAAGAAAGAATTCTTTTTTTAATTCAGGTAGTTGCGCTTCAGATACAGAATTTACTTTAATAGCAAATTGTACTGCAGCACCTTTTAATTCATCTGCTTGATAATCATCAGGGAAAGTAACCTTGATGGTTTTTTCCTTGCCAGGCTTCAAACCAACAATACCCTCTTCAAAACCAGGCACCATGGATTTTGAACCCAACACCAAATCATGATTGTCAGATTTACCACCAGCAAACTCAACGCCATCTTTAGTGCCAACAAAGTTAATATTAACTTGATCGCCTTCAGCGGCAGCACGCTCAACCTTGGTCCAAATAGTTTGCTGTTTACGCAATACTTCAACCATGTTGTCCACATCAGCTTCAGTGACTTCGGCAGTGTGACGAGTAATCTCGTAAGCAGACAAATCACTTAATGCGATCGTAGGATAAACTTCAAAGGTAGCAACGTATTCAAGATCCTTACCTACTGCTAGCTGCTTAGGCTGAATAGATGGCTGCCCCGCGGGCTTAACATTTTCTTTTTGCACTGCAGCATAGAAGGAGCGATTAATAACATCACCCACAACTTCTTGGCGAATGCTGCCACCAAAACGCTGCTTTACAACAGACATTGGCACTTTACCCTTGCGAAAACCGTTAATACGCACATTGAGAGAAGCTTCTTTTAGGCGCTTTTCAACTTCGGTTTCGACTTGCACAGCAGGTATGCCAACAGTAAGACGACGTTCTAGACCAGAAGTGGTTTCAAGAGAAACTTGCATGTCTGCCTCGCGAGATAGATGTGATTCTGTTGATAGAGCCGCAAGCGCGACTCCGAGAAATTTAAATGGTGCGGACGGAGAGACTCGAACTATAAATTAAGCTTTTCAGCTAATCGCAGAGTACTGTAACTCATTGAATTATAAAGAATCATGCCTTTCCGGTGCGCCTCGGTTCTCCCTCATTCTTGCCATAGTGGGGCAAAAAAGGGGGCAAACAGGGCGCGAATAATACACACTTGGTCTTTACAGGGCAAACCCTAATTAAACCGAAAGGCACTGCTTAAAACAACCGGCTCTTATATAAGAGCGATCTTAACCGCAGGCAATAACTATTGCTGTTGATTTGCATTTAAAGTTGATCACTTTTGCATCCAAAAGTGATTTGGGAAGTCGTGCTTGTTAACTATTTGCCGCTTTGTAAGTTTCGATGCATATACTTATAGGCAACCACAATCGAAGTGGGTCTTTGGTATCGACTGGGCTGAACCCATATTTCGTATAGAACCGCTCCTTTCCATCTTTCGCATCGACTAATAAGCCAATGACTGGGGCTGGCGCTAACCCTTCCAGCTCCACTCGAGCAGTTTGATTAATTACATCAAGCAACAATTGCTCACCTATTCGCTGACCCTGATACTTAATGTCAACGGCCATTCTATTAAGGAGCAAGATAGGTAACGGGTATGGGTAACGTTTATATAAGTTGCTCTCCACTGGCGCTGACGATTCACTGTAACTTAGCGTATGAAAACCAACGATTTCAGACAGATTTTGGTTATCTACCAAAACCTTAGTGCGGGACAAGTACCGCTTTGATCCGCTGCTTGCTTGCTCACGTAAAAACTTGTTCAACGCCTCGTCTCCACAATCGAAGCCATTTCGATTATGGATATTTTTATCTAGTGTTTGAATCTCCAGCAAAGTAAAACCCCTTATTATGTTTAAATCTGTTGGCTGCTTCTAACAAAGCCTGATGGGGCGCGGGAGGATTTTCGAGTGCATTAAAAATATTATTAGCACCTTCTAGAGATAGTTGAATATTTTTTACTTTTTCAATTACTGAATTTGCTTTAGCAGTCGCAGCTTCAATAATAAATTGTGAAATAGTGGCACCCGATAGATCTGCCGCGCATTTAATTAATTCTTGAACATCGACTGAAGCTCTTGCCACTAGGCGTGCTTCTTTAGCTGTTACTGAATTCATGCTAGTACCTTTAACTTACAGGTTAATTTATCGCCAGATGACGAGGTCATGTAACCAAACGCAAATTACATAACTGTTGCCATTATGGCACACAATACCCATACCGTCAAATCTGTTGCCACTTTGACATACACTTTAGCCCTCCTCCTTGTTTTTATTGCCGCTGCTGATCATCGCACCTTGCGACCAACGCGAATTCAGGTAACCCACCTTGTCCCACGCATAGGTATTTTCCTAAACGAGGTTAAAGCCCAAGGCATCGGTGGTTTTTTGATGCAGAAGTAAACCCGTCAGATCATCGCATTGAGTGAGGCTGGTTAAGCCATTGCCGCGCAACTCCTCAGTGACTTGACCACGGGCGTTCATTGCCCGCACTCGGCTAACTCACGTTAGTACCACCCCTTGGTACCATATCAATACTGCGGTATGGCATACGTAAGTATTAAATTGGGTTTGCACGCCGCCTCACCAAACATCTTTTCACATAATCATCAAGCATTTGGTACCCGCTTGTACGACAATGGCGCCCTTTTTCCGCTACCGATATTTTGCAAGCCATGTTAATTGCTTTAATCATTTTTTGTTATTTCTGTTATTTGTCTATTCGGCCTTCCACACCACAATATTACGCGCGGAAAAATCACGCTAATAACATTGAAGCCGAGCCTGCGGAAACACCTGCTAACACAACACGTTTCAAGAAAAAACCTGAGTGGGTTATTCGTGAAGTGTGAAGTGATTCGATTGTGCGCCTTAATGCCACACCATGGTTGTCGTAAAATAGCAGATGTATTTGATCGCTTGCACGAACATAAACGCGCTATGACAGTGAGTAAAAGTACAGTTTATAACATTATCATTCGCCACAAATATGAGATTTATTTTTTGCGAAAACAGATCAAACAGCGCACGCCCAAAACACCACCAAAAAATATTACGTGGTCTATAGATTTAACCACGATTACGGATGAGCATAAACGGCAACACATTGCATTCGGTGTTATTGACAATGGCACGCGCGCCAATCTACTATTAAAAAATATAATGGATAAAAGTTCAATCACATTGCTGCGTAATTTACTCAACATTATTGACGCTTATGGAAAACCAAAAAACATCCGCATGGATAATGAGGCCGTTTTTAAATCTACACTATTTCGGATGGGACTGTGGATACTGGGCATTAAAGCGCAATTTACCGAGGTGGCGTGTCCGTGGCAGAATGGTCGAGTAGAGCGATTTTTTGGCACACTTAAACAAAATATTCGAAAAATTATTATTACTGAGCAAACTATAGAACAGCGTTTAAAAGAATTTCGTTATTGGTACAATCACGTGAGAACGCACAACAATCTCAAGGGAAAAACACCCGCCGAGGCATGGAGCAAAATTTCACATAACCAACGTAGTGAAGCAATTTATGTGTCTTTGTGGAATGGCATTCTGAATGGATTTTATATGCCGCCAGATTAAATACAGCCAACGCAATCGTTAAAAAATAGTGGCCAGCGCAAGTGTTCAAGGGACACGCACGATTTAATGATAGCCATTGGTATTATAAAAAACTCGGCCGCAAGCGACC
>JANYIO010000254.1 GCA_025362015.1 Gammaproteobacteria bacterium | reverse complement strand
ACCTTTATCAAAAGGCGAGACTATGAAGGGTGGTTAAATGAAAATATACGTTCAAGTCGGAGACACATTAAAAACCGCTGAAAGCCTTGCTCTACTTGGCTTTCAGCGGCTCGAGTGAAGTTTTAACCGGACACTAGTGATTCGCAATCTTTATTGTGGCTGGAGCCGTTATTCTTAGAATATTTTCCGATTTTCCACAAAAAAATCTTTATGTGCTGATTTTTCTATCATGCTTTCTAATAGCCTTTTCCGTTATTTTTAGTAGCGCAAATTGGTCTTATCAAAGTGCAAAAAAGATTGAAAAATTAATAGATGGATAAAGATAATTCGCCGAGTATATGTACCTAACGTCCGCATTTTGACCGAAAAATGCGATATTGGAATCCAAAGGGCGGTTTTATGTTTGAATATATTGGATTGAGTAAAATTGTTGGGGCTACTCTTTTTATGGTTTTAGGTCTGACGTATTTTTTTGTTGAGCATGAAAAAAATAACGCTAATGAAATTGAGAAATTAAAGGATCGTATTGCCAATCTCGAAGCTAATCATATATTCAATCCTTACGAGAATGATCAAATCTCCTAATCATTATATCGATATACAGGAAACATTGGAAAATGACGATATTGCGTAAGCATTATGTTGTGGTGCGGTCGCTACCGCGCATTGAGAGTTGAATACACCACTTAATCATTGAGGAATTTTCTATGGAACCATCGCGCGCCGTCGGCAAAGGTGGCTTAACCATCCCGATCTACCACTGCATTTTTAATCAAGGATCGATCACGCACTATTTGCATGAAATTGATCCAGATCTATTGGCTCAACTACCCAATCTGTACGCTGTATGCGTTGCAACAAAAGTAAGCGGCAGGCGTAATGTCGTGGCGGGCTTCTTTGTAAAGACGTCGTATACCCACCAGGATCGAGAATTTGGCGACGCGTGTAGAGGGGCAATCGCCTTCATGAATGAAATTAATCCGTTGTTGGATTCAGAATTTTCCTTACTTCCTGCTCGAGTCTCAATAGGCGGTGCAGATACGTCGCCACTCAGCGAGGACGAAATGAACGCGTATATATTCCAGCAATATTTTAAGTTTCAGGAAGTGGGACAAGCATAATTGCAACAGGTACGTTGGCTTATTTACTGGCAGTGTAGAATTTGACGGTTCTATTATTTTGAATCTGTATGATGAAGCCTACAACACCAGTTTTGGGAAAAATTAAAACTGTAGTGACTGAACGAATAATTAAGGTCTAGGAATATTGGAAAATGGATAACGAAACAAAATGGCTAGGAGATGCCGCTAAAGCGCTCAGCTTTCTGCTCCAGTCTGAGATTATAACTGAGCTTGACCGCGCCATTTTTGGCGCTCAAGCCGAGGATATTTTTGTCGGAAAACTCGTTAGTTTTCCAGACTGCGAAGACATCCACTTTAAGCGAATAAGGTCAAACCGATTGAAATTATTGGGCTATACGTGGCATGCAGAATCAAAACGCTGGATCAAAGTCTTGCCTTGATGGGCCAATATTGGAACATTGGAATTCAGAAGAATATTTAAGATGGGAATTTATGCGTTTAACATAGGCGTAAAACGTAAAGATTTTTTTGCCATATCTTTTTCTGCTTTCGATTTGTAATACAATTCTATTTTATTCGTTGCGCACTTAGTTGCCAACAAAGGCACTATTTTTCGATGGTATCAGTTATGAGATTCCCCAAAGAAACTTACATAGAATATAAAAAGGAAAGAGATATTCTGTTTGTATTTGGCGCTGGTGCTTCTATAGCGGAGGGTACGCCTCTTCAAAAGGATATTCTGAAGCTGATTTTTGAATCA
Source organism: Gammaproteobacteria bacterium (assembly GCA_025362015.1). GTDB lineage: Bacteria > Pseudomonadota > Gammaproteobacteria > Pseudomonadales > Cellvibrionaceae > Cellvibrio. The sequence goes on along the minus strand of JANYIO010000254.1, from coordinate 5,206 downwards.
GATGACGACGAGTTAACCACTTCAGATACTGCGAATGAAGTGCGTAGATTCATCAGTGAGAACTTTCATATTTCTGAGAGTGAATACCCGACGCTTGAAGCGGTATTTGGTTACTTTGAATATTTTATAAGTAAACGTGAAGGGCTTGGAAAAAAGTATTCGACTACAAGAATAATTGAACTTAAAGAAGCATTTATAAAGATTGTACACTATGTGATTTCAAACACTAAGGGAAATAAGGACAGCACATATCGTAAGTTTTGGAAGGTTATCTCTGAGGTCAATAGAAACATTTCTGTTGTGTCTATGAATTACGATACATTGCTGGATGAAGCTTTTGACTATTTGTACCCCGACAAGGCCTACATCGATTACTGTATTGAACTGATGAATTACCATCATTACGATAAAATTGATGCTTTCCATTGGTGGGTAAACCCTCGCGAACCTGTTCCTGTTTGGACGGAGTGCGATCCCAAACCAATTAAATTAATTAAAGTGCATGGTTCCCTAAATTGGAAATATTGCAATTGTTGCAATCAAGTTTTGCTAACGGCATGGGATACCAAGATAGATTTAAGCTCGATGGGATTTAAAGGCTACATTCATGCTAGTCGCGAGAATTCAGAAATCGTAGCGTTCGATCTTGTGTGTCCACTAGATGGAAATACATTTGACACGTTAATTGTTCCTCCTTCCCACATCAAAGAGCTTTCGCATCCAGCTATTAATAAGCTATTTGACGAAGCAGCGATTGAGATAAGGAAGGCAAATAAAGTTGTATTTGTTGGCTATTCTTTTCCCGAGGCAGATGTGCATATCAAGGCCTTATTTAGGAAAAATCTCAGAGCGGATACTGAAGTGCATATTGTAGATCCATATTTAAATAATACTATTAAGATGAGCTATAAATGCCTATCAGTTAACCCAGTATTCCATGAGCAAACATTTGATCAGTTTGTAACAGATCATTTGAATAAATTATTATATTCGCCTAAAAAGAAGATGCAGCTGACAGTAGAGGGCGGCCACTGAATAGTCTAGGTAGACCATTGTAAGTGTCTGTTTTGACACAAGCGCGATATTGGAATTAATCAGATAGGTTCAACCGCTTTCGACTAAAGCGGACGTTGATATCAAAAATAGAAGCCGTATATCTCCGAATATAGGGGAATATCTATTTCCGGTTTTCTTTTCTTTTCTCGTCAGTTATTGTTGCTGAAATGATTTTAAGAGAAAAACTTAAATTGCCTGTATATACAAGGCCTTGGCCGTTGAATAAACTGTTAGGCCAAGGAGGTACAATTGAGTTCATTTCTTCCACATAAAAATAAAGATGCAGTTCTAACTCTGTATGCACACTATTTCTTGGCAGGTGAGCTAATGCTCAAGAACTATAAAAAATTGGCTAATAAAAAAAAGCAGCGCAATCATCTAAGCCAAAATGATTCTGTCCAGTTGTCAGTCTACTTTTGCACATGGCTCGGTTTCCTTGCTGTGACGTCCGAGGGATTCAAAAAGCTGGGGGGGCGTAAATTAATTGAGGAATATCGTCCTCAAGAGTTTATTGAATTGATTCCAAAGGCTAATGAGCTGGGACAACTCTTGAAAATGCATGGAGACGTATTGAGAAAGTTTCGAAACAATGTCTTTCATTTGCGCGAAAATACTGAGGAAATTGAGCGCTTCTTCTGTGAGCAACCTAGTCGTCTCGAGTGGGCAGAAGATCTTCAAGCTGCATTCAATAAGTTCTTTTCAGCTTATAGAATACTTTGCCAAGTCCATTACTTAATCAATGGCCGCAAAGAAGAAGTTTTTAAGTAGTTAAGAAGCCTATAGGCGACGACTCACGACATTGGAAAGCAGGATAACTGCCGCGACTTGTAGTTGACGTTAAAACTATTGTTAATATGTGCAGTAGTTTTCACATGGCCCAAAGCGGAAGTTCATTTGTCTTCTAGCTTTCGCATCATTGACAGAAGTGAGCAATATAAATGAGTAATCGTATGCAAATCGTCGCCGATGCATTCTGCAAGCTTCACAAGTTATTACAACAATACGGGAGTGTTTTAGAAAAAATTAAAATGATTACTCATTTACGAATACATTTTCAGTTTAATTTCGTTGTATTGTGTTCTATTTTAATTCTCTGCACATGCTCTAACAACAACCGCAAGGATACACAGACATACACTCAGCGTTATCGCATTTTTTTTGGAACAGATATTGTTGGTCACATTACCTTCGAAAGGAATTTCTTGACTGGAATGCAACGCACGAGTGAAACACTTGAATTACGTACGCAATTTCGTGGCATGGACGCCATAGTTAACCGCGTTGTTGAAGTTCATGAAGAAGACATGAATGGACATCCATTACATTTTTCAAAGCAGATAGATATCCCCAATGCAGGTCATTCCATCAATGGAACAGTTCAACATTCAACCTTAACGTTGCTCGACAAGCGTGGCGACAAAGAGCAGATTTTACAGAGGAAGGTTCCCAATGATTTTATACTACGAGAAGGTTTGCGAGATAAAATGCGCGTCGCAGCGCAACAGGGAAAAACACTAACCTATAGCGAATGGGACTATGACGAACAAAATTTTGTAAGCGTCCATCTCCATCTTACCGCTGCCACAAGCACGCCCAATACATGGCAAGTCTTTCAAGAAAGCGAAAAGCATTCAAAAAAAGTGATGCATGAGTATTATCTCGACCAAAACTTTTTACCATTACAAATCAGTGTTGACTATTTTGGCAAGAGCCTACTGTTGGAGCCCTGTCAAGATCAATGCGCAAACGATAAGATAGCAGCATTAAGGCCACTCGATCAGCAAATGTTGGTATCGCCTTACCAAATCACAACGTCTGCGTTAAAAGGACGTATACGTTACCAGCTCCACATGCTTACTACGCAAACTCCTCCAGCTACCAGCGAGCAACTCGTGGAGCGGACAGACACAGGCTGGACTATCGACGTGTGCACATATTGCGATTTCCACAACAATACAAACCCGGTAGAACTCGCGGGCTACCTGGAAGCCAACACGTGGATGGAAACAACAGATCCGCAATTGATTGCCGCTGCCCAACAGGCCACGGCACGAACGGATACTCCCGCACAAAAAATGGAAAAGCTCGCTATTTTTACTCGTCAACGGTTAGAACAACACCCGCAATTTTCCGGGTACGCTACCGCCTTGCAAGCTTTTGAAACTCGCAGTGGTGATTGCACTGAATACGCACTGCTTTTGGCTGCACTTGGTCGCGTGGCTCAAGTACCTACCCGTGTTGTTTTTGGGCTAAGCTATTCACGTGAAAGTTTCCATGGCAAAAAAAATGCCTTTGCTCCTCACGCATGGGTTCAAGCCAGGGTGGATGGAGCATGGCGTAGTTATGATGCGGGATTAGAAGTTTTTGATGCGGGCCACATTGCCCTGCGTCTCAGCAATGGCAACCAACAAGATTTCAATGAAATGTTTGAAAATTTTGATCAACTAAAAATCACCGATATGCAGCAAATTGTTAAATCATCGACACAACAAAATGTGCACAAGCTTTAGGCCTATATCAGCCAACTATTTCTTCTTCAGTGGATACTCCAATTCGTCTGTTTCTTCAACAAGAGGAATAAGTTCCATTGTTTCTTTTTCAGTTGCACTTTCTGCATGTTGAAGCTTGACATCATCTGCTTGCTCTATCTGCTTTGGAAGTTTTATCCCGCCGACCATTATTTCGTCATAGGTATCTTGTAACAATGTATCGCCGGTTACAGCTGCCGCTTGTACAGCGAGTCCGGATACAGTCACTACAAATAAGCCCGCTATAGCGCCCTTTTTGAGGCTCTTGATATTGGATTTAACCTTATAAGAAACGCAGACTTTTCCGCTACATTGACTTAAAAATATCTTTCTCTCATCAAAACTCATTGCACTAAGATCGTGAACTTCGCGCTGGCAGGCAGAGCAGTTGAATTTGCCTTCGTGGGGGAGTTGAAAAGATTGCAAAGGGCATGGGGATTCAATTCGCGGAAACATAAAAAACTCCATATTCGTATTAACATTATAAGCAGCATCCACGATAACAATAACACAGATCTTCGCGTCAACAAATATGGTTAGAAGTCAGTTGCCCGCCATTTTTACAACAACATCCCGTTCAGTATTCGATGATGTTGCGTGTGACTGAGATCACTAGCTAGTCACACAATTTAACAGGGTCAAGATTAAAAAAATTTGCTTTGAAAACAAAGGTATCTTAACGGGTTGCACGAGGAGAATGCGTCCGATCATATTTTGACAGACAAGCGATCAGCTCTTCTTGTGCAGCGATCTTTTGCGTATAGAATTGGACAAAATGACCCGAGCTTATGTCCTTACTCGCGACCAGTACTCGGCATTTCAGCCACTTGATGTTTGATTTTAATTGACGAATAGCATCCTTAATTTCCATACTATGGCTTCCAAAATTTAATTGCATGCAGATACTCCTTGTAATGACTTCCGTTAAAGAACAGGTGCCAGAATACCGCAATGATGATTTGGCTGCCATCCATTAAAGTCGGCAATTTATGTGCGAGATGTCTCACACGCTGCCCGAATAGACACGTTACCCCATGATTCTGGTGTTCTGAACTTAAGGGGCTTTATAATTATCAACATTGGAAACCTCAGGCTTTGAATAAAATGCCTATCAGGCAAATGAGGCAGCAGAACGTTCAATGGGGCATCGAAATTACTTTTTAGACTTTGTAGTAGTGCTATGACTAATGTCCACTTTCGGCCGATACTCTAATATTGTGAGCGGAATGTAACCACGTTTTGTTCGAATAAAGGAAGCTAGCAGATATGCGTGTATCAGATAAGTTTCAAGATAAAGTTCGTTTTATTAAGCCAACCCGGCCAGCAATTGGTGATGTTGTGTTAAGTCCGGTTCATGTTGCACAAAATAAAATACGAGGCATTGAAACCTCGCTCATGTTAGACACTAATATACTCATCAATATTGAAAGGATTATCAAAGATGGCAATAAGTGGTCTAACGTTAAAGATGCTGGTCTACATAGTCAGCCCTGAAAAACTCATTTTACGCCAACAATAACGGTGCTGGCTTTGCGAGTGCCACTCTAAAATTAATCAATACGCGCCTTAACTGCCTCAAATAAGAGGCACACAAAAATAACCGCATCCATTTTTTGAAGTTA
>JANYIO010000243.1 GCA_025362015.1 Gammaproteobacteria bacterium | reverse complement strand
GATGTCCGCAGAGACATGTTTCTGGCCCGTCTGCCTCATAGACGGTTAGCAAGGTCCATTCAAGTTTTGCTACATCTCATATTTTTGATTGAGATAAACTAATAATTTCCCTTGTAAGTTTGTACTCAGACATAATACTTTCTCATAATTATCACTGACTAAATCTTCAATTAGTGAATGTAGGATTGGTTAAAATATTAAAATCATCTTTTCAAAAATTGGAGCTACAAACGACGCTTATAACTCTACTCCTACGACTTTCCATGAAACTAGGTTTTACTGAATATTTAAATCGCTTAATTTGCCCTATACAATACTATTTATAAAATGTAAACCCCATGTTTGTTAGCAAGATTTGCTCTTCCTTAACTAACTGTTTCACTGCCCAAATTAAGCGGTATTTTGGGCGAGAGTACGCCACATACTTCTATCCGTATTTCAATACAACAGCCTAATTCAACTTAGTCTAACTGAACCATGAACTTCGTTCATGGTAGGTGTAAATTTACGCGGTAGTTAACTCTTCTATTTTTTTGTCTCGCATGCAAATGGAATTTATAGTTTCCGCGACGATAGGCAAGTTTGAAGCCTCAAGCAATGTGTAGTGCGTACCCTCAACGCTGATCACTTTCACGTCGCTGGAAGTTAAACCTGCCCATCCCCAGTCGATTTTAAGGCGCGATGGATGATCTGCGAATTCACTTACAATACCGTCTTTTGCGCGCACAAGTAAAATATCGGCGTCAATGCTCGTTGGAACGTATTGTCTACATCCAACGATAATGCCACTGAATACAGTGAAAATAATTTTGAGATTGTTGATCGTAAGTCCTTCGGGAAGATAGTTGCCAATGTCTACATATTCTAGTAAGTCATCTAACACCGATATTTCCGTGGAGTGTTGTAATTGATGCTTCGGTATTTGCGAAATTGGAAATCCAATATTTAAATCTTCAAGAAACCACGACACTAATGTGACGGCACTAACGTCCTCATATTGTAAGGGAGCGGGTGTGTCGATTAATAAAAGATGTTCAACATGATCGCCTTGAGTTTCTAATTGTTTTGCAATAGCGTGTGCGATCATCCCGCCGGACGACCATCCACCAATGATATAAGGCCCCTGTTGCTGGATGGTTTTAATCGCCTCGATATAATTTGCCGCCATACTTTCAATATTACGTAACGCAACTTCACCTGGATTCAACCCAGTCGCTTGTAAACCGTAAAATGGATTCTCCAATGATTGCGCTAACCCTTGATAGCACAGTACATTTCCACCCGCCGGGTGAACAAAAAATAGCGGATTAGATTTTCCTTGTTTTTTAATGGTCACTAGTGATTGCGGCTTGTGGGAGTGATCACTATGGCTAATGGCGTTGGCAAGGTATTCGATTGTGCGGCCTTCCATAATCAAACCGAGTGAAAAATTCTGTGAATATCGTTCTAAAATTTTTGTCATGATGCGAATGGCAGAGAAAGATTGCCCGCCTAATTCAAAAAAATCATCACAAACTCCGATACGATCCAGTTCCATGACCGATTGCCAGATATTTGTTAGTTCTTCTTCAACGCAATTTCGCGGCGCAAGATAGTCTGGTTTGGCATTTGTTTGAACATCATCGATATCCATCAACGATTTTCTATCAACTTTTCCGTTGGCAGTTAATGGTATTTTAGCAACCATGATAATGGTTGATGGAACCATATAATCTGGCAGCTTTTCTGCAAGATGTAATCGTATTTCACTGGCGGTTAGTGCGTCATTTGCTGGCGGATTTTCTACCACATAGGCAACCAAACGCTTACCTTTACGCCCATCATCTTTTGCAACTACAACGGCGTCAGTTACGCGGGTATGTTGAATTAAAACAGTTTCGATTTCACCGAGTTCAATACGAAAGCCTTGAATTTTTACCTGGAAATCGGCGCGACCTAAAAATTCAATACAACCGTTTGGATGATAACAACCGAGGTCGCCGGTCGCGTACAGGCGTTCGTTAGTAACGGGATGATGAATAAATGCTTTTTGTGTTTTTTCGATATCACCCCAATAGCCTTCAGCGAGGCCCACACCACCAATATAGAGTTGTCCGGCGACAAAATCGGGACAGGGTTGGTAATGTGAATTCAAAATATGCCAGGGTTGATTTTTAAGTGGATATCCGTACGGAATACTTTGCCAATTGTTTTCAACATGATCTATTGGATAATAGATTGACCAAATTGACGCTTCTGTTGCGCCACCAAGGCTTATTACTTTCGCATTCGGCGCGTAGCGATTAATTTCAGTCGGTAGAGTGATTGGAATCCAATCGCCACTCATCATCACTAAACGCAACTGCGCAGCTTCTTCTTGTTTTAGTAAATAATAATCCACTAAGAGTTGCATTATGGCGGGTGTAGAATTCCATACGCTCACGTGGTGCTCGGATACGCTCTTGGCCCAGGCAGCTGGATTATAAATGTCGTCACCGGACGGAAGAACTAAGGTTGCACCTACTTCAATGGCACCGAATAAATCGTAAACCGATAAATCAAAATTGAATGCGGAAATTCCAAAAATAATATCGTCGGCGGTGACATTAAAACGCTCATTAATATCGAGCAGGGTATTTAGTGCGGCACTATGTTTGATCATAACGCCTTTCGGGGTACCCGTTGAGCCTGAAGTATAAATGACATAGGCAAGATCGTCTGGCGATTGGACGACTTCACAAGATTCGACCAGCTGTGCTTCTGCCAATATCTCTGCAACACTAAAAGTTTTTACCGGAAGTTGTTCAGTGATCAATTTATGTTGGTCTTGTGCGATAACAATTTTAATGTCGGCATCTTGAATAATTTGTGCGAGACGTGCTTGTGGTAATGTCGGAGACAGCGGAACATAAGCTGCACCAGATATTAAAATTCCTAGCGTGCCGACAATTTGTTCCCAACCTTTATCGGCCAGTATAGCTATCAGTTGATTTTGTTTAGCCGAATTTAATTGAATTTTCGCAGCGATTTTATTGGATAAATAAAATAATTCGGCGTAAGTAAATGTTTTTTTGTCTGTAATGAGTGCCTTTTTATTTGGGATATATTTTGCATGTATCGCTAGTTGACGATGAATGAGGCCAACGGGTACATCGGATTCAATCGTGTTGAAGGGCTGACGTACGTTTAATTGACACTCGGGTGTTAATGTTAATGTTAAATGAGGTTGAGTCCAAAACTCCTTTTCGTTAGCGAGTCTATTTAAAACAAATTCATATCTATCCCACATGGTATCGACGATACCGGCAGGGAAAAATTCTTCCAAAAGGTCCCAGGCGACTACAAAAGTACCATCGGGCAAATCCCAAAATTGATGATCAATCAATGCTTGCGATGTTTCGAGGCAGCCATAGGTTGGGCTTTCGACAAATTCTAAAAATAACCCGCTACTGGTAACAAAAGGGCAGGGCGAACGACCGAGTCCACCGTTGATGCTACTGAGTGATTGCAGCACGCGCATACCACCCCAGGAAAGGTTTTCAACATCTAGCGAAATACGTTGCTGCAATAATTTTGCACATTGTAAAAAAGTATCGCCATTACGCCAGTCAACTTCGAGTGGATAGACTGAAGGAAAGCAGCCCATAATATCAAACACATTGTCGTGCATTGGAAATCGTCGCGTGACCATGTGGCCTAAAATAAAATGACGAGAATTGCTCCAGTGGGACAGTATTTGCGCGTAAATGGCTGTTACTGCATTTGACGGTGTTAAGCCGTGATGCTGCGCATTTATTTTAAATGCTTGCCACAATGTGGGTGATAATTTCATCAAGCGACGATGCATATGAGATTCTACACGGCGATTCATATTCGGTCGCATAGGTACAGCCGGTGGTGGTGGCAAGTCAGCTAGGCGAGACTCCCAATAGTGTTTTGCATTTTGCCCAATACTTGAGTTTTCCAAGCGCTGCATTGCAAGAACATAGTCTCTGGTTTTTAAGGGAAACGGTATTGGTACAAGGGATGGGTTGTTATAAAACTCTTTTGTTTTAGCCATCATCCGCATCGTGCAACAACCGTCGGTAAAGAAATTATTGTTGTTGTAATGTACTCGTCCTTTGAGAATATTATCCTCGTGCCACACAGAAATTTGTAAATCAAACCATGGCCATTGCTTTAGTGGTAATTGGCGACGTTCCATATGTTGTCTAATTGCTAACATTTTTTCTTGGCGTTCTGCAGTCGATAAATTGCTAAAGTCATGCACCGCTATATGATAGTGAGGGATTTCTTTTAAGGGTTCGATTAGTCCATCGTTATTTAAAATGCCAATACTTCCTTTGTGCAAAGCTAGCATTTTATTCCATGCGCGTTCGTAACCATTACTGTCAAAATTGTTATAGTCAATTTCGGAGTAATAATGTGGTCTTACGTGAAACTCCATATAGTCGTTGTCTGCCATGTAGAACCCCATTTGCAAATCGGACATAGGGAACGGTTCGTAGGCCAATTCAACATCAGGAATAATCCGTTCAAGCTCTCTATCGGATTTTCCATGTTGCGTTAATAGCGCAATAATATTGGATTTATGCGTTTGCAGTTTGTGTTTAAGTTCTGGCGTCAGTACACCCTTGGGTGCCTTAATCGATAATTCACTCGCCGTATTCAAGGCCAAGTGAATACCGTTACCTTTTAATTCTTGTAATAATGCGTGCAGGCTCATAATGTGAGCTCCTCCATTTCTTCGGTCATTTGCGATGGATCGTTGGCGGCAGCTATCATGTGATTCAGCGCTAAGTTACTAATAATATAGCTAACAATTTCGCTAATACTGACACCGGATACAAACATTTGGACGGGCACGTCTACGCTCAAATCGCGCTTTATATTATTGCGAATTTCAATACTCATTAAGGAATCCATTCCCAGTTGTGCTGGTACAATATTTTCGAAGTCTTTCAAAAATTCGTTGCTAGTGATGCTATTGAAGCCCATCGCTGCCGTTGTTAATTTGTGGATATATTGAATTAATTTCAGTTTTTGCTCGCCTTCATTGATTGTTTCTAGCGTTGTTAGAAAATTTTCTGGTGCTGCGCCGGAAGTTCTGGTTGTGCCGCCGATATTTTCCTGACGATACTCCGTTATTAATGATTGAATGGCTTGGTTCTTATTGGTTTTAATAAATGTTGGCCAATCCAATTTTACAAATATATTGGATCCGGAATTATGTTTTAAATGCTGATCGAGAGCAGCGAACCCTTGATTAGGATTAAGCGCCAGCACACCGTTAGATTTTGCAAATTCAAGTACGCCTGCTTTTACCGCCATTCCATATTCTGCCCATGGCCCCCAGTTGACTACCGATGCAGCCATATTGTTTGCGCGGCGCCATTGCACAAAGTAATCTAAAAATGCGTTTGCGGACGCGTAATTTGATTGAGCAATAGTTCCAAATACCGAAGCAATGGAGGAATAACAAACAAAATAATCAAGCGTATAATCTTGACATAATTCATGCAAATGTAACGCGCCCAAAACTTTGGGTCGCATAACTTCACTGAAGCTGCTGATGTCTTGTTGATTAAAGAATGCGTCTCGCAAACAACCGGCAGCGTGAATAATTCCGGAAAGTGAAAGCTGACTATTTTTGATAAATTCAAATACAAGTTTTAAGGAATCTATGTCAGTTATATCTGTGGAAAAAATTTTTACGGTAACTCCTGCTTTTTGCAATTCATCGATTCGTCGTTGTGCCGATGTCGATGGGAGCGACCGTCCTAACAAAATAAGATGCGTCGCGTCATGATCGGCCAGCCATTCAGCGCTGCCAATACCGAGATCACCGAGCCCGCCAGTAATCAAATGCCACGAATTTCGCGTAATGTGCGTGTCTTTGGTAATATTGAGAACAGGTTTGTCAGTTAACCTTTGTACCAATAGCTGGTGATTTCGAATAGCGAGTAGGGCATCCTTATCATCGTACGAAAGTGCGGCAACGAGCTCATCAATTTGAGCGACGATCGGTTCGGTAGTAGATGTATCAACTAGCTTAAAACCAATCTCCGAAAATTCAGCATTTAGCACTTTTATCAAACCGCTGAGTGCAGATGATGCGAGGCCTTGAAGGCCAGGATTTTTATCACCTTTGCAAAATTGGCTATCGGCCGTAAGCAAAGTAATCGTGAGCGGCTTAGTTTGTTTGATGGCGACGACATCTTGTAGCAGCGGTACTAGTCGATTGAACAGCGATTCAATATTTTCAGTTATGGAAAAATTAGCATTCCAATAGTCCGTACAGTTTACAATGAGTGAGGTTAATTGCTTTTCATCGTTTTTAAATTCAAGTTGTGAAATAACAGATGTGTTTTCTATGGTGATAAAAAAATACTGATTGCAGTGATGCCCATGGCTGCGTAGACGCTCAGCTAAGGTAAAATTGAAATCATTATTATTGCCTAGTAAATAGATATTCCGCGAAATTTTATGTATATCCGTAGTGAATTTTGCTGGCACCCATGCCAGTTGATAGCTAATGTTATTGAGTGATTTTTTTAGGAAACTCTCGGCAGAAACTTGAGCAAGTCTCAGTCCCTTTATTTCTGCAATGGGCTCATCGTGTTCTGAGAATATTACTAAATTTGCGTTCACTTCTTTGTTTGTTTGTTGGCTAATATGGGCAATACTTTTTAACGATCCCAACAATGGCTTGTAAATGATGATTTCATCAATCGCAAAGGGTAACCATAATCGTGTTGGGTCGGCATCGGCGATACAGCCACCGACCGCCTGCGCGCAGGCATCTGCAAGCTCGGTAATAAATGATGAATTTGATCGCGCTTTAACACCATTAATATGCGCAACCAATTTTGTTTTACCGTTGGTGAACAATTGTTGGATAACTTGAAAATTGTCGCCATATTGTAAGCCTTGTTTACAATATTGATTGTAGAAATAATCAATCGAGATAACTTGATGACATGTATTTTCGAATTCCTGCAACTGCAATTTTTTGGCGTTAATCAACGCATCGGTTAACATAATGTTATGTACATCAATTATTGCAACCAATGATATATGTTGTTGCCAGGATTTTCCTTGGTTGATTGAGCTGTAAAGTTTTACACTGTAAGTGCCAGGGGATTCCGAAATTGACTTAATATCAATGTTTAGTTCAAGGTCGGCTTGCGAATCGATGACTAATGGGCTGCTAATGACTAATTCGTTAAGTTTACATGCTAGATTACCAAACTCTTGCTCCAGAGCTTTAGTAATTAGTTCGACGTAGCCAGCGGCAGGGAATACTGGGTTACCGAATATTTTGTGCTCATTCACAAATTGTTTATCTGTTGCGGAAAAAGAAAGATTAAAGTAACTATTTTCTGGCGATGCAATAGGTAGTTTTCGTATTGAAAATTGAGTGTTAGGAATATTTTGTGAAGCATGGTTTTCTGCAACGTATTCCTTAGTAGATTCTTCAAGCCAATAAGCTGTGCGCTCAAAGGCATAATTGGGAAGTGTTACTGAGTTGCAGTTTTCTGTTAAAAATAACGGGTTGAAATTAATGTCTACATTTAATCGATATAGAGCAGCAAGGCTTTGCAAGAACTGTTCGTAATCGTTTTTCCGTTCGCGCAGGCTTGGAATTGCGATGGCGTTTTTGTCATATGTTTTTAGTAAACTTAACAAAACGGGTTTTGCACCTATTTCTAAGAATGCAGGCGATGTAATTTTTTTGTGCACCTCTGCGAGTGCGCCTACAAAGTTAACCGGCGCTAACATTTGCTCAACCCAGTAATCTGCAGAGCTCATTTCGTTGCTAATTAATTGCGCTGTTTTGCTCGAAATTATGGGGAGTCGAGGTAGTTTAAAGTCCATGGTCGCAAAAAATTGGGATACTTTTTGCGCGATTGGCAACAGTAGTTGGCTATGAAATCCATGAGTAACATTAAGTCGTTCGAATTTTTGTTGTTGATTGGCAAGCACTGCTGCGAATCGATCAAGTTCATCTACAGCGCCGGAGATAACGATTTGTGTAGTGGCGTTAATCGCTGCTATATCCAGTGCGGCATTTTCAATATTAATCAAATGCATTACGTCTATAAGGCTCATGTCGAGGCTTAACATTCCACCTGGAGCCTGTAGTTGTTCCATGGCGCGTGCGCGGTAAACTAACATTTTTAGTGCGGTATCAACGGAGAATATATCAGCAATGCAGGCCGCAACATATTCTCCAATACTATGGCCTAGCAAGAATTTAGATATAATGCCCATTTCTAAATAAGTTTTTGCAAGCGCATATTCAATGCTAAATATTGCTGCCTGTGTAAAGACCGGTTGTTTAAAAAGTGCTGCGTTGTTTAATGCGGATGGATTTTTTTCAGATTCAAACAAAATATCTTCGAGCTTATAACCTGTTAAAGTTTCAATGATCAACGAACACTCATTGAAATAAAATGCAAAACGCGGAGAGCTTTTATACATCTCCTGACCCATGCATTCATATTGGCTACTTTGGCCTGAAAATAGCCAACAGAGATCGACAGGTTTTTTATCGAGATCTATTGGTAGATTTGCTAATTTTTCTTCCAGATCATCATTTGCTGAAACGACCACTGCCGCGCGATATTTTAAGTGATTGCGTTTAATCAGGCTGGTGTAGCTGATATCGGTAAGATTTTGATTTTTATTTAACGCAAGCCACCGCGAGGTTTTGTGAATGATATTCTGAAGTGCATTAGAAGTTTTTGCCGAAAATACCAAGAGTGCCGCTGATGGCGTTGCAGCTGAATTAGTAGTGGCTGTGAGTGGCGGTTCACCAATGATTATGTGAGCATTGGTACCACCAAAACCGAATGAGCTAATTCCAGCATGGCGTTTTTTATGTGTGCGCGGCCAAGCCGTTCCTTTTGCTGCAATAGCCACATCACTTTGTGCGCTATTGAGTAAAGGATTGATAGTGTTGCAGTGCAAATGTGCGGGAATAAAGTCGTATTGTAAGGAGAGTACAACTTTAATTAATCCTGCCATGCCTGCTGCAGCTTCGAGATGACCAATATTCGTTTTTACCGAACCAATGAGGCATGTATTTTCACGCGGTGAAGAACGCATCACGGATATTAATGCGTTAAATTCTATTGGGTCGCCTAAGGGAGTTCCGGTTCCATGCGCTTCGACATAATCGATATCGCCCGGCGATAGGGATGCGGCTTTTAGTGCTTGTAATACAACAGCTTGTTGTGCGAGACCGTTGGGTGCGGTGAGGCCATTGCTGCGCCCATCCTGATTAATGGCGGAGCCGTGAATAACACTTAAAATAGAATTGCCATCGCGAATCGCGGCGCTTAATGGTTTAATAATGACGACGCCACAACCTTCACCGCGAACATAACCATTGGCGGATTCATCAAATGTTTTACATTTTCCGTCTGGTGAAAGCATATTGGCTTTTGCGAAAACGTCGCTGAGCTCGCGTGTTAATAATAAGTTAACACCGCCGACAATTGCGCTGTCACATTCGTTATTACGAATGGCTTGGCTAGCTTGATGCAGTGCGACTATCGATGAAGAGCAGGCTGTGTCAATGGCAAGACTGGGGCCATGTAAATCATAAAAATAAGACAGGCGATTTGCGCAAATACTGCCCGCATTACCCGAGCCGGTGTAAGCATTGCGTGCATAAAATTGCTGATCGTAAAGCTGACTGTAATCGTTAGTGCTCACGCCAATAAATACACCGGTATTAGTGCCTGATAATTGTGGCAATGTTAATCCTGCATTCTCCAGTGCTTCCCAACTGACTTCCAGTAATAGCCGTTGCTGCGGATCCATATTGCACGCTTCACGGGGCGATATTCCAAATAGTTCAGCATCAAATTTATCGACTTCATCCAATAAGCCAGCAAAATTCGTCGCAATTTTTTCATCATTCAGTGGCCACCGTTTTTCGGTTGATTGAATGGCACAGCATTCGTTTTGTAAAAGTTTCCAAAATGATTCGATATTATTTGCCCCGGGAAAACGGCAACTCATTCCTATAATGGCAAGTGGTTCATTGTTGTTGACGACACTTATGCTTGATCTTGATGTGTGTCCAGAGGGCGCCGCTGGATGCAATTGACTATGAAGGAAAGTTGCTAAGCCCAATAGGGTTGGATAATCGTACGCGCAGGTGGGTTGAATACGTATTTTTAACCATTGTTCCAGCTCGCCGGAAATTCTCACAATTGCTAAAGAGCCCAAACAAAAATCAGCAAATGATGCATGGGTATCGATTTCGTGCGGTGCTATACCTGATGCTTGCGTCACCTTCTCAACTAAAAATTGCGTAATCTCGCTAACGGAGACGTTGGAATTAATGACTGATATAACTTCGTTAACCATTTCGACCGTGTGCGTCATGGGATTTTGCCAGGTAAATAATACAGACAATTTATTGTCGAGATATTCTGAACGGCATAGACGACGCTGAATTTTTCCGCTGGTTGTTTTAGAAATACTGGCGGGCGAGATTAAAATAATTTCATGAATTTCGATATTATGTTTTTCTTGGATTTGACGACGAATTGCATCGCTAATTTCTTTTCCATCAAAATTTTTGCGCCACTGGCGCTCTAGTTCCTGAACAATAACAAGGCGCTCATGGTTATTATCATCCGTAATTGAAAATGCAGCGACGCTGCCTTTTTTTAATGCGAAGTGAGAATTTTCAGTAGTAAACTCAATGTCTTGGGGGTAATGATTGGCGCCGCGGATAATAATTAAATCCTTCAGGCGGCTGACAATGTAGAGGTTTTGGTTATCTAAAAATCCCATGTCGCCTGTGCGCAAAAATGGGCCTTTGTTAACTGACAGATTTTTGTTAGTTATGTTGAGATAATTATTAAAGGTTTCTTCGCTTTCCTTCGGCCTATTCCAATAGCCGCTGGGAATGCTGGCATCGCACACCCACACTTCGCCGACCTGATTGTCTGTGCAGGGTTGTAGAGTAGCTGGATCAACAATGACAATGTTTTGATCCTTGGCTGCAGCGCCACAAGCGACTAAGGTTCGAGAATTATCGCCAGTGGAGTTCGTAACCGTATTTTTTTCTAAAGCTGCTTTGTCGACACGTTTTAATGTGTGGCTTTTGTGATGTGCAATGGTTGATACATATAACGTTGCTTCTGCTAAACCGTAAGCAGGGCAGAACACACTATTTCGCAAACCTGCCAGTGAAAATTTTTCGAGAAACGCATTTAAGGTTTCTGGGCGTACAGGTTCGGCGCCGCTAAATGCTACTTCCCATGTCGATAAATTAATGTTCTTGATGTCTTCTTCTGTTGCACGCTCAACGCAATATTCGTAAGCAAAATTTGGCGCGCCAGACACACTCCCGTGATAATCTGAAATGGTTTTTAACCAGCGCATTGGGTTTTGCGTGAATGCAGCAGGAGGCATAAACACACATTGTTGACCGGCATAAAGCGGCTGGCAAATACCATTGACCAGGCCAAAATCGTGAAAGATTGGCAGCCAGGTGACGTGTACGGATGGATCAGTATATTCAGAAACCGTTTTAATTAAATACAAGTTTCGCAATAAGTTTCCGTGGCTCACCATTACGCCTTTGGGGTTGCCGGTTGAGCCAGAAGTGTATTGGAGGTAGGCAATGGCTTCTGGATGTATGTTGTTAGGTAGCGCATTTGTTGTCGGCGAATTTTGGCGAGCAATATTAACGCTGGTGAAATTATAGCTATGCTTAACGTCCTCATTCACGAAACTATTTTTAATTTTTTCTAGCATTTCATCATGCGTAAAGATGATTTTTGCGCCTGAGTCTTGCAGCATACTCTGCAGTCTATCGTCGTGTTTATTGGGGCGAGGAGGGTAGGCTGGCACAGCGATAACACCTGCTAGAATGCAACCAAAAAATGTG
>JANYIO010000208.1 GCA_025362015.1 Gammaproteobacteria bacterium | reverse complement strand
GAACCCGAAAGTTTTAAACCCGTCGCCATGGTTCAAGACGGTGAAATTTATCATTATCATTTAGATCACTTAGGCACGCCACGCGAACTTACCAACCAGGAAGGCCACATCGTTTGGAAAGCGCGTTACAAAACTTATGGCAATGTCGCGTTAAAAGATGTCGAAGAAGTTGAAAATAATTTACGCTTCCAAGGCCAATACTTCGACGCAGAAACCGGCCTGCACTACAACCGCCACAGATACTACGACCCAAGTGTCGGGCAATTCACCACGCAAGATCCGATTGGGTTATTGGGTGGCGTGAATGGTTATCAATATGCGCCGAATCCAACGGGCTGGGTTGATCCGTTGGGGTTGACGTGTAAGGAGAACACGTGGAATGAGTTTCAAAAAGATCACGCTGGTAAGTTTTCCGACACAAAAGATGCAGCGTCAGCGTATAAAGATTTAAAGGCGCAAGAGTCTCCGTGGCCGATTGGTTATGATTTTGCTTCAAATGTTAGAACAATGAAAGCTGGAGACACTTTTAATATGATTGTTAATAATGGGCAGGAAAATTTACCTGGCAAGTTTGGAACCGAGGATTTTATTCCGGATTCCCAATATGGACGTCAGCAATTAGCAATAAAAGAAGCTTGGAAGCCATCACTAGATAATGTAGTGACTTATAAAGTCAAAAAGCCTTTTGAGGTTTATGAAGGTCCAGTAGGCCCGCAAATAAGTGATGGAAAATATTTAAAAGGCGGCGGCACACAAATCATGTTTAAAGATGATAGTGCATGGTCAAGTGCCAGACCAAATAAATACAACAATACGACTAGTGATCCGTATTTAGAAGTCGTTAGCGTAAGATCATTGAAGTCATAACTATGAATATTGAATACAAGAAATATATAAACGAATATGATCCAGTTTCAGTTGGCTGGGTTCATGAAGAAAAAGACGTGTTGTTGAATTTTTCTGAGCCAATTACAGCCGTTTATTCTGAGCCATTAGATCGAGTAATTGTGGAGCTGTTCAGTGAGAATAGATTATGCTTTTATAATTTGGCTGGAGCGTTGGAATCTTCGGGTTCGCTACCACGTTTGGAGCATTATCAATATAGAGGTATTCATAAGAGCATTGGATCTAAGTCAAAGGTTTCTTTTTTGTTTCACCCAATTGACGATTCGGTTGGAAACAAGTGGAGGGACACAGAACAATATGAATTGGATATTAGATGCAACAATTTCCTCGGTAAAAACTTAGGGATATATCGGTAGTCTAAAATCTTAGTAGAGATATTTTTTTCGCACGAAAAAAGTATGGTTAAATTAAGTGAATGTTGATATCTGAGTAATTTTAAAAGATATTTTTAAAGAATTAAAGGGGTCGAAGCGATTTATTTTTGAACAGTTCTACGTGAAAAATTTTTGGTTGTTTTTAAATCACTTCGACCCCTTTCGCGGACCTGGAAATATTAGGACTTGGTGGCGAGTTGAAAAGCCAGAGCTTCAAGCGAATCCAAATGTGACAAGTGTAACTAGAATGAAAACAGATGGAACACCATCAAAAATTGGACATATTAAGAAGTGAATTTATGAGTAATAATCTTAAACCCCTGATCGACTCACTTAAAAATGATTTTGAAAAAGTTCACCGTTTTGAGGAAAATGGCGAACTTTTTGGTTTGCTTATTCTCGGGCGAGGAGAAAATTTGTTTTTTCAAAAAGGAGATAAAGCTTTTATTTGCGATATTTCTGCTCGCGATTCCGAGCTAGATACAAGCAGTATCAAAAAATGGGATGATGGAACGAAAATATCATTGAATCAAAAAACAGAGTTGGCAGTTAAGATTGCAGAGCTTTATCAAAAATCCTATAAAGATAAATTGAAAATTGATTAAAGATTTTATTTGGTTCATCGAGCGTAATAACTAAAGATTTTACGCTGCAACTCTATCTGTAGTATCCTGTAATTCCTTCTGGCGTTAATTGTAGTAATTGTCTAATGACTAAAAGTAAACAATACATTGATTTTTTGCCAAATCAGCCACAGGGCTATCCCGCGGGAAAAAGCATATATTATGAGTGTCAAATTTGTGGGGAAGAAGTTGAATCAAAGCCACTGCATTTTGCAGAGTGCAAGTGTCAAAACATTACTGTTGATAATAGTGGGGGAAGATTATCCGTTACCCACCCTGATAAATTTAAAATATTTAAAAAGTAGATATTTTGATTAAAAACTATGAATTAAAGAGGTCGAATTAAAGAATTAAAGCAAGAATTAAAGGGGTCGAAGCGATTTATTTTTGAACAGTTCTACGTGAAAAATTTTTGGTTGTTTTTAAATCACTTCGACCCCTTTCGCGATATACGCCGCTTTGTCGGTTGGTGCGATGAGCGCAGCTTGAATCATCCGCAAGACATCACCAAACCGATTTTAGAAACCTATCAAAAACATTTATTTTATTATCGGCAGGCCAATGGCTTGCCGTTATCGTCAGCAAGTCGCAACCGTTATCGCTCGGGTATTAAGCAGTTTTTTAAATGGCTGACCTGTGAAAATTATTTACTCTATAACCCTGCGTCTGAATTAGTGTTGGCACGCGAGGCGCCCTCATTACCGTCCGTGTTAAGTCTTGAAGAAGTAGAAAAGTTACTCGACAGTATCAACACGGCAACGGCGTCAGGAATGCGCGATAGAGCGATTCTGGAAGTGTTGTATAGCACAGGCATTCGCCGTACTGAGTT
>JANYIO010000178.1 GCA_025362015.1 Gammaproteobacteria bacterium | reverse complement strand
TTCACATTGATCTTTACCCCTGCACAGGCAGCTGATGTTGCGGTGGTGGGTAATCTGGATGTGATGGCGAGTCTGCAGGTGATGGTGCCTGGTTGGTTACAAGTGGCGTCGCTGGTGGTGACGATTGCTTCCAGTATCGCTGCCTTAACTCCGTCACCCAAAGATGATGGTGTGATGAGGATACTGCGCAATGTTATTGATTTTTTAGCGTTGAATGTGGGTGGTGCCAGCAACAAGAAGTGATCAGTGATAAGCCACTCTATGGATCAAAGTGGCAGCGTGCCCGTGTGGTTTTCCTTACCGCAAATCCATTGTGTGTATTTCATGAAGTACGTGGGCAGATCGTTGCAGCCACGGTGGTTGATCATATTGTTGCACATAAAAATGATCTGACTTTATTTTGGAATAGAAAGAATTGGCAAGCACTCTGTAAACATTGCCATGACTCACACAAGCAACGCTTGGAACGGTCGGGTGTGGTGATGGGTTGCGGGCTTGATGGCGTTCCGATTGATCCACAACACCACTGGCATCAACGATGAAGGGAGGGGAGAGGTAAAAGGTTTTTACCTTTGCGCCTAAAGACCGGATGCTCTTCCCTTTTTGCACGAGCGGGAAATTCCAGAGGGGGGGTACTCCTTCAGTATGTGATTACATTGATTTAATTTTTTGGTTGTTTTTATGGGTAGAAAAGCATTACCCGCGAATGTGCATTTACTGAATGGCAATCCCAGCAAAAAGAAATTTTCTGTTTTAGCGGATGGCACACGAGTGCCGGTTGAAATTCCGAGTATCCCCAAACATTTGGATGCGAGTGCACGGCGCGAGTGGAAAATTATCACGCCGGAACTTGCGAAACTCGGTTTGATTGCGCGCATTGATCGCGCCGCTATTGCGATCTATTGCATGGCATTTTCGCGCTGGGAATTTGCCGAGTTAATGATGAAGGGGTTAGACGAAAACGGGCTGGTGGAAACCACACCCAATGGCCACAAACAAATGAGCGTGTGGTTGCAAATCAGTAACCGCGCGGTTGAACAAATGAATAAATCGCTTGCCGAATTTGGGATGTCACCCAGTGCTCGCGCGAAAGTGAATGTGACCTTGCAAGGAGATATGTTCCCGCTTGAAAAGCTTGATGCTCTCGCCAATCCCGCTGCAAAGTATTTTGGAAATTGATGATCCGGTTACGTATTACGCAGAGAGAATTGTTTCCGGTGACATTGTTGCAGGCCCACATGTCAGGGCTGCGTGTGCAAGGCATTTACGCGATTTAGAAAATGGTAATACACGAGGGTTGGTCTGGGATTTAACCGCTGCGCGTTACGCCATCGAATTTTTTCCGGCAGTCTTGCGATTAAACGGCGGCAAATTTGAAGGCAAACCCTTTGAGTTAGAGCTGTGGCAAGGTTTTATTGTGGGCAGTATTCACGGCTGGAAATTTTCAGCAACGGGTTTGCGCCGGTTTCAAATTATTTATATCGAAACCGGCAAGGGTTCCGGTAAATCACCACTGGCTGCAGGCCTCGGTTTATTCGGCATGATTGCCGATGGTGAAGAGCGCGCAGAAATTTATGCCGCTGCCACCAAAAAAGATCAGGCGCAAATTCTATTTCGCGATGCCGTCGCGATGGTAGACCAATCGCCGCACTTGAATGAGTGCATTACCCGCAGTGGCAGTCAGGGCAAAGAATGGAACATCGCCTACCACCAAACCAATAGTTTTTTTCGCCCGATAGCAGCGGACGACGGTCAATCAGGGCCGCGTCCACACATTGGTTTGTGCGATGAAGTCCACGAACACAAAAGCGGTGTTGTGATTGAAATGTTGCGCGCGGGTTTTAAATTTCGCGAGCAACCATTGTTGCTGTTGATTACCAACAGTGGTACAGATCGCAAATCGGTGTGCTGGGATTACCACCAGTTTGGTGCAGAAGTATCTGCAGGCGCGCGTGAAGACGATACGTTTTTTTCCTATGTGTGCGCACTCGATGAAGGTGAAGATCCGTTCACCGATGAGCATTGCTGGATCAAAGCCAACCCATCGCTGGGCATCACGATTCAGGAAAAATATTTGCGTGATCAGGTCACGCAAGCGCGCGGTATGCCGGGCAAAGAAAGCTTGGTAAAAAGACTTAATTTTTGTATCTGGACAGAAGCTATTTCGCCGTGGATTGGTTACGAACCGTGGCGCAATGCCGGGCAAGATCCGATTGATGAATGTGAATTGTACGGTCGCACCTGTTACGGCGGTCTGGATTTATCAAGCACCACGGATTTAACGTCATTGGTGCTCGCGTTTGAGCCGGTTGCGCACGATCCCTACTGGCGATTGCTGCCGTTTTTTTGGTTGCCCGCTGATGGTTTGGTGGATAAATCCGAAAAAGATCGCGTTGAATATCCGGTGTGGAAGACGCAAGGCTGGCTGGAAACCACACCCGGCAAAGCCATCAGTAAATTACACGTGTTGCATCGCCTTGCGCAGCTCGCCGATTGTTTTGACATCGCGAGTATTGCTTACGACCGCTGGCGTATCGCTGACTTAAAACAACTCGCCGAAGATGAGGGTGTTGTGTTGCCCACCCTGATTGAATTTGGTCAGGGATTTAAAGACATGGCCCCTGCAGTGGATCAGCTGGAAACATTAATCAGCAACGATCAATTGCGTCACAACAATAACCCGGTAATGACCTGGTGCGCGGCCAATGCGGTGGTCGTCAGTGATCCTGCAGGCAATCGCAAAATTGCCAAAGATAAAGCCACGGGCCGCGTCGACGGAATCGTTGCCGCGCTTATGGCCATTGGTAAAACGAATGCAGTTGATGCAAAAGAAAGCAGCTTGTCCGAGCACATTTTGAAACACGGGATTAGAACCTTATGAGTGTATGCGTATAAATTTTGGTGCGGTGATTGACACCGTCAAAGCATTTTTTTACAAAACGGATGTACTCGACACGCCCGATAAAATTGCGGCCGCCTTGCAAGAGTACACCACGGTTACCGGCAAAGGTGTGTCGGCGATGGGTGCGATGCAATTGACCACGGTGTTTGCCTGCGTGCGCGTGCTTGCGGAATCGGTGGGCATGTTGCCGTGCAAACTGTATCAACAAAAAGGCAATCGAAAAGATATTGCCAGCAATCACCGTGTGCACCGCTTGTTATCGGTGGCTCCCAACAGCTACATGACCGCCCAGGAGTTTTGGGAATTGCTCATGGTGTGTTTATGTTTGCGTGGTAATTTTTATGCGTATAAAAATACGTTGGGAGGAAATGTACGTGAACTTTTACCGCTTGATCCCTCGCGCGTCACGCCAAAAATCAATGATGATTGGTCGATCAGTTACCACGTGAGATTTAAAGACGGTGTACGCACCCTCACGCAAGATGACATCTGGCATGTGCGTTTATTTACGGTCGATGGTTTGAACGGATTAAGCCCCATTGCTTACGCGCGACAAGCGATTTCCCTCGGGCTATCGACAGAAGAACATGGGGCACGATTGTTTACTAACGGTGCTGTGACGAGCGGTGTGTTACGCACAGAGCAAGGCTTAACTGATGAAGCCTTTACGCGTTTAAAAACCCAATTTCATGGCGAGCACATGGGGGTTGCCAATGCCTACAAGCCGATGATTCTGGAAATGGGTTTAGATTGGAAGCCGATCAGTTTAAACGCGGAAGATTCACAATTTTTAGAAACACGCCGTTTTCAGCGCGATGAAATTTGCGCAATTTTTCGGGTGCCACCCACGCTTGTGGCCAACATGGAAAAAGCCTCGCTCAACAATGTGGAAATGTTGGGCCAGCAGTTTATGAATTACTCCCTCATGCCCTATTTAACGCGCGTTGAAAGCCGTATTTTGGTCGGTTTATTGAGTGAAAAAGATCAACAAACGTATTACGCAAAATTTAATGCCGGTGCATTACTGCGCGGCGATATCAAAACCCGTTACGAACAATACGGCAAGGGTATTCAGTGGGGCATTTTAAGCCCGAATGATTGCCGTGAGCTGGAAGATCTAAACCCGCGTGATGGCGGCGATGTGTATTTAACGCCGATGAACATGACGACTCAGCCCGAGGTAGTGAATGAAAATCAAAAAGCGGCTTGATTTTTCGTTAACACTGAAATCGGTCAATGAGGTGGGAGAGTTTGAAGGTTATGGTTCTGTGTTTGGTGTCAAAGATTCTTACGCGGATATTGTGGTGCCGGGCGCGTTTCAAAGATCCTTAAAAAGATGGACTGAAAAATCACAATTACCTGCCATGCTCTGGCAACACAACGTGAATGAGCCTATTGGCATTTACACCGACATGCGTGAAGACGATGTAGGCCTGTACGTGAAAGGCCGTTTGCTCATTGACGATGATCCTCTCGCCAGACGTGCACACGCACACATGAAAGCAGGCAGCCTTACAGGATTATCGATTGGCTACATCCTAAATGATTACGAATTCAGCAAAGAAAAAGAAGCCTTTTTACTCAAAGACATTGAATTGTGGGAAGTGTCATTGGTGACCTTTCCCGCCAACGACGAAGCGCGCATTGCCGAAGTCAAAAATCTATTGGGTCGCGGCACCGTTGAACAAGCCAGGGTAGATGTAAAAACTCTGCTGACATTGATCAACGCCTTAAAAACCTAAAAAAAACATTTTTTTAGGTTTTATTTTTGTTTTATTTTTTGTTTTTTTACAACTCCTACACACCAAGGTCGCTCTTCAAACAGCGGCCTTTTTTTATACCCAAAAAAAGAGGTTTTTAATATGCCGTTAGATGCACAGGATTTAGCCAATGTCACCGACGCGTTCCAACAAAAGTTCGATGAATTCAAAAAGGTCAACGACAAACGGTTGGAGGGTATTGCGCAAGAAAAGTCGGCGCTTGCGGGGCAGGTTGAAAAATACAATGAACAATTCAGCGCTTTTGAAACGTTTAAAAAACAAATTGAAGATGAGCTGCTGGCATTAAAACGTCCGGGTGCCACAGCGTCCAATAAAGATGTTGAGGAACACAAGGTGGGTTACAACCAATTTTTGCGCAAAGGCAAAGACGATGGGTTGGCAGAGCTTGAGAAAAAAGCGCTGTCGATTGGTGTGGATGCGGATGGTGGTTATGCCGTGCCGGAGGAAATTGATAAAAATATTATTCATTTGCAACGCAACAGTTCGCCGATGCGTGGGGTGTGCAATCAACTCACGATAGGCACACCGGATTACAAACGGTTGGTGAATCTGGGTGGTACGGGTTCAGGCTGGGTGGGTGAAACGGATGATCGTCCTGCAACCGGCACGCCCACCCTCGGACAAATCGCTGCAGTAATGGGTGAGATTTATTCGAATCCACAAGCGACCCAGTCCTCCCTCGACGACATGTATTTTAATGTTGAGGCATGGCTTGCCGAAGAAGTTGCGCGTGAATTTGATGAGCGCGAAGGCAACGCTTTTTTACTCGGCAATGGCATTAACAAAGCGAAAGGCATTCTGGCTTATCCCCTCGCACAAACCGCAGACGCGACGCGCGCCTTTGGTGTGTTGGAAAAAATTCACTCGGGCAGCGCGGGAAGTTTTGACGGCGATGACCTGTTGAAAATGGTGTACACCTTAAAACCCGCTTACCGAAAAACAGCAGTGTGGATGATGCCCACCATGACGCTGTTTAACGTGCGCACGATGAAAGACACGGTCACAGGAAACTATTTGTGGCGCCCCGGTTTGGAAGCGGGAGAACCGTCCACCCTCAACGGTTATGGCATCACCGAGAACGAAGATATGCCCGCTGTCGCGGCGGCGGCCAATGCAATTCTGTTTGGTGACTTCAAGCGTGCCTATACCATCGTCGACCGTTTCGGCGTACGCGTCTTGCGCGATCCCTACACCAACAAGCCACACGTCGGCTTTTACACCACCAAACGCGTCGGCGGCATGTTAGTCGACTCACAAGCCATCAAAGTCCTCACGCTCACGGTGTAATTTTCCCTATCCAAAAAAAGGCTACTGCAAACGCAACGGCCTTTTTTTTGGTTTTGGTTTTTTTTTCCACTTTATCGACATGATGGAAGCGGGGAGTTTTACGCGCGAATTTCAAGCGAAATTTAATCATCGTATCAATCAAAT
>JANYIO010000165.1 GCA_025362015.1 Gammaproteobacteria bacterium | reverse complement strand
AACCAAATGTTAGAACTATAGGCTTAATAACAATAGCGGGATCATTAACTATTTTTTCCATTGATTGGATGATCTGTATGAACCCTTTTTGAGCCATAAATCGACCAAAAAATCCAATTAACGGAATACGTTTATTAATGTTTAACTCGTTATGCAAATCTCTTTTTATACCAGCTCTAAAAAACTCAGAATCAATCCCGTTAGTAATATTGCAAACTTGTTGAGGGTTTAACTGCGGGAAATTTTCCAGCATATTGTTGCGAGCGTCCTCTGAAACAGATAAAACTCTATTCACGCCATTCAACAACCAATTCATTATGATTTTTTTAATTTTCCCTGCAGCGCCAGAAAATGCGCCAGGCAAAAACACATCATGACCGGTCATCACATGTGGAATTCGACTAAAAACTAAAATTTGTTGCACAAAGAGCGAGGCAGTAAAGCCATGTGAATGCACAATATCGAAATTGTTTTTTCGAAGACAGCTAACAAAATCCTTAGTGAAAGTGAACCAACCCGTCTTGGTTAGCACTAACTTAATGCGGCCGGGAGGCAACTGATTAATAATAAAGCCCTCCAAATCTTCTGGCGGCGCCAATAGTGTGAGCTCCACATTTTCAAAAAGAGGAGAGCCGTATATATATTTTATATATGTTTTTATACCGCCAACTGGCCACCTCGCCACTAACAATATTTTCATGCCGACCGTCCATATGTCATGGTTGATTTTGATAGGAATGCTGCAGCAATTATTAGGCCAGCCAAGTTGTACCAATAATATTGATTCAGGCCCCAATAATTACTGCTGTATACCACAAACATCCAAAATACTACCTTGAATGCGTTGAAAGCGCGCTCATAAAAAACATCAATTTCTTGAATTTTTTTAAGGCTAAAGCGCAATTGAGAATATATACTTTTGATGAAACGGAAAAATAAAAACATTCCCACAAACCCTACTTCGATAAGTATCTCTGCGTACATATTATGGCTGGCCTCACGCCCTTGGCCATTGTTAAACTTTGCCTCTGCCGCAGTCCCCAATCCAAATCCAAAAAATGGACGCTTGAGTCCTAATAACAGTTCATCTTGCGAACCCCTCAGGCGCCCCTCGGCAGTAGCAGACTGTTTTGAGTCAGATGAAACAAGTGAAAAATATCTGTCTCTTTGCACATCATTCATGACAGACCAAGCGGCAACAATGATGCAAAGAAATGCAACCACTATTAGAATTTTTCTTTTACTTTCTAAAAAAACCATCCACCCAACAACCAATAGCGCCAGAAATGCCCCTCTGGACATAGTAAGGATTAATGCGTAAAACAAAACCGCTAACAAGCCAACGTATAGAACCTTTTTTTTCCATCCATCATTTGATAAAAAATAATGCAAAAATGGAATGCAAGTTACTATTACAAATCCTAATTCATTAGGGTTTATTACATCAGATGGAGCCCCAGACAACCGTGAAGCAAATTCGCCATTACCCATATAGGTCGAACTGCCCCAATAGCCTTGAGTAATATGCAAAAAAACTGGCTCAAGCACCCTAAATACCTGACAACCTACAAATACAATTAATGCTTTTTTTAATCTGCTCTCACTATCAAGAATAAGCGCTGTAAAATATAAAAAAACAATTGCTTTTATGAATTCAGGAATATTTGCTTTAATTACACTCCCCGGATAAGTGACAAAGGGCAACGCCAATGGAAGCATGATTAAAAACATGCCGTAGCTTTTAAAAATGGGATGATCTAATTTATATTTAAATTTTTCACGCTGCCCATACAATAAAAATGCAATAATTCCAAACAACAAAAATGATGGGCGTAGAACACCTAAAGCATCTATACGAGCAGCGGTGTGCAGAAAAAAATCAAGTTGATATATTTGAAAAAATACAAATGTAGCAGAGGAGACACTAACGGCCTTTAGAGTAAAGTTAGCTTTTAGGTCTTGAGTCATAACAGATCCTTTAATAATCACAACGCTGACTGTTTCTAAATCTGTTACCTAAATGTTCGACGCCGAATAATGATTTGTGAAACTGAAATGAATCGTTGCAGCCAACGAAGCGGCGCCATGCATATGGGATACGAACATTGAACGCATCCGAAAAAGCAGTAACCGCAGCGGTATAACCAGATTTTTTAACTAGCAATTTAATATCGTCTGAATAGTCAGTTGGCTGACCATTTGGATAACAAAATGTTCTAGGCTGAACACCCAGCTCTTCATTTAGTTTCTGCAACGACTGATTAATTTCATTTTCACAATGAACAAGAGACGAGTGCCCTAATGATGGATGACTTAGTGTATGCCCACCAATCTCTATATTATTATTTTGCATCTCTTTTAATTGCTGCCAATTAACAGCAGCATATTCTTCTGGAATCAACGAAGGAATTTCAATACCGCACAGGGTTTCTAATTCTTTTAAATACATTAGCCGCTCTTCGTTAGAAATACT
>JANYIO010000161.1 GCA_025362015.1 Gammaproteobacteria bacterium | reverse complement strand
ATTTGCAAACATGGTTAGTCGCTGCAAAGCTGCTGGCGTTGATATTTATGTTGATGCAGTTTTTAATCATATGGCCGCGCTAAATCGCAGCTTTCCAGAAGTGCCTTATGGCGTAAATGATTTTCACAGCTGCACCACCGGCATCGACTATAGCAACGCATGGTCAATTCAAAATTGTGATTTAGTCGGGCTAAACGATTTAAAAACAGAATCAGATTACGTGCGCGAAAACATTGCTGACTATCTAAATGATTTAATCGGGATGGGTGTTGCAGGATTCCGGGTCGATGCAGCGAAACACATACCCGCTGCGGATATTTCCAATATTGTTGGTAGGCTTGCGGGCCACCCCTATATTTTTCAAGAGGTGATAAGCGCATCGAATGAACCCTTGCAAGTGCAGTCCAGCCAATATACATACGTAGGTGATGTAACAGAATTCAATTTTACCAATACAATTGGGTATTTTTTTAAAGGCAATGGCCCGATAAAAAACCTGAGTAATATAGGTGTGTGGAGTGGTTGGTTAGCGTCAGCGGATGCCGTGGTTTTTGTGGAGAATCATGATAACCAGCGGCAACAAACGGCCAATATAATTACTTATAAAGATGGTGCAAATTTAAATAATCTCGCGCATATTTTTATGCTGGGCTGGCCTTACGGTTATCCTGAAATTATGTCGAGCTACGAATGGAGTAATGCCGATCAAGGGCCACCAAGTGGTGCAGCAAATACCTGCAGCAATGGATGGCTTTGCGAACATCGCAATCGATCAATCGCCAATATGGTTGCGTTCAGAAATAATACGAGTAATGCATTTTCTGTGACTAACTATTGGGACAATGGCAATAACCAAATGGCCTGGGGGCGTGGAGGCCTGGGATTTGTCGCGATCAATCGTGAAGATGGTGTCAATATAAATCGTACGTTTACAACGGGAATGCCCGCCGGAATTTACTGCGATATTATTCATGCTGACTTTAATTATGCAACAGGTGTTTGTAGCGGACCGAGTATTAATGTTGATGCAAACGGCAACGCATTTATTGCTGTTAATATTCATGATGCAGTAGCAATTCATGGCGGTGCGATAGTGGGTGTGCCCTGCTTGAACTGCGGTGGTAAGACTAATACATCAAGCAGTGCTGCTAGCAGTAAATCGAATAGTGTTGTTAGTAGTGCAAGCAGTAGCGCATTGAGTAGCGTATCAAGTAGAAGTTTGACAAGTTCATATTCGAGCAAGTCAAGCGTTTCACAGTCATCAGCGAGTAGCGTTACCAAGGTGACTAGCTATCGTTTAATAAATCGTTGGAAAAATTCTTATCTGTGTGATGACGGTGATTTTGTTGCCTATCATACAACCTCCTCCGGAATAATTTGCCAATGGATTAGTGAAGATCTGGGGAATGGCTATATCGAGCTGCGCAATTTATCCACGGGCGATTATATGCACATAGAAAATTTAACAGGAAAAATTCAGGCAAGTGCGCGTAACTCAGCGTGGGATAGTTCGAAATGGCAAATAGAAAATGCAGATAGTGGTTATGTGCGTTTTAGAAATCGTTGGCAATCTGCACAATATATTCATGTGGAAAATCAAATTGGAACTGCACAACACGGAACTATTTCCCCAGGTTGGTGGAGCGCCATGTGGAAAATGGAATTAGTTCCGTAAATTTTAGGGGACTAGCCACTTTCGCAATGAATATCCATAAAAAAACCCTTGAGCTTTCACCCAAGGGTTTTTATCTACGAATCTCAATTAAGAATTAACCCAAAGTCGCCAAAGCTGCATTAAAAGTCGCACTCGGGCGCAATGCTTTGTAAGCTAATTCACGATTTGGGTGGTAATAACCACCTAAATCAACGGCTTTCCCAGAGGCAGCTTTCAGATCATCCACAATTTTAGATTCATTTTCAGTGAGCATTTTAGCCAAAGGCGCAAACAGTGCTTGTAACTCAGCATTATCTGTTTGTGCTGCCAAAGCTTGAGCCCAATAAAGCGCAAGGTAGAAATGGCTACCACGATTATCCAATTCACCGGCAGCACGACCTGGTGACTTATCGTTATCCAGAAATTTACCATTAGCTTGATCCAGTGTTTTGGCAAACACTTTGGCTTTAGCATTGTTGGTAGTAGTACCCAAGTGATCCAAAGACTCAGCCAAGGCAAGGAACTCCCCTAGCGAATCCCAACGCAAGTGGCCCTCTTCCTGGAATTGTTGAACGTGTTTAGGTGCAGACCCCCCCGCTCCCGTTTCAAACAAGCCACCGCCATTCATTAATGGGACGATAGATAGCATTTTAGCGCTGGTACCCAGCTCCATAATCGGGAACAAGTCCGTCAAGTAATCGCGCAATACATTACCGGTTACTGAGATAGTGTCCTTGCCCGCGCGGATACGATCGAGAGAGAACTGAATCGCCTCTTCTGGCGACATTATGTGAATCTCCAAACCCTTAGTGTCATGATTTTTTAGATAGGTATTTACCTTGGCGATCACCTGTACATCATGTGCACGCTTTGGATCAAGCCAAAATACCGCAGGCGTACTAGAAGCGCGTGCACGATTAACAGCGAGCTTTACCCAATCTTGAATCGGTGCATCTTTGACTTGGCACATGCGCCAAATATCGCCTTCTTCGACAGCTTGCTCAAGCAAAACTTTGCCCACCGTATCAACGACGCGCACAACACCATCAGTGGGGACTTTGAAGGTTTTATCATGAGAACCATATTCTTCTGCAGCTTGCGCCATTAAACCAACATTGGGCACGCTACCCATAGTAGACGGATTAAATGCGCCGTTTTTTTTGCAATCATCAATCACTACTTGATAAATACTCGCGTAGCAACGATCCGGGATAATCGCTTTGGTATCTTGTAGCTTGCCTTCGGCATTCCACATTTTGCCTGAATCGCGAATCATGGCCGGCATGGAGGCATCTACAATCACATCGCTTGGAACATGAAGGTTAGTAATGCCTTTGTCAGAATTCACCATCGCTATTTGCGGATGGATTGTGTAAAGCGCTTTTACATCAGCTTCAATTTCAGCTTGTTTTGCTGCAGGCAGGGATTTGATTTTGGTATAAAGATCGCCCAATCCATTGTTAAGATCAATACCCAACTCTTTTAAAACAACCGCGTGTTTCTCCAACACTTCTTTGTAATATACTGAGACAAAGTGGCCGAAAATAATGGGATCCGATACTTTCATCATAGTCGCTTTGAGATGCACAGAAAAAAGTACACCTTGGTTTTTTGCATCATCAATTTGTGCAGCGATAAAAGCACGCAGCGCATTTTTACTCAGCACCGATGCGTCAATGATTTCACCTGCCAACACATTGGTTTTTTCTTTCAGCACTTTGCTGCTGCCATCTTTGGCCAGCAATTCAATTTTTACACTTCCGGCTTCTGAAATCAGTACAGATTTTTCGGTACCGTAAAAATCACCATTGGCCATATGCGCAACATGTGATTTGGAATTCGCACTCCAGGCACCCATTTTATGGGGATGTTTACGTGCATAATTTTTTACCGACAGCGGCGCGCGGCGATCTGAATTGCCCTCACGCAATACCGGGTTTACCGCACTGCCTTTGATTTTGTCGTATCTTGCTTTAGCATCTTTTTCAGCATCAGTTTTTGGGGCTTCGGGGTAATTTGGTAGCGCATAGCCCTGGCTTTGCAATTCCTTAATGGCAGCCTGTAATTGCGGCATTGATGCACTGATATTAGGTAGCTTAATAATGTTAGCTTCAGGCTTAGTCGCAAGCTTGCCTAACTCAGCCAAGTCGTCCGGAATACGTTGCTCAACAGTTAAAAAATCAGAAAAGCTCGCAATAATCCGGCCCGCCAACGATATATCGCGCGTTTCAATTGCAATGCCAGAGGCTTGAGTAAATGCTTTAACAATGGGCAATAAAGAAAAGGTGGCTAACGCAGGGGCTTCATCGGTTTGGGTGTAGATGATTTTTGAATCAGTCATTTTTTACGTAAACTCCATAAGGTCATGTTACAAGAGCAAAGAAAATGCTACCGACGAATGCATCAGCAGACACATTAAATAGAAGAAGTAGGCGCTAAAGGAGTTAGGTCAGGGTGGTGACCTAAAGAATCGGGCGCAGTATAACAGCGCGACTCAGTTTTGGCATTCATGCTTATGCTGACACACCGTCAAACGTTGATAAAGTTGGCTTTAAAACACGCGTGAAATCTTACCCGAAATTAGCTAATTGTTTCACCCTGTTCTAGGCTTAGGCTGGCATCTCCACTTAATTACAGAGCTGACATAACCTAATCAGGAATCTTTATCATGTTTACCATCAAGAACAAACTCATTGGAATGACTATCTTAGGGCTAATTGTTGGCAGTTTGGTGGGCATGAGTGGTTATCGCAGCATCTTGAATATTAACGATGCCATGAATAATATTATTATTAGCTCAACTATCCTACGCAACCATATGTTCGCCGATATGATGCATGATGCCTTAAATTCTGATGTACAAGCTGCACTACTTGCCTCCGAAAGTAATAATCTAAATGAATTAGCTACCATTGCGACAGAACTTAAAGACCATTCAGAGTTATTTACAAGCTCACTCAATAAAAATGACGCATTAATTACCAACAAAAAAATCCATGAAGCTCTGGATAAAGCTTTCCCGGCATTGCGCGACTATATTGCAGCTGCAACCAGTATGGTACAAACCGCTAAAAGTGATCGGGCCTCAGCCATGAAGAATCTTGATGGTTTCCACAAATCGTTTACCACATTGGAAGTGGTGATGGCATCCTTAACCCAGCTTATTGAAGCTGATGCAGAAACCACACAAAAAGCAGCCAACGAAGAAAAAAACAGCGCCACAAAAATATTAATCATTATTTCCGTGTTTGGTGCAGCCGCGATGATTTTTATTTCTTTCTCCATTATTAAAAGCATTACTACATCCCTGGA
Organism: Gammaproteobacteria bacterium; assembly: GCA_025362015.1. Classification (GTDB taxonomy): domain Bacteria; phylum Pseudomonadota; class Gammaproteobacteria; order Pseudomonadales; family Cellvibrionaceae; genus Cellvibrio. Next base: position 24,659 of record JANYIO010000161.1, on the reverse strand, counting down.
TGCTTTAATACATGTTTCAGAGCGTGTTGCATCCGGTGATTTAACGGTTCGCATAGATACGTCAAAAGATGATGAAATGGGCCAACTCGCCCGAGCAATGGAAACAATGCGGACTAATTTAACTCAAGTGATTTCGCAAATAAGCAAGACCACCGTAAAAGTATTTACCTCTGTAGAAGAAATTTCCGCAGTGACAGGCGAGACTACCGCCAATATGCAGCAACAACGCGAGGAAGCCGAACAAGTCGCTACTGCCATGAACGAAATGACCGCAACGGTACACGAGGTTGCCAACAATATCTCATCAACTTCGGCATCTGCTGCTAAGGCATCCAATGAAACAAATGTCAGTAGTGAAATTGTCGAGCACGCTATTCAAGCCATCAAACTACTAGCCAACCAAATTGGCGAAGCTTCAGAAATAATCAATCAATTTGAAAGTAACAGCCACAATATTTCTTCCGTATTAGATGTGATCAGGGGTATTGCAGAACAGACCAATTTGTTAGCACTGAATGCTGCAATTGAAGCAGCGCGTGCGGGTGAACAAGGCCGCGGCTTCGCGGTAGTAGCCGATGAAGTGCGCACACTTGCTAGCAGAACTCAAAAATCAACAGGCGAAATTAATGAGATGATCGGCCAACTACAAGCGGGTTCAAAATCATCGGTAGAAGCTATGAACAAAAGCCGGGAACAAGCGGGACTTGCAGTCAGTCAAGCTGAAAAAGCGGGTAAATCATTAAATACAATTGCTGCAACCGTTACCAAAATTGCTGATTTAAGCGCGCAAATTTCCACCGCTGCGGAAGAGCAAACGGCAGTATCAGAAGAAATAAATCGCAATATCACGCATATCAATGAAGCTGCAATTTACACAACTAACGGCACGCTCAAAACGGCAGACGCCATTAGTAACCTTGCAAAAATGACTGCTGAATTACAAAATTTAGTGCAACAATTTAAAGTAAAATAAGTCGCACAATCCCTGGCGCTGTGAGGTAAAATTTTTTCTTTTCTCAGCGATTAATTGTATGGCCTCTTTAATTTTGTTCAACAAACCTTTTGGCGTGCTTTCACAGTTTACGGATGATCAAAACCGGCCAACATTAGCGAACTATATCAAGCTGCCACAAGTCTATCCTGCGGGCAGGCTGGACAATGATTCCGAAGGGCTATTACTGCTTACCAACGACGGCCAACTACAACACCAGATTGCTCATCCTAAGCACAAGTTACCGAAAACCTATTGGGCGCAAGTAGAAGGAATACCTGATAGTGGCGCGTTGACAAAACTGCAACAAGGTGTTGAATTAAAAGATGGCATCACCAAACCTGCAAAAGCTCAACTCATTTCTGAGCCCACACTATGGGAACGCGATCCCCCTATTCGACAGCGTTTACATATCCCGACGCATTGGTTGGAAATTATTATTAGTGAAGGAAAAAATCGCCAGGTACGACGCATGACAGCGGCTGTAGGCTACCCCACCTTACGACTCGTGAGAGTACGAATTGGCGACTGGACCTTGGAAGGCATTGCACAAGGTAAATATAGAGTTATCACCACCGACCTGCTTCCTCACCCCTAAAAAACAGGATGAAATTATGACTTGGGCACCCCACGTTACTGTTGCCACTATTATTCAACGCAATAATCGCTTTTTAATGGTTTATGAAGAAGTTGATGGCAAAAAAGTTTACAACCAACCGGCCGGCCATCTAGACCCAGGTGAAACGCTACAACAAGCGGCTATCCGTGAAACACTGGAAGAGACTGGCTGGACTGTGAAGCTCACCGGCGTCGTAGGAATTAATCTTTATGTAGCACTGAGCAATGGTGTGACTTATTTGCGCACAACCTTCATTGCTGACGCCATAAGCCAAGACATAACACAACCGCTAGATACAGGCATTATTGAAGCTGTTTGGCTCACTTTTGAAGAAATTATTGCTAGAAAAGAACACTTACGCAGCCCTATGACACTGCAAATTATTGAAGATTATCGTGCCGGCAAGAACTTCCCCCTTAGAGTCATTGGCAGCTGAGCTATAAGTTCGCCATTTCATCCATGCATTAGCTGTAATTAGTCGCCAAAATCATTATTTTGTCGGATATATTTACAAGTGTATTCGCACCATTTTCATAAGTCATTGTTTTGTATACATAACGCCATATGGCACATAAATTGCTTTTGTGTGCCCACGCGACACAATTTAAAATAAACCTTAATGAACCACTAGGGAAATAACATGAAAACTTTAGGCAATTTAACCTCAGCGCTATTTCTGTTGTTTATCGCTAGTGCAAGCTTTGCGGGCCCGTTAACCGTCTTTAACGGCTGGACCACACTCGCTAACGATGATGGTGTTGGCAGCGGCGGTTGGGTAAACCCAGGATACGGCGGCCAAAACTTTGATGCCGAATATCTATTTTACAAAATTCAAGGCAACCAATTGTCAATCGGCTTACAAACAGGCTTCGATATTATCAGCCAAAATGGCCAATCCTTTAGTGGCCACCAATATTTTAACGGTGATCTAGCCCTGTCTTTTGATGGCAATAAATCCAACTATGAATACGCAATTGACTTTGGCAATTTAACCAAAGGCTACACATCAAACCAAACCATTAGCTCACAGGGCGTAAATACTGGCACAGGGATTGATGCTGCCGGCCTTTACAAAGTCACCAGCTGGAACAACGACATATACTACGGCCAAAGTGCACCCTACGGCATGTCAGGTGGCTCCATGTTGGTGGCCGCTAACGCGAGCAACTTCAAGGAAGGTACAGGCATGTCTGGCGCTGACTTGTCTTTCTACAATATATTTAGCTTTGATCTTTCAAATATTACTGGCTTGGGTTCAAACTATACACTGGATGCTCACTGGACCATGTCATGCGGGAATGATGCACTTGATGGCCATGCTGAAGTGCCTGAACCCGGGTCAATTGCTCTGTTAGTGTTGGGATTTTTGGGCTTATTAATAGCACGTCGCAAAATCTGATGGCTATTTAAAATTATACTTTTTAAAACCATACATTCAAAAAGGGCTGCTTTGCAGCTCTTTTTTTTACCCCAATTTTATTAAACTCAGCAATGCTGCAACCTAAGAGATTAGCTATGCCCGATAAAAACTAGGTAAAATACTCACCTCTTCACTACTCGTAACTCCCTACTTGTATTGTTTCTTTGTATACATCGATATTTCTCTAATACGGCAATTGATATGTCCAGCAGTAAACCGCTTGTAATCGTCGGCATGTCCGGCGGTGTTGATTCTTCTGTTTCCGCCTTATTGCTCAAGCAACAGGGTTATCAGGTCGAAGGCCTGTTTATGAAGAATTGGGACGAGGACGACGGCACCGATTACTGCACCGCCAAGGCGGACTTGATTGATGCCGAGCGTGTTTGCGAAAAGATTGGCATAAAATTACACACAGCCAACTTTGCTGCCGAGTATTGGGATAATGTGTTCGAGCATTTTTTAGCCGAATACAAAGCCGGCCGCACACCCAATCCCGACATTCTGTGTAACCGTGAAATTAAATTTAAAGTATTTTTAGAATATGCTCGCATACTTGGTGGCGAATTTATCGCCACCGGCCATTACGTACGCCGCACTGATCGCGATGGTCACACTTATTTGCTCAAAGGATTGGATGCCAATAAAGACCAAAGTTATTTCCTCCATGCAGTTGGTGAAGCCGAGTTTGCAAAATCACTCTTCCCTATCGGTGAATTAGAAAAGCCAGAAGTGCGCCGCATTGCCGAGCAGCACGGCTTAATCACGCACAACAAAAAAGACAGCACCGGTATTTGTTTTATCGGCGAACGCCGCTTTAAAGATTTTTTAGCCCAATATTTGCCAGCGCAACCAGGTGATATTCAAACTCCCGAAGGTGTTGTGATAGGCCAACACAGCGGCTTGATGTACCACACTATCGGTCAACGTCAGGGCTTGGGCATAGGCGGTGTGCGCGGCGCTAGCGAGGCACCCTGGTTCGTCATTCAAAAAGATTTGGTGCGCAATGTGTTGGTGGTTACCCAGGGCACAGATCATCCGTTGCTCTATACCAATCATTTAATTGCTCAACAAGCCCATTGGATTAATGGGTTGCCTTTAAATACAGCGATTGCGCCCTCACATAGCTTTAACTGCACGGCCAAAAACCGTTATCGCCAAGCGGATCAAGATTGCCTCGTACAAGTCCTTGCGGATGGCACGCTTGATGTATTGTTCAAGCAACCACAGCGCGCCATAACACCGGGGCAATCGGTTGTGTTTTATCAGGAAGACACCTGTCTTGGTGGTGCCGTCATAGCATCTACCGATAATTTTTGATTGAGAAGAAATTTGTGAGCAAAGATTTAACTGAAATAACTCTCGCCTTAGCGGGAATCGCACAAGCCACCATACTGGTTGAGCAAATTGCTAAAACTGGCTATGTGCAACCCGATGCCTATAAATGTACTATCGAAAGCCTGCTTGACCTAAAACCTCCTACCACTCTTGCGGTATACGGGGGCGATATACAAAATTTGCGCCTGGGCTTAGAAACCTTACGCGATATGTTGCAAGGCAAACACAAACATCAAGATGCCATGCGCTATTGTTTAGGCGCATTGCATTTACAGAAAAAGTTGGCGAACGACAAAAAGATGCTTAAATTGCTCGGCAACAGACTCGAACAAGCTGCGCAGCAAGCTGAGCATTTTTCTTCCATACACGAAAATGTGATTGGCAACCTTGGTGATCTTTACAGCGCCACTATCAGTACTTTTCGTTTCCGTATTCAAGTGATGGGCGACCAAAGCTATCTCTCACAACCGCGTATTGCCCATCAAATTCGCGCACTGTTACTGGCTGCCATTCGTTCAACCACACTCTGGCGACAACTCGGCGGTAACCGTTGGCAGCTTTTACTGCAACGCAAAGCTATCGCCAACTGTGTCGATGAACTACTGCGCGCCAGAACTCACTAACCGTGACCATTAAATCGTAAAAACTTTAAAAGCGCCTGAAAAAACAGGCGCTTTTTGCTATCATGACCGCCATTTTTACTATCTTGCAATTTACCTTTTTATTTCCTTCTACTATTTTACTTACTTTGACCATTTTACCTACTTTGAAGAGTCCCTCTGCATGGCCAACACTTTGAATGATCACTTTGCCTCCCTCTCTCCACTGAATGCTATATCTCCTGTCGATGGTCGCTACGGCAACCGAACCATCGCACTGCGTAAAATTTTTAGTGAATTCGGTTTAATCCGTTATCGAGTCGAAGTAGAAGTCCGCTGGTTACAGCAACTCAGCTGTCATACAGGTATCCCCGAAGTTACGGCGTTTAGCGTAGCAACCAATGCGCACCTCGATGCAATTGTAGAAAATTTTAACGAAGCTGACGCTCAAGCCGTTAAAGATATAGAACGCGTTACTAACCACGATGTAAAAGCCGTGGAATATTTTTTAAAAAATAAATTTGTTGGCAATAAAGAATTAGAAGCCGTATTAGAGTTCGTACACTTCGCGTGTACCAGTGAAGACATTAACAACCTCTCGCACGCGCTTATGCTCAAAGCAGGTCGTGAAGCTTTTATTAAAGATGCGCAAGCAATTATCGATGGCGTAGTAAAACTTGCGCACGATTATGCAGAAGACTCCATGCTCTCTCGCACCCACGGTCAAACCGCGTCGCCAACAACTGTCGGCAAAGAAATGGCCAACGTAGCCGCACGCTTGCGTCGCCAATTAAAAATGGTTAAAGAAGTTGAACTGCTCGGCAAAATTAATGGCGCAGTGGGCAATTACAACGCGCATTTATCAGCTTACCCGGAAGTAGATTGGCAAGCCAATGCAAAAACATTTGTGGAAAGCCTCGGCCTACAATGGAACCCCTATACCACACAAATTGAACCGCACGATTACATCGCAGAATTATTTGATGCGATTGCGCGCTTCAACACTATCGTGATTGATTTTGACCGCGATATTTGGGGCTACATTTCTTACGGCTATTTCAAGCAAAGAACTATCGCTGGCGAAGTGGGTTCATCCACCATGCCGCATAAAGTTAATCCGATAGATTTTGAAAACTCTGAAGGTAACCTCGGTATCGCCAACGCAATTTTTAATCACCTTGCAGAAAAACTACCTATCTCCCGCTTTCAACGCGACTTAACTGACTCAACTGTTTTACGTAACATGGGCGTGGGCTTTGGCTACGTGATGATTGCTTATGCTTCTACCCTAAAAGGCATGAGCAAACTCGAAATCAACCGCGCACGTTTAGCACAAGATTTAAATAACGCATGGGAAGTATTGGCTGAACCGATTCAAACCATTATGCGCCGCTACAATGTGGATGAACCCTACGAAAAATTAAAAGCCCTGACACGCGGCCAAACCATTACGAAAGAAGTATTGGCAGCGTTTGTGGATTCGTTAGATATTCCAGAACATGCGAAACAGACAATGCGGGATTTAACACCAGCGAACTATGTTGGTAATGCGGTGGCACAGGCGAAAGCGATTTAAGAAAATTATTAACATGAGGGAGAATATCATGAAAACAGTAAAAGATTTTTATATACTAACTAGACTTCTAATTATATTAATTTTATTTATAAGCAATAACTCAACATGTGAAATTCCAATTACTGGTGCTTTTGGTGTAAAGTTTGGAGATATTCTACAGGAAAATATTAGGCCTAAATGTTTCAATCGATTTTGCAACATAACTCCTCCAGTAAATAGTTTTGCATTTTCAGATTACAGCGTGTATTTAACTCAAAACAAAAAAATATATAAAATTTGCGCATCCTCTGCTCAACAAAGCTTTGACGAGTGCCTTACCAACGCAAAATTTTACGTTGATACAGTCGAAAATATGTATGATATTAAATTTGTCGCAGCAGAAAATAAGCTTGTAGATATACATTCAAAACAATGGACATATATAGCTTCGTCTCCATCAATTGATATTCAAGTGAATTGCATAGACAACACCATTAGCCCAGACTTTAAAAAAGTTAGAGCGCAAGAATTCATATTAAATGTAACTTATAAGGATTATTCGGAAAGTCCTTATTAAGGCAAAAATTAACTTAATAAATAAGCTAGTAGGTTGGGCTGCAAAGCCCAACATTCCCTACATGAAATTTGCACAAAATATTTTACAAAAAAGTCGCACAGATTTATTTATACCTCACATGGCAAGATGGTTATGTTGGGCTTTGGAGCCCAACCTACAATATACACTTCGCAGGAAACAAAATGACAACTCCACTTACCCATCTCGGCGAAATGCCCATTGAAATTTTTCTCCGCGATTACTGGCAGAAAAAACCGCTGTTAATTCGCAATGCCTTCCCAAATTTTGAATCACCGATTGATGGTGACGAACTAGCGGGTTTGGCGCTGGAAGAGGAAGTTGAATCGCGTTTAATTTTAGAGAAAGGTAAAACCCCATGGGAATTGCAACATGGGCCTTTTGACGAAAAAACCTTTGCAAAGTTACCCGAATCGAATTGGACTTTATTAGTACAAGCCGTTGACCAATGGGTGCCAGAAGTTAATGAACTGTTAAATCATTTTCGTTTTATCCCCAATTGGCGAGTAGACGATATTATGATTAGCTTCGCACCCGATCAAGGTAGTGTCGGGCCACACTTTGATTATTACGATGTATTTTTACTACAAGGTTTGGGAAAACGCCGCTGGAAACTCGGTCAGGAATGCGATGTAAATTCACCGCGCGTTGAGAGCACTCCACTTAATATTTTACAAAACTTTGAAACGCAAAATGAATGGCTACTTGAAGCTGGAGATATGCTTTATATTCCACCGGGTATTGCACACTGGGGAACAGCCGAAGGCGATTGCATGACTTATTCGATTGGCTTTCGCGCACCCAGCCATGCGGATATTTTAACCGAGCTGAGCCAGGACATTGCGTCAACACTCACCAATGATTTACGTTTTAGCGACCCACAATTGAAATTGCAAAATAGTCCCGGTGAAATAAATGCAGAAGCTATCGCGCAAATTCAACAAATTTTACAGCAACACTTTACCGCCGAAAATATCGCCCAGTGGTTTGGCAAACACATGACCGAACGTAAATATGGCAGTGAAGAAGTTGAAATAGAGGACGAGCTAGATGCAGACGATTGGCAAGCGGCCCTCGCTGAAGGCAATATGTTGTGGCGCAATCCCGCCGCTCGCTTTGCATTTCATACATCAGAAGGCTGCACCGATTTATTTGCCGACGGTCACGTAATTTCCTGCTCGCAGGCCTTGGCAGAATTAGTATGCCGCGAAGTTGAAATTACCTGGGCAATGTTAAAACCCCTGGTGCAAGATTTATACGATCGCGCCGCCATTACCCAATTAATTAATCAAGAAAGCCTTTTAGTTGATGAGTGATTAACTAATGAGTAATGAATTTACTATCAAACCAGTCGTGTGGCAAAGTGCGCAACATGAATTAATCATGTTGCGCACGCTGATTTTTATGCAAGAACAAAACGTAAGCGCAGAAGATGAATGGGATAGTAAAGACGAAACTGCTACCCATTTTTTAGTACACAGCGCAGAAGGGATTGCGATTGGTTGTGCACGTCTGCTTATTGAAAGCCATCAAATTATTGAACAACCTCTCACCCATGAAATACAGCAGGAACAACACATATTTCATATTGGCCGTGTAGCGATATCAAAAGAATATCGCAAACAAGGCATTGGCAAACAGTTAATGCAAACTGTTATTGATGTCTGTTTACAAAATCATCCATCAAGCGCCATTTACTTGCACGCCCAAACCGAACGGATCAGGTTTTACCAACAACTGGGTTTTGTGATTAAGGGCAGCGTTTTTATGGACGCAGGGATCCCTCATATTGAAATGTGGTATAAATCAAATAGATAATTACCGGCGATATTGAATAGGTTTAATCACCACCAGCGGCACATAAAAGGAGCCCAGGTTATGAGCATGCAATCTCCCACCAGCCCTGATTTGTTTTTATTGAATTGCAGCGCAGATTTTCATAGTTTCGCGTTAAAACTACTTGCCCAAGCACGCCGTAATATTGCTATTTTAAGTTACGATTTAGACTCAGCCATTTTTAATACAGATGAATTTGTCGAAGCTATTTCAGAAATAGCTCGCAGCAGCCGTTACGCCCAAATACAAATATTGGTAAAAGATACACAACCATTGCTGGAAAATGGCCACAAATTAGCAAAATTAGCGCAACGCTTGTCCAGTAAAATGACTATCCGCAAATTAACCGTTGAGCCAGATGATAAAAAGATGGGCTTTATCTTGTGCGATAACAATGGCCTACTCTATAAAAATGATGATGCAATTTACCAAGGTTTTGCTAACTTTAAGGCAGAGGCAGAGGTCAAACACTTTCGTGAAACCTTTGATTACATTTGGCAATACGGAGAAACAGAACCGGAACTGCAACAATTCAACATTTAATAATAAGTATCTCGCTAAATGATTATAATTTTACCATTTCTCTGTTTATACCCTATCTATGTGTGCAAAGCTCACACAAGATACAAAAATAGCGCTGTAGTTCGAGAAATAACGTAGTTTTCTATTGCCGATTTCGTTTTTATCCTTTATATATAGCGTCAATCCTTGCTGTAGGTGTTTTAAGCCTATAAAAACAGGGGTTTTTGAAGTGAGTTTGTTTTTTTAAATCAACCAGCTACAATGCTAGCGCAAAGAATAAACATATCTACCACGAGACATCAGTTCAAAAATCATAACTTAATTACTCATCAATCAACTTGAATTTACTATTCATTTTTACATAGGAATCCCACCATGGTCGCCAAAAAAACTGCCGTTGCAAAACCAGCTGTAAAAGCTGCTGCTAAACCAGCAGCAAAAAAACCTGCTGCCAAAGCCGCACCAGCAAAAAAAGCACCGGTTGTTAAAGCAGCGCCGGCTGTCGTAAAAGCCATTGCTGAGCGTCAAAATAAAACCCAAATATTAGCGCAAATTTCTGAAGCAACTGAACTAAGCAAAAAACAAGTTCAAGCGGTGTTGGATGAACTGACCAATGTTATTGAAGGCCACATCAAGAAGAAAGGTGTAGGTGAATTTGTACTGCCAGGCCTGCTGAAAATTATCACCGTGAAAAAACCTGCTACTAAAGCACGCAAAGGCATTAATCCTTTCAGCGGTGAAGAAGTTATGTTCAAAGCTAAACCAGCCAGCACCTCTGTAAAAGTGCGTCCGCTGAAAAAATTGAAAGAAATGGCGTTGTAATTTTTAGCCATCCTTTAATAAAGAGCTTTCAATAGATAGCTTTCACAATAAAAAAACCCGCTACGGCGGGTTTTTTTATTGTGTGGCAAATATCGATACATTTACTTTACCGCAAAGCCCTCACCCACTAAAGCATTTTGCAAACGTTTAATTCTCTCAGCCAACTGCTCACTAGAATAAGCTTTCATGGGTACCTTGCCCCATATCGGCTGCGGCCATGCAGGATCATCGCTAAAACGTGCAATATGATGAATATGTAGCTGACGGACTACATTCCCCAAGCCTGCAACATTCATTTTATGCGCATCAAATAAGCTGGTCATCACTTCTGCTAAACGACAGGACTCACGCATTAGCTGCAATTGATCCTCTTCACTTAAATGGTGAATTTCAAACACATCTTCACGCTGTGGCACCAAAATACACCAAGGATAGTTGGCGTCCTTGCTTAGCAACAGCAACGACAAATCAAAATGACCAATCACAATCGAGTCATCAGCTAAACGGGGATGAAGTTCGAACATATATTCACCTTTTTTATTTCATCGTAAAGTTGAGTTGTTGCCATGCACAAAGTCTTAATTTTAACTCTATACCAAGCGCAGCAACCGCCGTAGAATAAGCGTTTTTTCATTCTCTCATTATAGTCATTAAGAAGTCATTACTATGCGTTCCAGTCGATTTTTAATTGCCACACTCAAAGAAACCCCGGCCGACGCCGAAGTTATTAGCCATCAATTGATGTTGCGTGCGGGGATGATCCGCAAATTGGCCTCAGGCCTTTATACCTGGTTACCGCTTGGCTTGCGCGTTCTGCGCAAAGTAGAACGTATTATTCGCACTGAGATGGACAAATCTGGCGCGCAAGAAGTATTGATGCCGGTAGTTCAGCCCAGCGAGCTGTGGGTTGAGTCCGGCCGCTGGGAACAATATGGCCCAGAGTTATTGCGCATGAATGATCGCCACGATCGCGCCTTCTGCCTGGGCCCAACTCATGAAGAAGTGATCACTGATTTAATTCGCGGCGAAATCAACAGCTACAAACAATTGCCCGCAAATTTTTACCAAATTCAAACTAAATTTCGCGACGAAATCCGCCCGCGTTTTGGTGTGATGCGCTCACGCGAATTCATTATGAAAGATGCTTACTCATTCCATAATTCATTTGAATCCTTGCAAGAAACGTACGATGTAATGCACAACACCTACTGCAATATTTTTAGCCGTATTGGTTTGGAATATCGCCCGGTATTAGCCGACACTGGCTCTATTGGCGGTGCTTTTTCGCATGAATTCCATGTGCTCGCCGCCAGCGGTGAAGATGCTATTGCCTTCAGCAATGACAGTGACTACGCTGCCAATACTGAAAAAGCCGAAGCATTACCGCCAACAACATCACGCGCCAAACCAACACATCTTATGCAAGAAGTTGCCACAGCACATCAACATAGCATTGAAGAAGTGTGCGCATTTTTAAAAGTATTGCCCACACAAACATTAAAAACTTTAATTGTTTTAGGTGAAGTGAAAGAAGATAAAACTCAAGGCCTGGTAGCATTAGTTGTACGTGGTGATCACGAACTCAATGATATCAAGGCAGAAAAATTAACCGGCATTTTCTCGCCGCTCACCTTCGCACCTGAAGCACGAATCAAAACAGAATTAGGTGTAAGCGTTGGCTCAATTGGCCCCGTTGGTTTAAATATTCCCGTAATCGTCGATCACGCTGCCGCACACGCTGCCGATTTTGTTTGCGGTGCTAATAAAGATGGCTTCCACCTTACCGGCGTAAATTGGGAGCGCGATTTGCACTTACCTATGGTTGCGGATATTCGCAATGTAGTCGCCGGCGACCCAAGCCCTTGCGGCAAAGGAACACTCGATATTAAACGCGGTATTGAAGTGGGCCACATTTTCCAACTCGGCACTAAATATTCTGAAGCACTCAAAGCTCGCGTGTTGGATGAAAATGGCAAAGAACAAACCATGGTGATGGGCTGTTACGGCATTGGCGTCACACGTGTAGTTGCCGCCGCCATCGAACAAAATTTTGATGAGAATGGAATTATTTGGCCAGATTCAATTGCACCTTTCCACGTTGCCATTGTGCCCATCAATATGAATAAATCTGCTGCCGTTGCCCAAAAAACTGAAGAAGTTTACGCACAGCTGCAAGCCGCAGGAATAGATGTTTTATTAATGGACGATGAAAAAGCACGCCTCGGCGTGCAACTCGCCAATACTGATTTGATGGGTATTCCTCATCGCATCGTGATTGGTGATCGCGGTTTGGAAGCTGGCACAATTGAATATAAAGGCCGTAGAGATGCGGAGAAGCAGGAAGTGGCTGCTGGAAAAATTGTGGAGTTTTTGCAAGCACAAATAAAAATTTAATGCCCACTGCGTAACCCGGTTATTGCATACAGCAAGCAGGTTGGGCTTTGTAGCCCAACCTGCAAAAAGAAAATACTACTCATCCACCGCATTAAACCGCGCGATCTCTTGTTCTAATTTTTTACTAGTGTCACCCGGTGAACCGGTATTTCTAGCCAACAAACTATAAGCAACCGGCACTACAAATAAAGTAAAAATAGTTGCAACTATTACACCGGAAATAACCACCACACCAATAACGAAACGTGTTTCAGAGCCCGCACCCGATGCAATCACTAAGGGTACAGAACCTGCCACTGCGGTTAAACTAGTCATTAATATTGGGCGCAAACGTGCAGCAGAAGCTTCTAACAATGCATCCGTAAACTCTACACCCCGATCACGCAACTGATTGGTAAATTCCACAATTAAAATGCCATTTTTCGCAGCCAGGCCTACCAGCATAATTAACCCAATTTGCGAATATAAATTTAAAGTACTGCCGGTAATCCACAAGCCTAGTAAGCCACCGGCAATAGCTAAAGGCACAGACAACATAATAACAAAGGGATGGATATAACTTTCAAATTGCGCCGCCAATACCATATAGGTAATTATAATACCCAGTACAAACATAAAAAATAAAGAACCGCTTGAGTTTTTAAAGTCGCGCGACATGCCGCGATAATCTACCGTTACATTTGCAGGTAAATTATCTTTAACTAATTGATTAAGATAATCGAGCGCTTCACCCAAGGTTAATTTTTCAGACAATCCAGCTTCTATCGTCAAAGAACGCACGCGGTTGTAACGATTTAATTTACTGGCGTCAGCAATTTCTTGCAAATCAACCAAATTTGCCAAGGGAATTAATTTGCTGGTAGTAGCAGAGCGTACATACATATCGTCCATACTGGTTTTAGTGCGCTGCTGGTCGCGCTCACCTTGCACTAATAAATCATACTCTTCACCTTGCTCAATAAATGTAGTGACTTTGCGCGAGCCAAGCATAGTTTCAAGAGTGTGGCCAATATTGCTGACACTTACACCTAAATCGGCAGCGCGATTAGTGTCTATATGTACCTCTATCTGCGGCTTGGTTTCTTTGTAGTCCCAATCCACATTGATTAATCCCGAATTTTGTTGATTAATTTTTGCCAACAAAATATCGCGCCACTTTGCCAAATCCTCATAGGTTCCTCCGCCAATAACAAATTGCACTGGCTTAGCCGAACTCGAACCAAAACCCTGGCGCATAACTGGCGAGGCAACTACGCCCGGTAAATCACTGAGCTTTTTACGTATTTCTTCCATGATGACAAAACCATTGCGGCGCTTAGACCAGTCATTTAAGGCAACAATAGCCATGCCACTATTAAAACTTTCGTAAGTGCCGAATGACCTTGGTGCACGCACCATCAGCCGTGAAATTTCACCGGCATCCACATAGGGCATAAGTCGTTTTTCAACTTCTTCCATATATTCTTCCATGTAACCATAGGTTGCGCCCTCCGGGCCGTTAATCATGATGTAGAAATTTCCCCGATCCTCTTTAGGTGCATACTCACTAGGAATAATTTTCATCAAGCCAAAACAAACCAAAAGTAGCAACACAAATACACCAATAACAAAATGTTTTTTAGCGAGGCTTATTAATATAATTTTTTTGTAACTCGCACGCAGTTGCTGCATTGTTTTATCAATTTTTTGTTTGAATTTATTACTATGTGTTTGTTCACGTAAAATTTTTGATGCAAGCATAGGGGAAAGGGTTAATGCAACCAGCGCAGAAAAACCGACGGCAGCTGCCATAGTAATTGCAAACTCTGAAAACAAACGCCCGACATCACCTTTTAAAAATACAATGGGAATAAAAATAGAAACCAATACCAAAGTGGTAGCGATTACGGCAAAACCCACTTCACGGGTACCATCGTAAGCCGCCAATAATGCAGGTTTACCTTTTTCTTCCATGTGGCGAACAATATTTTCCAACACTACAATTGCATCGTCCACCACTAAGCCAATCGCTAACACAAGCGCAAGCAAGGTAAGCATATTGACGGAAAAATGCAGCGCAGCCAGCACGGTAAAAGTTGCTAAAATTGAAACCGGCAACGCTACAGCGGGTACGAGCATGGCACGCACACTACCGAGAAAAATATAAATGATCAAGATCACCAGCGTTATAGCTAGCACCAAAGTGCGATACACTTCATGAATGGCGCCATCAATAAAAATTGCGCTGTTGTAACTATCTTCAAGGGTAATGCCTTTCGGCAGACTTGCGTTCATCGCATTTTTTTCGCGATTAACTCCGCGTGCTACATCCAACGTATTTGCTGTGGATTGCTTAATGATGCCGATGCCTACTTGTGCCACACCATTACCGCGAAATAAATTGCGATCATCCACCGTGCCTTTTACTACTTTGGCAACATCACCCAAACGCACCAGATGCCCATCACCACCGCGCTTCACAACCAAATCGGAAAATTGTTCCTGGGTACGATAAGTACGCGCCATTCGCACAGTGTATTGACGCTCTTTAGATTCAATGCTGCCCGCCGGTAATTCCACGTTCTCGGCACGCAGCGCCGCTTCAATATCATTTACCGTTAAATTGTGCGCAGCGAGTTGGTTTTTATCTAACCACACACGCATAGCATAACGCTGCTCACCGCCGATACGCACGCGCGCGACACCATCTACAGCCGAAAAGCGATCAACAACATAGCGTTGTGCAAAGTCGGATATTTCCGGTACAGACATATTTTCGCCAGCAAGACTCATCCAAATAATGGCGTCATCATCAGAGCTGACTTTTTGCACTTCAGGTGCAGTGGCCTCTATCGGTAGAGTACTGACAGCACTGGAAACTTTATCGCGAATATCATTGGCTGCCGCTTCGATATTATGCTCGACATTGAACGTGACCGTAATGGTTGAAACACCATTTTCGCTAGCCGATTCGATATAACGAATACCTTCCACACCGGCAATGCGATCCTCGAGGGGTTTAGTAATGCGAGTTTCAACAATACTCGCTGCAGCGCCGGGGTAAGTTGTACGGATAGAAACAATTGGCGGATCTATATTAGGATATTCGCGCAGTGATAAACGATCAAATGCCAAGATACCAAACGCTAATAGCAACAGCGAAATAACTGACGCCAACACGGGACGACGAATGGAAACATCAGAAAGCATCATGACAATTTATCCTCACTGCTTTTTCTGTTTCAATAATTCAGATAGCGATTCCGTAGGTTTATTCGGATCATTATTTTGTTCCGCCAAAATAGTGACCGCCTGTCCGTCATGAATTTTTTGTAATCCATGAGTTACAACTTTGTCGCCTTCGCGCAAGCCCGCTAATACTTCAACACGACCTGGATAGCGCTTACCAATTTGAATTTGACGTTTTTCGGCAATATTTTTTTGTAACACAAATACAAAATTGTTACTGCCCATAGGCACTAACGCCGCCTCGCTAATTGCCAGCGCTTTACGCGAATCGGCACGAATCACAATACTTATTAACATTCCCTGCTTGAGTTCATGCTGAAGATTTTCTACTAGCGCGCGTACTTTAATTGAACGGGTAGATTCGTCAATTTGATTGTCTATGCTAAATATGGTGCCTTTAAATTTTTTATTGTCTAAATCATGGCTGTTAGCTTCAATGGGTAAACCAATACGTAAACTGGGCAAATAAACGGCAGGGATAGTAAAATCCAGTTTCATTTTACTATCATCATTCAACGTAGTAATTTGCTGCCCGGGAACAATTAAACTACCCACACTAATATTGCGAATACCCACAACACCACTAAACGGCGCAATGATACGCAAATCTTTTAGCCGCGCCTCCAGCGCCGCCAAATGTGCACGCGAAGCTTCGTAGTCGCGTTGAGTTTGATCTAATGAGGCAGCTGAAATAGCACCAGTAGCCGATAATGACTTTACACGATCAAGTTGTTTTTTTGCTTCAATCAACTTATAGCTGGCTTCCTCCATTAAAGCTGTCTCTTCATTATTGGTCATTTCAATTAAAGCGGCACCCTTGTTCACGCGTTGACCATCTTCAAAATTTATGTGGGTTACTGTTTTAGTGGTTTGGGCCGTGATCACGGTAGATTCATTTGCATGCAGGTTACCCAGAGCTTCAATATTATTTTGCAACTCCTGTACTGTCACCGTTTGCACTATGACAACCAAAGATTTATCAGTGATTTGTGCATGCACAATTAACGGATAACACAAAACAAGTGCAAAAAAAAACTTGGGGCTGCGAAGCAGTTGCATAATAGGTTCCGAGTGTTAATGCTGTTGTATTACGAACAGTTGGTATTACTAGCTTGTTCAATTTAATGATGGAGTTTATCACTTACTTACAGAATGTAACTGTATCCTGAGATAAACTCTAGTCTGTACACAGGTCAGTATTTTTTATAGCATATTGGATATTCGCCGAGCTAAAACCACGTGTAGTTAAAAAACGCATCTGTTTCGACAATAATTTTCTATCATGGCTAGCTTGATCACCAAATTTCTTTATAAACACTTTCTTTGCAGTTTGGTTCCATATTGGATCAGACGTATCCATAAAAGCCAAAACTACTTCATTATGGATTCCACGCTCTTTCAACTCCATCAGAATGACCAAGGGTCCTTTCCCTTGATGCTGGCGCATAGCAATAAATGCTTCTGTAAATCGTGCATCACTTTGTAATCCTTCGTTCGTAAGCTTTGCAATCTCTGCCGTAATGGATTGATGGCAGTTAAAAAATTCTTGTCCATCCACTATTTCTGTATTTTTTAATAGTTCCGAGTTTTTCAATAGCTCTATATTATTAAACTTTTGCAGCAGTTTTTTTTCTAACTCGAAAACAGAATGCTCGCGCATAGCCAATAAGTTCATTGCTGAAAAACGAATTGCCGCAGGCGTTATTTCAACATTATCCATCGTATGCCCTGTACTTGTTAACCCATAGAAAAATGGCCGCAAAAGCGGCCATTACTATTTATTAATTGTCCGACCGTTATTTGATGGGTGGAAACTGCGCAATAACTTCCATTACAGCACCAGCCAAAATTTGACGCTGCTTTTGTGGCGATAAACTTTTATTTAAACGTTTCTCTGAAACACCACGCCAAATAGGCTGCTGGGTTTTGGCGTCTACCATATCAATAATTAAACTACCTTGGTTGTAGACAGTAATTTCACCGCCAAACCCGGGATGATAAAACATCGCTGACGGATAACGATAACCTCTACCCCAATAACCAAACCCATATAATTCATCGTAATTATGTGCATCAAGCTTTTCTTCCACCACTACATGGTAGCTAACATAAAAATCAGGGACCGCATCGCCATTAGTTATTTGATAACGTTTTGATAGCTCGCTGCTCACCAAGCTGTGAATATGGCTCAGTGTGAAGGGAGAAACAAGCAAGTTTTCTTTACTGTCTTGTTTGGTTTCTTTTACTGAAAAAGTTTTTAACGCAGAAAAATTATAGCCATCTTCATAATCTGTTGCTACTCGGGGTTTTGTGGCACAGCCAACCATTAAACCAGCCACTACCAGCACCGAAAAGATAAGCCCTAAAAATTTTATTTTTGCCATCATAAACCTCTGACTACATTAAGATATGAACACACTAATCATCAATCGGTTAACCTATTAATCTATTAACTAACCTATACCCTATATTATTAACCGATTGATATTCATACTGTGTAGCATACTCAGAGCTGTCATGCTAAGCAACAATGTAAACAAGTGTTATAACGCAACTGCAATCAGTATTAGGACACCTCTATTTCGTCAGAAACATCCGCACCGCCTGCACTTAAGGATAAAGCTGGCATGGCTAAAAGCTCTGTTCTCACCTTTTGTTCAAGCTCTTTTGCGATAACAGGATTTTCTTGCAAATATTTCATGACATTGTTTTTGCCTTGGCCAATTTTATTACCTTGATAACTGTACCAGGCACCGGCTTTATCAATCATGCCAAGCTTCACCCCGTAATCCACCACTTCACCCATACGGTTAATACCGGTGCCATAAAGAATTTGGAACTCTGCTTGTTTAAATGGTGGTGCTACTTTGTTTTTAACAACTTTTACACGGGTTTCTGAACCTACCACTTCTTCGCCTTCTTTAACGGCACCGATGCGACGAATATCCAAACGTACTGAAGCGTAGAATTTAAGCGCATTACCGCCGGTAGTAGTTTCCGGGTTGCCAAACATAACGCCAATTTTCATACGAATTTGGTTAATGAAAATAACTAAACAGTTAGCATTTTTAATATTGCCAGTAATTTTACGCAGCGCTTGCGACATCAAACGCGCTTGCAGGCCTACATGGTGATCGCCCATTTCACCTTCAATTTCTGCGCGTGGAGTGAGTGCAGCTACCGAGTCAATAACCAATACATCCACTGCGCCAGAACGCACTAGCATATCGGTTACTTCCAAAGCTTGTTCACCGGTATCTGGCTGAGAGATCATTAAATCTTCAACATTAACACCCAATTTAGCCGCGTAAATTGGGTCAAGTGCATGCTCCGCGTCAATAAAAGCACAGGTCCCACCCATACGTTGAGCTTCAGCGATAACTTGCAACGTTAGCGTGGTTTTGCCAGAAGATTCTGGACCATAAATTTCAACAATACGGCCTCTTGGCAAACCACCAATACCTAATGCCACATCAAGCCCCAAAGAACCAGTAGAGATGGAAGGGATAGCAACTTGCTCTTTGTCCCCCATTCGCATAACAGTACCTTTCCCAAACTGACGTTCAATTTGAGCTAGTGCAGCTTGCAGTGCTTTTTCTTTATTCGCATCCATTTGACACCTCAACGTAAAATTAATAACTAAAAATTGGTTGATATTATATGCTGAACCTTTTTAAATTTAGCTCAACGGTTGGCATAGGCTACACCAAATAAACTGTATGAGCAACCAGCACTAGCATTATGTACAGTCTTTTTCTTCGTTATTCCAGAAGAACAATATTAGATTCCGCAAGATAGCATTCCGTTTGCAATACCCCCTTCCCGGAGTTAAACGCGGTTGTCGAAACCAGGCTTGTATCACGGGCAAGAAAAGTGGATTTAACTTCAGTGGCATAGTCAAAATAATAGATATCAGATTCGCGGCACATACCGCCGCTTAAAAAATAAACGCCGTTTTTTTCGACCTTTAACAACTTACTATTTTTATCCAACTTTGGCGTAATTAGTTCAAGCCTGTCATCTTTACCCCGCAAAGCCCATAAACCACTTTCACTAGCATATTGGAAAAAAACATCGCCATCGTGTTCTATAGCAGCACCGACAGAACCAAAGGTTAATTGTTTTTGTCGTTGGTTTTTGCTATCGATACTCCACAAATTTTTTGCTTCACCATCGGTCTTCAATAGCACCAACTTACCGGTATCGGGAAAATAGGCAACAGGTTGCATTTTAGCGGGATCACTCAACAATAACGTCGTTTTTGCAGTGATAAAATTGTAATGATAAAGACTTGGCCCAGAATTATAGATTAAATGATCACCATTTTCAGACCAAATAATGGCACCTATTTTTTTGGCTATGGGCTGAACGCTAAGTTGACGCTCCAACCCATCTTCGACCAGCCATAATTGAATCTGATTATTACGCACTGAAACATAAACAACTTTCTCACCATTAGGAGAAAAAGTGGCCAAATAGTTTAGATCGGTATTTTCAGTCAGCTTAATTTTAACTCCTGCCAAAGTGAGTATTAATATATTGGAGCTATGCTTTTCCTCGGTATAAAAAATGGCTGAACCATCAGGACGGTAACGCGGCCGCGAAAATGTACTGTCTTTATTGTCGGTTAGAGGTATTTCAGTTTGCTGCCCATCCAAATATAAAACGAACAGCTTTCGGTCTTCCTCCGCATAAACCAATATACCGCTACCGTCCGGAATCCAACTTATATCTACCGTTGAAAAGTTGAGCTGCCAACGGCTGATGCGCGATTGATTTTCACGTAAAAAATCTATTTGAACAGTATTTTTATACTCGCTAACCACAGCCGTATTTTTGTTGTGAACCGCGCTAGCCAGAGGGTTAGCAGCACCGTCCAGCTCATCGAGCATCGTTAATTGCTGATTTTTTGTGGAGTATCTATAACGTGCACTTCTGGAGTTTGGTCCCTGTTTAGCGACAAACTCCAGGTTGTCTTCGTCCCACCAAGTGACACTATAAATACGTCCCTGCCATTGGCTCAATAGTTGCTTTTCAAGCAAACGATCCTTCTCAAGATCAAGTGAAAATATATGAAATGAGTAGAGATAATTGGGCTTCTCATAAAAATCAGGGCTTAGAGGCAGACCATCTCGACGCTTAACCTCTACTGCAACCAAATGACTTCCAGCGGGAGACCAGGCTAATTTAAACCAAGTCCCCTGACTGTTGGCAATACGCCAATCATGCCGAGCCCTGTTGCGAACAATTAATTCACTTTCAATTTCCCGAGGATTAGTGGCAGTAAATTTTTCTCGAATGTAAGCAACATGGTTGTTATCGGGATGCGGCTCCGCGCTTCTTTCGTGTCCCGTTTCATTGGTATAACCACTCGCAGTGCGAAAAATTGTTTTGTGGTTTTTATTAATTGCAATAGTTTCCATCCTTAACGAGCTATACACCAGTAATGCAAACACCAACATTAGCCCAACCAGCCCCAGCCAAAACCAACTACTCCGCCAGCGCTTAGCAAAATAAACCCTACTTGCAAGCTCGGCAGATGGTAGCTCGGATTGACTCGAAACCAAGAAATGCGGTGCGATTTTGAGCTGATAGCCACGCTTCGAATAATGGGTAATCACTTCCTGTTCCCCCATTAACTCGGCAAATGCACTTCTCAATGCATTAATGCTTTTTTGAACCGAGCCATGGGTCACTATCCGACCTTTCCACAAGCGTTCAATGAGCTCTTCATTACTAACAACGCGGTTATGATTGCAGGCAAGATAATTCAGTACCGCCATAACCTTGGGCTGTAACTTAATTGTCCGCCCTAATGCAACCAATTCGTTATGTGATGGCGATACCTGAACATCGCCGAGAGCGAAGCCATTTTCGTTATTTGCGCTCATTACAGCCTACAACTTCTTGCATGGAAGTTTACCCTTTTCAATAAGTACTTCTTATTTGCTTACTAAGCGCGTTCACCCTTGGCCACAGCATAACGCGAAGTGTGATTTTGCAAGATTAGCACTGTCTAACACAAGTATTGATCCCGACTCGTCGAATTCTATCCTATTGATTTTTATAAAAATAAATTTGGTAAGCAAAAGGTAAGTGTAAGGTTTTTCTATGGTCAGTGTTTTTTTTATGATTTGCAATATATTCATATCACGCACATCGCAGCCATGCCGACAGATGTTGCTTTCAACCCAACTTACATTCATCAGCAATCCGGGGAAACATCATGAAACTATCTCTACTTACTTTAGCTTTATTATTTCCGCTCTTGGCTATAGCAGCTACAGAGCAACCATTAAAGGCGGACGCCCCGCTCGTATATGTAAATCAAAACTTTGGCTTTAACGTAAAGGGATACAAATATGCGCAAGCAGAATACCCGTGCAATATCGATAAGGTTTTGGTTGAAAACCTTATCAGTCGAGCTAAATCAGAAGGTATTCGACTTGAAGCAATAAGCACTATTGATAAGATCCAAAACGGCGTCATACCTATTTTAGCCATAGATGTAGAACAGTTAGTTCTCGGCAACCAAGAGCGCCAGTTTGGCACAAAACAGGATTCCAGCTTACCCAAAGTACAAATTACTGCAGCCTTCGTAAAAAATAAAGACAGTTTCGTTACCGCAAAACATACCTGTGCAATCGCAACGCTTAGTGAGTTTTCACCCACGAGTGACATTACCGATTTAGGTAGTAACGGTGTAACCATTTGCTCGGCGACACGTAAGTGTTTACGAGAACTGAGTAAAGACGTGATGGAATGGGTTGCACCCCAAGTACATTAAGTTTGAAGTCGTGAAGTTTTTTTACTTATGCAACTACGTGTTGCAGCAGCCCAAGGTTATCCTTGGGCTTTTTTTGCTCAAATTGAATCTAGGGATTGAGAGTGAATGTCACGTACTTCACCGTTCGTTGGCCACTTGTGTCTACCGCAACTATGGCAATACCTTTCTCTCCTGGCAGCAAGCCTAAGGTGGGTAGCCGATAAGAAAGCAGATAAGCCTTAGTCACACCGTCATAGCTGAGTGGCGCAACATGGGAACCGCCGATATATTTCAGATCGGCCACCACCCGAGCAATAGGAACCCCACCCAACGCAATTTTTGCGCTCACAACAACAGTCGAGCCAGATGTAATACCAGCATTTGTCGGTGTAATTAGCGGCGAATTAACTTTAAGCGTAGGAGCGGGTTCACGCTTCTGCGCATAAAGCCACTGCCACATTTCCTGCATATCATATGCAGTAGTCCAACCGCCGTGACCACCTGCAGCAAATATTGTCATAACGGTTTTAGACGAAGCGTCTTGCGGCAGCCGACCATTTGCCCAATTCCATTGCATTGGCAAAAGATCTACAGGTAGTATTTTTCCGAGTGCCGCTGTTCGATCTGTATCAGCTTGGGTTGCACCATGATTAGCAGAATAATCTTGCATAACTAATGTCGACGCAAATGGTGTCATGCGATCAATATGCTCGACGGTACATAAACGATGTGTGCGGACGATACAACGAAACAAACCTGTTTCAGGGCCAAGTCCGGAGCCAATATTCGTGTCATTGTAATTATGAAATGCCCAGGTCGGCACATGGCTCGCGTTGTTGATAGAACCAACCGATAAATTAGTACCGGCAATAGGCACAATCGCAGCAACTTTCGTCGACTTACTAGCTGCATAGGCCCAAGTTCCTCCACCGCCAAGCGAAAGCCCAGTCACATAAATTCGATCTTCATCCACACGCACTTTCGTTTTAATATATTCGATCATAAGATCGATATTTGCAGCATTCCAACTAGAACAGGTTTGTGGCTCCAAGATAATTCCATCAAGGAAGGGACGCTGATCGGTATAGGCTGTTCCCTGCTTGATCTGATAGCTTGGCGCATTCAAACCGGATTTATTCAATAAGTCGAGAGATGAAGATGCCAGGTCTGCTATTTGTTGAGGGGTCATACCGACAGTTGGTTTCTTACAAACTTCTTCAAGACCATGTAGCCAAACAAGCAGTGGATATTTTTTACATGGCGCATAGGAATAACCTGCAGGCCGATAGAGCCAGTAGCCCATAGTGTAAGGCGAGATTCCCGCTACGAAAGGATATTTAATCAGGGTATCGTCGGGTGTTGAATCGCCTGCCGCGCAAGTATCTGGCGTCGCAGTACGGCTTACCACCTTCATAGCATTTAGATAGAAAAATTTATTAGCATTTGTGTTATCGGGGCCAGGGGCGAGATCAAGCAAAATAGTGCCATTTGCAGCTGGTTGAACAGCGGTCACTGTAGCAACCTCGGATGTATTTTCCGTAGCATCCAGATAGGTTGTCTGACTATTTACGCCACTGATTTTATATTCAGTCTGGCGGTTATCGGTCACGCCCAAACGCGAAGCAAAAATAGTGAAGTCATATAATAGCGAAGGATCAAGACCGGATAACTGGATTTGCGAATTTGGTACTGTATGTCCCTGAAAGAGTACGACATTGCCGAAAAAACTATCGCGCGTCGCGTTCGGAAGAAATCCAACTTCAGGTGTCGGCGTCGTGGTGCCGTTCGAATTGGTACCGCCGCTATTGAACGGAATAGTTATCGTGAGCGATGCACCCGTGGTATAGCCGTCAGCATTCACCAAACCCGTAAAGCTTTGGATATCAGGATTGGTAATGTTATTGTAATTTGGCGCTGTAGCTTGCGTCTCTGGCCCAAAATCAAAAAGCCAGGTATCTGCTATCGCATTGGTGGTAC
>JANYIO010000126.1 GCA_025362015.1 Gammaproteobacteria bacterium | reverse complement strand
TTTTGCACGAACCAACAAATACGTCGCAAAAAATCATTCCTGTGAGAAAATAACGCATCGCAGATGAGGAAAAGATCATGGCCTGGAAAAACACAAAACAGCGCAGCTTAGCGGATGCACTCGCCACCGAACATAAAGCGCTCACCGAGCTTGATGATGTGCATGACTTGATTGACTGGGATCGTATTGAAAGTATGTTGTCGTGCATTCACGCGAACAAAAAAGGCGAGCAAGCTTGGCCGCCACTCGTCATGTTCAAAGCCATGTTGTTGCAATCCTGGTACAACTTGAGTGATCCGCACCTGGAAAAACAATTGGCGCGTGATTTATTATTTCGGCGTTTTGTGGGATTAAGTGTAGCGGACTCAGTGCCAGATCACAGCACGCTGTGGCGTTTTCGAAATAATCCGATGGTTGAGAATTTACAAGGCGCACTCCTGAAAGAAATTAACGATCAATTAGCGGAAAAAAGTTTATATATTAAAGCAGGCACTATTAGCATTGTGGATGCCAGCGTGATTGAAGCACAACGTAATCGCCCTAACAAAGATAAAAGCGGCAACAACACGCAAGACGCTGAGGCAGCCTACAATGTCAAAATAGCCTCAAGCGGAAAGCAAAAAACCACGTATGGTTTTAAAGCGCACGTGAATGTTGATGAAGACGGTTTTGTAAAAGCGATGGAATTCACTGCCGGTAATGTGCATGACTCGCAAGTGTTTACTGAATTATTAAGTGGCGACGAAGAAACCGTATTTGCCGATAGTGCGTATGCGAGCCATAAAACCAATGATTGGCTTGCAGAAAATCATATTGAAAATGGTGTATTAGAGCGTGCTTATCGCAATAAAAAATTGACCGTCAAACAAAAGCAACGCAATAAACTATTATCGCGCACTCGCTTTATCGTTGAACGATTTTTTGGTGTAGCGAAATTGCACTATGGAATGAGCAAGGCACGTTACGTTGGTTTAATGAGAAATAAGATGCGCGTAGCGATTATTTGCATGGCGCATAACATTAAACGAGGTGTGTCTTTGCAGCTTGAGATTGAACGAGCACAGGAGAGTTACGTCTAAAAAATGAAATAGTGAGAGATATCTCGCTGTAAATGCATTTTTGAGACTTTTTTGTGGAAAACTCTGGCTATTTTATTTTTTAATCGCACGATGCGCTAATCTACATTTTTAGATGCTGATCGTGCAAAGATCTCCCTGTGTAAATTGCTCTGCAATAAACTCCTTCCAGGCTTGGATGTCGGTATCTTCTGATTCAAACAATGCAAGGCCAATAAGGCATTCATCTTTGTGGACGAGGGCTTGCGACCATTTAACTTCAGTGCTTAACATAAAGCGCCGCTCGGAATTATTCAATTGTACGCAGCTGCTTAATATGCTGCCGATAGGTAGTGGGCGGTCAGTAATTACGCGCAAACCGTTGGCAGAAATATCGACACTGTGACTTATAACAATGGTTGCTGGAGTATCAATATTGGCAGCAATTAATTCAATAAAGACTGTTAATGGCGTATCGAGACGGTACTCCTGGCGTAGTTCATTGTTGCTCATATTGCTAACTCCGAATACCTGATTTTTAGGAAATGTCTTTGCGCAAACTGCGAATAACTTTTACCAGTTGATCTTCAAATTTGTCGCCGTTATTAATCAGCGTTAAGCGTCGGCTTGCCAGCGCCTGCAAAAGCTCTGCGTGATGATATTCAGCAACTTTACGACCGAGATTATCCACAAAAATATATTTACCAGCGGAAGCAATAATAACGGCTAATTTACAGCGTTGACCTTGTTCAGCGTCGTCAAGTATTTCAACCCATGCACCAACGTTGAGGCCATGAATTTGTTGTTGTGCAAGTTGTAAGTGCTGTAAGATTTTTTCTTCTTGCGCTACTTGTTGTCGTTCGCGTTCGGCCTGTTCTTCCTGCTTGGCTTCGCTGGCTCGGCGGGCTTTATCGGCCGCGAGCGCGCGTGCTTCGGCCATTGCTTTGTGCGCAGAAGCGCGGCGTAAGTCAACTTGATTTGTTATGTCTTGCCGTCGCGCTTCATCTAATTCTTGTGCTTGTGCTT
The DNA here is from genome assembly GCA_025362015.1 of Gammaproteobacteria bacterium. Classification (GTDB taxonomy): domain Bacteria; phylum Pseudomonadota; class Gammaproteobacteria; order Pseudomonadales; family Cellvibrionaceae; genus Cellvibrio. The sequence goes on along the minus strand of JANYIO010000126.1, from coordinate 36,967 downwards.
CTAACTCTGGTTTTTGTGTTTTTGCTTCGGTTGCTGTTGGGTTTTTTTGCGGTGCATTTGCTTCAGTGTGCATTGGCTGTTGCGCTGGAGTGTTGTTGTGCAATGCAATCAGTGCTTGTATCAGTTTAATAATAACGTCTTCTAAATTAATATTAGTCAGTGGTTTGGCTATACCAGTGGATAGGCATAGGGAAAAATCTTTGTTGCTTTTTATCATTACTTTTCGACCGGTTCGATCGACAAATAGTAGTTGATCAACACCGGAATTTTTGAGTGCTAATTTACAGCGAATAGTTTTATTTTCTTCGCTGGAAAATAAAATCCAATCACCTACCTGAATATTAGTAACTTGTTGCAATACGGAATCGGTAACCCGGGTGTTAATTGTGCTGTGCCCTTCAGGGTATGAAAGTGCGTTTAGAGGCATGCACACAGGTAACTGTTTTTGCACGGCAAGTATTAAACTATCGCTCAGTATTTCAATAAAAAAATGATAGGAATCCGGGTGACTTGAGCCCAGTTGCAAGCTGCGTTCAAGTTCATTGAGTATTGCGGGTACCTCGCGATACATTTTTTGATCATCTTGCTCGGACTTATCAGCAATAAAAACATTACCAATTAACGGCAACAAGCGCTTCCATAATCGCCAAAAGGGAGAATCTATTCCCGCGGTAAATGCACAATGTTGTAGTTCATTTTTTAAGGTGGTCGGGATGGTTTCACGTAGTGCTAACGGCAGGTTTTTTTCGGCCAACGCATTATTGATCAAATCCAGTACATGACATTCAGCTGTTAGCATCCGCAGATGATTCAATTCTGATTCGCACAGGCGCGACTCTACTAATGCTGCACGCTTTTCTTCGCCATCATCCCAGGTTTTAAAATCGTCCAGAGCTTTGTGTAAGGCGGCGGTTTCTGCGTTTGTATTGTCGGTAGATTGTGCACACCAGTGCGTGACTAAATGAACAATGTTCGTGAATTTTTCGTAGAACATTTCGTTGGGTTTTGAGTCGCGGGTATACCAGGTTGTCGCACGAGTTAGCAGGCATTCAAATACCTGGCGAAGCGGATGTGTTTCTACGCAATAGAAACTGTCATCCTGGCTTGCAAGCGTAACAAAAGTTGTTTTTAAGGTGGTAAGTAAGGGTACGAAAGCGGCATCTAGCTGTTCACGGCTAGCTAATTGCTCGCGGCTAAATAAGCGGGCAAAGAATTTTTCTGCTGTATTGACACGCAATGTAAGGGGCGCGGTCGTGGTAGCGTGAAAAAGTGCATTTAGTTGTTTGGTATCGCCGCGTAGTATTGCTAGGTCATCAAAATGAAGTGGCATAGGGTTGCTTCATTACCGTTTGAGAGTCATTGGATGTCGTGTGTTTGTTGTTAACTATAGTTAACTGTGGTGAGTCCGTTGGATTAGATCAGATTTATTTACCGAAATAAGTGCGCTTTAAAGGTGGCGCCAAGTGCGTATAATTGCCGCTTTGTTAATCGCAAGCGAGGGTTAGATTCCCCGTGGCTTGCCACGGAATAGATTTTTGGAAAAAAATTACCTCGCTGCTTGCGGCGAGGTGTTTAATTTGTGTTGCCATTGTCCTTCTGTATAAGATAAGAGTTTCTGGTTTATTGCGCCCCCTATTTGTTGAGTTTGCTATGAAAATTACCGCCCCATGTTGTTCGCTCTACACTGCTGAGCAGGTTTATAAAATTGACGCCGCTGCCATTGCTAGTGGCATTCCTGGTATCCAGCTAATGAAGCGCGCGGGTGGTGCAGCCTACGAATTGTTAGTGCAGCGGTTCCCTGACTCGGAGCTTATTAGTGTTTATTGCGGTGCGGGTAAAAATGGTGGTGATGGCTATGTGCTGGCGGCGCTAGCGGCGCAACGCCGAGTGCAAGTGCAAGTGATCCAATTATCCAAACCGGAAAAGTTAGTCGGTGAAGCGCGCCAAGCTTATGAGTTTGCGTTGCAAGAAAACGTAAAAATGGTTCCCTTTGCCGAGGCTAAGCCACCGAAAGTGGGCGTGATTGTTGATGCGTTACTTGGTATAGGCTTACAGGGCGAGGTGCGTTTAGCCTTTGCTGCCGCAATTGAGCAGATTAACCATGCACAGTTGCCAGTGTTGGCAATTGATATTCCTTCCGGCCTTAATGCTGATACGGGTGCGGTTCAAAGTGTTGTTGTTAAGGCGACACTTACTATCACTTTTATAGGTATGAAGCGTGGGTTGCTCACGGGCCGCGGTCAGGCCGTGTGTGGTGAAATCGTGCTGGCTGATTTAGGTATTCCCGCAACAATTTTTAGGCAAACAAACCCTACAGCAGAATGTTTACAGTTACCCGAGTTAATGAATCTGCTTGTCCCCCGTGAAGCTGATGCGCACAAAGGCGACTTTGGTCATGTAATGATTATCGGCGGCGATACGGGTTATGGCGGTGCGGCGCTGATGGCGGCCGAGGCGGCGGCGCGCACCGGTGCCGGGTTGGTGAGTATTGCCACACGTCCGGAACATATTTCCGCCATGCTGACACGTTGCCCTGAGATTATGGCTTGTGGCGTGATTTCGGGTCAGGAACTTGAGCCTTTGTTAGCGCGTCCCACCGTGTTGGTGGTTGGCCCGGGCCTCGGTCGTTCGCCTTGGTCTGAGCAAATGTTGCAGCAAGCGGTTAAGAGTGGTTTGCCTATGGTGATAGACGCCGATGCACTGAATATCCTTGCTGCTGGTCGCGTTGTACCAAACTTTACTCCTCGTCAAAATTGCCTTCTTACACCACATCCCGGTGAGGCTGCGCGTTTACTTGGGGTCAATACCAGCGATGTACAAGCAGATCGCTTCGGGAGCGTGCAACGTCTGCAAGAAAAATTTGGTGGAGCCGTCATTCTTAAAGGTGCGGGCAGTTTGATTGCGGGCGAGTCAGGTATTACCGGCATAGTCACGCAAGGTAATCCCGGCATGGCCAGCGGTGGTATGGGCGATGTGTTGAGTGGCATTGTGGGCAGTTTAATTGCGCAGGGTTTGAGTGTTGAAAATGCGGCGCGCCTCGGTGCAGTACTGCATGCCAATGCGGCAGATTTAGCGGCAGATGAAGTGGGCCAACGGAGTTTGTTGGCGACAGATTTGATTCCGTATTTATGCCAATTATTGAGTGAGTAAAGTGTGGGTGCGATGAATTTTTCCCATTATGTAATTAATAATGAAGCGGACATGGTGGCCCTCGGCGAAAAACTTGGGCAGAGTTTTATGTTGCAAAAAAACTTGCAATGTATATTTTTAATTGGCGATCTGGGGGCGGGTAAAACCACATTGTCGCGCGGTATCTTGCGCGCATTTGGGCATATCGGCGCAGTAAAAAGCCCAACCTATACGTTAGTTGAAGAGTATGAGTTTGCTGCGCGCCGGGTATACCATTTTGATTTGTATCGCGTGGGGAACCCTGAAGAGTTGGAATACATGGGTATTCGCGATTATTTTGTTGATAACAATATTTGTTTAATTGAGTGGCCTGAGCGCGGGGCGGATGTACTTCCGAAAGCCGACGTGATGATTGAAATAAAAGTGCAACATACGGGAAGAAAAATAGATATAACGAGCAATTTCACGTTAAATCCTTAAGTAGAACTTTTTTAGTGAACTTCTTCGTTAGGGATAAGTCTCAGTTATGTGTCTGTTACTTTCATGAGCTATTCCTCCCTAATGGCAATTGCCAGCTAAGCGTTGATAATGAAGCAAAGCATCCCCGACCATTGGTTGGGGTTTTTTTTGTCTAGAATATATAAAGATATTTTTTTAACTATTGTGTGAACTTATTGAATAGGGCTTAGTCAGAGTTAGGTGTGTTTTACTTTCATGAGTTACTCCTCCCTAATGGCTTATTGCCAGCTGAGCATAGAGATCCAAGCAAAGCAACCCCGACTTCTAGTCGGGGTTTTTTTTGTCTGCGATTTGATGTGCCAGTATTTTTTATATTGTTATGATATTTAAGCGGTATAGCTCACAAAATTGTTATCCACAAATGAACTTTAAGCATATTCATTCATCATATTATATGTGGTACCCCTCCTTAGTTTGTTAGTAGCTTAGGTTGTACCCCTTGACCCTTCTGACACCACCCCAAGGGTGTCAGTTTTATCCGGTGATTCTTTTTTGTTCACCGGATTTTTTTATTCTGCTTTTGGCACAGAGTTGTCTTTTACGGATGGCTCTAACCATTCTTGCAGTTTGATCTTTAACAGATCTATGCCTGTATTTTTAAGCGCTGAAAAAGTTTGCACAGAAACTAAATCATTCAATCCAGCATTTTTCATTTCTTTTTTAACTTCCAGTAATACAGAGCCGGCATTGCCACGGCTTAATTTATCGGCCTTCGTCAAAAGAATGTGCACTGGCATGCTGGCTTCTGCAGCCCAATTCAGCATGGTGGTATCAAATTCTTGCAATGGATGACGAATGTCCATCAAAAGTACTAAGCCCTGTAAGCATTTGCGCGTGCGTAAATACTCGGATAGATGTCTCTGCCATTGTTCTTTCATTTCACGTGATACTTTGGCGTAACCGTAACCGGGTAAATCCACCAGACGTTGGGTAGTGCTAATGTCAAAAAAATTAATCAGCTGGGTGCGGCCGGGGGTTTTACTGGTGCGCGCCAGTTTGCCGTTATTGGTTAGTGCATTTATGGCACTGGATTTACCTGCGTTTGAACGACCGGCAAAAGCAACCTCAACCCCTTCTTCAGGCGGGCACTCGCGAATGCTGGGTGCACTTTGGGTAAATGTGGCTTTGTTAAAATTGATCTCGCTGGGCATAAAAACCTTTCAAAATGGTGTGTTATTAGTTCATTGGTATATATAATGGCGCACCCTCGTGGAGGATAATTTGCGCCTGAAACAACGCTTTGGGTTGCACAGCCGGCCATTGTAGCTGATCTTGTGCCTAAGCGAATCTAATGGTTGCTTACATCATAATTGAGAAAACAGGTTAGCCCATGAAACATAATGTAAAGCATGCTCTTTTTTCACTCGGTCTCTTTGCCATTACGAGTGTCATTGTACAAAGCGCCTCAGCCGCAGGTGATGCCACTGCTGGTGCAGCAAAAGCAGCAATGTGTGGCGCTTGCCATGGTGCTGACGGCAACAGCATGGTGCCTAATTTTCCTAAATTAGCGGGCCAAAACGAAAAATATTTGCTGAAGCAAATTCATGATATTCAAGCGTGGGACAAAGAAACCAATCCCGCTAAAAAAACGACTACCGGGCGTCCCGTGGTAGAAATGACAGGCATTTTGAGCGCATTAGCTGATCAAGATCTCGCAGATATTGCCGCTTATTTTGCGAGCCAAAATACCCAGTTAAGTGGTTCTCAGCCGTTAGAAGTACAAATAAATTCTGGCATTAAAGTCGATGCTATGGTGCTGGGTGCAAAAGTGTATCGTGCGGGTAACCTGGCTAACGGTATCCCCTCCTGTACCGGTTGCCATGCACCTGACGGTAAAGGCAATTCTGCTGCCGGCTACCCACGTGTAAGCGGTCAGCATGCGGACTATATTGAAAAACAATTGACCAGTTTTCGCGCGGGCAATCGTACGAATGACGCTGAGATGACCATGCGCACTATTGCTGAAAAATTAAGTGATGCGGAAATTAAAGCAGTAGCAAATTTCATTGCGGGCTTGAATTAATTCTTATAAGTGCGTAAAAAAGACGGCTTAGGTCATAAAGACGACCTAGGTCGTCTTTTTTTATGGATTGTTTAATTGTTGGGTCATATTAATGATCGTTTCAGGGCAATAATAGTTTCAGGTCAACAATAGATTCGGGAACAAAATTCTTTTTTAATACTCATAACATCAACCTTTTTCTAACCGATAAACGGAGTTAATTCATGCGTATTTTCGCCGCCCTTACAGGCATTCTTTTTTCTTTTAGTGTGTTTGCTGCAAACGTTGGTTCTGAAGCCGCTTCTTCAGCAGGCGTTGTTAGTTATATTGAAGGTAAGGATTACGCTTTATTAGATGAGCCGGTAAGGACTGTTGACCCAAGTAAGATTGAAGTGTCTGAAGTATTTGCCTATACCTGCCCACACTGCATGCACTTTGAGCCTATTATTGAGGCATGGGCCAAGAAGCAACCAGCAGATGTGAGCCTGGTGCAAATTCACACTTCATGGCGTGCGGACATGGAACCCTACCAACGCGGGTTTTATACCGCAGTAGCCTTAAAGATTAAGGATAAAGTACAAGTGGCTGTATTTAATACCTATCACATTGAACACAAAGAACTTACCACTGCACAAGCTTGGGCAGACTTTCTCGCACCTTATGGTGTTGATAAGCAAACTGTATTAAAAACTTACGATTCTTTTGGTGTAACCAGTCAAATTAATCAAGCAAATGCACGTACTCGCGGTTACAAAACCTCAGGCACCCCGGAAATGGTGGTAGATGGTAAGTATCGTATCAGTACACGTACTTCAGGTACCCAGGAAGATATGCTCAAAGTTGCACAATTCTTAATTGAAAAAATTCGCGCTGAGCGTGGGCATCACTAAAAAATACTCTTCTAGTTAAACGTTGTGTAATGCCCGCACTGACAACAGTGCGGGCATTTTTGTTTTCGGGCGCCAAATTCGCCAGGCCTGTCTATACTTAAATGCACAGTAAAATAGTGCTTGATAGAGAAGTTTTATGGCAGACAAGACGGATGACAAAAGCTCCGATTGGCGCGAAAAATATTTCAATTTGCTCGATAAGCAGGAGCAACAAGAAAAAAAATCGAGTACTCAGCAAGAGTTGCTGCGGCGAGCATTAGTGCGTGTAAGCGTATCGGCGGATGGGCAAGACGATGCCTTGGATGTCATCCTCGGCCAGTTGCGTGAGCGTGTTCGAAATGCTGGCGATATCAAAAACGTCCTAACGCAGCTTGATGAAGCTGTCGTTAACTTTGAACAACATCGTAATAGTAATGCGCAAAAAATCCGTCAATCACTTATGGATATGGTGAAGCCCTTACAGCAGCTTGAACTATCGCGATTGGTAAAGAAAGAAATAAGCCAATATCTTGCGCAATTGCCACAGAGCAGTAAAAAAGTACGCTTGTATCCTACCTTGTTACAACAGCTTGCGAGTATTCAGCAGCAAGCACTTAAAGAAATTGAGCAGCCTAAGCTCAGCCTGTGGCAAAAGTTAATGGGTAATCACCCAGCCGAAAAAATGCCTGAAAAAGTTACGGATGTGTCGGGCCGTATATTGATGGTGGATAAGGTGCATGAGGCCGAAAAATCGGTTGAATCCCGGCATCATATTAGTCTTGCGGAAAATGGAAGAGAAGCTAAAAATTATGCGGCTATTGATGCGGAATTAACAGCCGCAAGTAGTGCAGCGCAACTACATGAGCGCCAAAAAAATTATCAAGTTGCGACAGAGTTACCTCCGGAATTTGTTAATAAAGTGACGCAAATTCTCAATCAATTTTTAATAAGATTGGAAACTGAAACTGCAATTACTCAAAAAGCTCAATCCATCCGTGCGGACATTAAAGACGCTGCAACTGCCGATAATCTACTCACTATGCTCGAAAATATTCGCGATTTGGTGATGCAGGCTTATCTTTTAACCAATCACGATTTTGCTGTATATTTAAAAAATGTATACCAGGAATTAGCGAATATTTACAGTGTGGTGGGCGGCGCAGTTAAATCAGAATCGCTTCTTCATGTGGCATCGCACAAAATGCAAAATAGTATGATGCTGGGCATAAAAGCTTTAGAAAGTAGCGCTGCATCTGCCACTGATTTAGAGCAATTAAAAAAACAGTTAAATTCGCAAATCGGCAATATCCGTCATGCGCTTGATAATTATCAGCAGACAGAGCAAGAACAACAATTAGCGACGCAGCTTGAAGAGCTCGGTAAAAAAATTAAATCAATGGAGGTTGATGCAGAAAAAAATCGCAGTATTTTGGCGAAGCAACGGCATAAGGCACTACATGATCCTCTCACTGAATTACCCAATCGTGAATATTACAATGATCGTTCGGTCTATGAGTTTCATCGCTGGCAACGTTATGGTCGAGCTTTAACCATTGCCATTTTTGACATTGATCACTTTAAAAATATCAATGATAATTATGGCCATCAGGCTGGCGATAGAGTTTTAAAAGTTATTGGTAGTTCTATTGCAAAAAGTTTGCGTGAAGTTGATTTTTTTTGCCGCTTTGGCGGCGAAGAGTTTGTGGTGCTAATGCCAGAGACTGCTCTGGAAGAAGCTATGCTTGCGCTTGATAAAATTCGCGCTGCAATTGCTAATGCATCCTTCAATTATAAAGATCAGTCGATTTCTATCACTGTTTCTATCGGTGCAACAGAATTTAAAGTGGGCGATGACGTGGAGTCCGCATTTGCACGTGCCGATAAGGCATTGTACGCGGCGAAATCTGAGGGTAGGAACTGTTCGCGCTCAGCATAAAAACGGTTTTTATTGCGTATAAGTATTCTGCGAGTCTGTTCTGCAAAAATTAATTCTGTCCCCGGCTACGTGCCTTAAGTACACTAGCGTGATACTCAAGGCTACGTTGACTTCACAATGAAAAAATTGATTCCCACTAATATCATCACTGGTTTTCTTGGCGTGGGTAAAACCACGGCCATTACACATTTGCTGAAACATAAGCCACCCACTGAAATTTGGTCAGTGTTGGTGAATGAGTTTGGTGAAATTGGTATTGATGGCGCCATGCTCAAAACAGTAAATGCCCACGTGCGTGAAGTGCCCGGTGGTTGTATTTGTTGTGTGGCAGGATTGCCGATGAAAATTGCACTGAACATGATGATTGCGACCACTAAGCCCGATCGTATTATTATTGAGCCAACTGGCTTAGGGCACCCTGAAGAAATAATTAATACATTGACTGGCGAATATTACGATACTGTGCTTGATTTGCGCGCTACAATCACGCTACTCGATCCGCGTAAATTGAGCGATGTGCGTTATACCGACAACGCTAATTTTCAAGATCAGGTTGCAGTTGCGGATGTGTTGGTGGCTAACAAAATTGATTTGTGTGGCGCAGAAGAAAAAAACGCTTTTGATGCATACTTGAAAAGTTTTTCACCACCTAAACAGGCAAGCTACTGGGTTATGCAAGGGCAGCTTGATGCGGCGTGGTTGGATACTCCGCGCACTGCGCACCAACTCAAAAATTCGCAACATCATCGCAGCAATAAAAACAATTTAAGTCCACAACGTGAGCTTTATAACGCGGCCATTAGCTTGCCAGAAGATAAAGAATTTATTCGCCGTGAAAATCATTCAAATGGTTTTTACAGTAGTGGTTGGTTATTTCAGCAGAGTATTCAATTTGATTTTAACGCGTTGTTCGGTTGGTTGACGGGGTTAAGTGTATTGCGCGCAAAAGCTGTGATGCACACCAATGAAGGAGTGTTTATTTTTAATGCTGAGAATGGCGTATTAAGTGTAAATTCATTGGCGGTACAAACCGCAAATGAGATTCTTGATAGCCGTATTGAAATCATTGACGATAAACCTATAGCTGCGGACATTATTGAAACAGAATTGTTAGCAACCGTGCTGCAAAACTATCTTCAAAGTTCAAAACTACCCTCAAAGTAAAGTGTAAATACCAGATTTTAATTGCAAGTGCGGGTTAAATCCCCCGTTGCTTGCCACGAAATAGATTGTTGGAACAAAAATGTACCTCGCTGCTTGCGGTGAGGTGTTTAATTTAGCTTCTATAGATTGTTGTTAACTACTTGGGAAATTCTAACAAGTTAGCGGTAATGGTCTATGGTTAAGGCTAGAATGAATGCTGTATAGATTATAAAAAAGAGGTTTATTTATGTTGTTAATATCACTGTTCGCGATCCTGGTTTTGGCCGCCTTCTTCATTTACCGCGAAATTGCCCTTTCGGCAGGGTCGGCGTTGGTGATTCTGGCCTGGTTGGTGTTTGGTACCCTGGAGCCGCAGCTGCTATCCCTGTGGGCATTAATACCGCTTGGCTTGGTATTGTTAATAAATGTCGGCTCTCTGCGTCGTGCATTTTTAACCAAGCCAGTATTTGGCATACTCAAAAAAACTATGCCGAGTATGAGCGTTACCGAGCGCGAAGCTCTGGAGGCGGGCACCACTTGGTGGGAAAAAGAGTTGTTTAGCGGAAAACCTAACTGGAACGAATTTGCGCAAATCAATTTGCCGCAACTTACCGCTGAAGAGCAGTCATTTTTGGACAACGAAGTCAGCGAATTTTGTAGTTTGCTCGACGAGTGGGATATCCAACATAATCGCAAAGACTTATCGCCAGAAGCCTGGCAATACCTTAAAGATAAAGGCTTTTTTGGCCTGATCATCCCCAAAGAATTCGGCGGTCATGATTTCAGCCCTTATGCGCAAAGCCGTGTCATGAGCAAAATCGCCAGCCGTTCAGGTACTGCAGCCGTTACGGCGATGGTGCCTAACTCGCTTGGCCCTGGCGAATTGCTCATGAAATATGGTACTGAGGAGCAAAAGCAATTTTGGCTGCCCAATTTGGCCAAAGGTATCGAGATTCCCTGTTTTGGTTTGACTGGCCCGGAAGCGGGTTCGGATGCGGGTTCAATTCCAGATACGGGCATCGTCTGCAAAGGCAAGCATGAAGGTAAAGAAGTGTTGGGCTTACGCCTCACGTTTAGTAAGCGTTGGATTACGCTCGCGCCTATCGCAACAGTAGTGGGTTTAGCGTTTAAACTGCACGATCCTGAAGGGTTGTTAGGCAATCCCGATAAAAAAGAATACGGCATTACCTGTGCGCTGGTGCCGGCAAATCACCCGGGGATGGAGATTGGTAAGCGCCACAATCCAGGTTCACCTTTTATGAATGGGCCAGTGTTTGGTACAGATGTTTTTATCCCCATTGACTGGATTATCGGTGGCGCAGCTATGGCCGGAAAAGGCTGGCGCATGTTGATTGAATGTTTAGGTGCTGGCCGCGGCGTTTCATTGCCCGCACTCTCTACCGCAAGTTGCGAAGTTAACTATCGTATGGTCGGTGCTTACGCGCGCGTGCGCCGTCAATTTAATACTGAAATTGGTAAGTTCGAGGGTGTACAAGAAGCTACCGCAGAAATTGCGGGCAGTGCTTACACCCTCGAAGCCTTGCGCCAGTTAGTGACTAAAGGTTTGGAAACAGGTGCGCCGGCAGTGATGACAGCTATGGCAAAGTACCACGCGACTGAAACCATGCGTAAATCGGTAGAGCATGCGATGGATGTGGTAGGTGGTCGTGCTATTCAGCAAGGGCCAAGAAACTTTATCGTTTATTCGTATCACAGTGTGCCGGTGGCAATTACGGTAGAAGGCGCAAATATTCTGACCCGCTCGTTGATGATTTTTGGTCAGGGTGCGATGCGTTGCCATCCGTATTTATTTCAAGAGCTGTTGGCAATGGAAGATGCTGATCAAGCGCATGGCATCAAAACTTTTGACAAGCTTTTTATGGCGCACCTCGGTCATGTCTTCAGTAATTATATGCGCACCCAATTGCTTGGGCTTACCCGCGGTTATTTCAGTAGTGTGCCCGCCAATGCTGACGATTTTAGTGCGCGTTGGTATCAACGTATTAATTTGTTAAGCGCAAGTTTTGCCACTATGTCTGATGTTGCCTTGGCAGTGTTAGGGGGCAATTTAAAACGGCGTGAATTGTTGTCGGCGCGTTTGGGTGATGCGCACAGCCAATTATTTATTGCGTGCGCGATTTTAAAATATCATTCCGCGCACCCGCGCACCCGTGCAGAAGATGTTCACGCTGAATATGCAATAACTACAGCGTTATACAAAGCGCAAGAAGCCTTAACAGAATTCTCTAACAACTTCCCGGTGGGTTGGGTTAGTAAAATGATTAAATGCGCCACGCTGATTTGGGGACAAATTGTTTGCAAGCCAAGCGATGAGTTAGTGCGTGAACTGGGTGATTTAATTATGGAAGATAACCCCGTACGGCAACAGTTGGCACAATATGTTTTTGTGTCTCACGACCCGGAAGACGCTATGGGGCGGGTAGAAAGCACCTTCCAAATGTTACTCGCACTTGGCCCGTTATGGAGCACGTATTTAAAAGTGCAGAACAAATTAGTAGGCGCTACTATGGCAGAAAAATTACAGGATGCCGTCGCAAAAAATATTATTCAGCCGCAAGATGTTAATCGTTTGCTGGAATATGATGCGCGTCGTTTCGATTGCATACTCACTGATGCATTTGATAAGTTGTAAATAGAGGTTGTCCGTAGGCTAGTATTGAATTGAGACCATAAAAAAATCCAGTGTTACGCATTGGATTTTTTTATGGGTGCACTATTTTTTTGGCCGCTTTATTTTTATGGTCATATAAAAGTAGATTGCTGCGACACTTTAAAATTGAAATTAAAAAAATAATCGATAGTCTGCATTGCTATATTTTCTATTTTTTGCATTAAGACTTACTCCTAATATGCTGATAATAAAGAAACTTAATGGTAATCATCTTGATTGCAGCTAGTTCAAATGTAATTGCTCGCGCCAGCGCTTATTCCTGATTTATCGAAGAGCTAGTATTTTGTACTTTTAACATAAACAAAAAATCTAGAGGAAAGTTATTGCGGCTGAGTTCTTTACGCTAAGCTTAAAAAGCGAGCAAAGATAGATGTTGTTATTTTTAACACTGGAAAGGAGTAATTACCATGAAAAAAAATGCGACAGTTGTTGGGATTGGAGTAAATTTAAGCCGTACAGATCAGTTGCGTGCAAAATTAATGGGAGAGGTTTCAGAATACGAACGTCAGCTGTCTGAATTAAAAACCAATGGCACCTATGTTAACTTCACCATGATTCAAACCTATAAAGAATTAATAGCGGCACGGAAGGATATGTTAGGCAGGCTGCCAGTTACTTATTAAAATCTGCGCGTCAATTATTTTCTGTTGCGGGACCACTTAAAAAAATATTCGTTTTCGATTATGGATCTACGTTAACTATATGTAGATTACCTAGGCCTATAGATTAGCGAGCGTTGCAGATTAAACAGAGTTGTAAATGAGACGGGGTGGTAAGTTAGAAAAATATTAGGCGGGTAGGAAATACATTATCCTCCAGTGGCATTCATAAATCGTAAAATCTGCGTTTCATTTTGCAAATCAAAATCATGTTTTTCAGGTTTATAAACAATTGCGTTTAATAAGGTATTACGTAGCGCCACCTCTGGAAATTCATGTTCGCGTATAGCTGCACGTAAGTCCGCACTATTTTCCTGGCCTAAACATAAAATTAATTTGCCCGTGGCGGTCACGCGTATGCGATTGCAACTGCTGCAAAAATTTTCAGAGTGTGGTGAGATAAAACCAATGCGCGAAGTATTATTGTTTACTTGCCAGTAACGTGCGGGGCCGCCACTGTTGTGCGCAATTGCGTGTAAATCAAATCGCGCACCGATTTTGTTGCGCAAGTCAGCGCTACTAATAAATTCTGCCTCACGACCATGGCTATTAATTCTGCCGAGTGGCATCTCCTCAATAAAACTAATATCCAGTCCTTCATCCAATGCAAAGCTAACCAAGTCTGGTGCTTCATCGGCATTGTAGTGTTTGAGCGCTACACAATTGAGTTTGATGTGTTTAAAGCCTACTTGCTGTGCCGCTTTTATGCCTGCCAATACTTGCTGAACATCGCCAAAGCGGGTCAGTTCGCGAAAGCGTTCAGGGTTGAGGCTATCGAGGCTAATATTGATCCTATCTACTCCGGCATCTTTTAGCGCCTGGGCATATTGCGCAAGGTGCGTGCCGTTAGTGGTTAGACACAGCTCTTGCAGTAAGGGCAACTGCCCAAGGTTTTGCATAAGCTTGATGATACCCCCGCGAATAAGTGGTTCGCCGCCAGTGATACGTAGTTTGGTCACGCCAAGTTCGCACAGGGTTTCCCCAAGCAGTGTTAGCTCTTCTATAGAGAGTACCTCAGTGCGCGGTAGGAACGTCATGTCCTCTGCCATACAGTACACACAACGCAAATCGCATCGGTCAGTGACGGACAGTCGCGCATAGGTAATGGCGCGGCCAAAGCTGTCGATGAGTGTTGGTGATTGCATGACCTGGTTTTGCATCTGAACTATCTTCAATGAGCTTGTATTCAAAAGGAAGCTGCCGTTGTCTGCTGCCTTCAACAGAGAGCACCTACTCTATAGCGCTATTGAAGTTCACTCAAGTTGCGGCGGTGAATTTCTGAATAGACTGCTATGCATGAGAAACGCTTGAATCACGCCAGATTATTTAATCTTGACTAAAAATACGTGCGTCAAAAAAGGGATTATTTAAATATTAAACCTTAGTTGAAGTTATTTCTGGATTTTTTAAGTCAGTGCAAGCGCATGGATTAACATTTAGTCGCTATAAAAACACAAAATGCTTCTTGTTGGATCGCTGTGCACCACTTGTTTGCTATATAGATGTGCAATTTTACTAAAGGCTATTTGTGAGTTTTGCTTTATTAGTGTGCGCGTTCGCACCAAATAAAAACACGGAATCTGCATCATTGAATTAATACGCGCGTGGCAAAGATTGGCAGTATGGCTGTTAATAATATTTAACACGCTGAAGTGTAAGCATTTTTTTAAAAAATATACTCGGTTTTTCAGGTTGGCACCCTCCTTGCTCTAGTCATATCACACGAGTTTAGTTAACAAAAATTCAAGGTGCGATGATGAAACACACAGCCCACGACGCTCAAGATGTGACTCGGCTTCATTCTAAAGTAAGTGATCAGCATCAGTCACGCGCGCATCGTTCAGGCAAAGTGTGGTTGGTGGGTGCAGGCCCTGGTGATGCAGAATTATTAACGATCAAAGCGCTGCGCGCGATTAATTCCGCCGATATTATTTTTTACGACCAATTAGTAAGCCAGGAAGTTTGCGCATTGTTTCCCAAAAATACGCCAGCACTTTATGTTGGCAAAGTAAAAAATAATCACAGTATTCCACAAGAAGATTTAAACCAACTATTAGTGAGTCAAGCTCAGGCCGGGTTAACGGTATGTCGTATTAAAGGCGGCGATCCTTTTGTATTTGGTCGCGGCGGTGAAGAATTATTAGAGTTGCGCAAAGCCGGCGTTGATGCAGAAGTTATTCCCGGCATTACCTCTGCGTCTGGTTGCAGTACTTACGCAAATATTCCCTTAACGCATCGCGGTATTTCACAGGGTTGTACTTTTGTGACCGGTCATGCCGAAAAAAGTTTAGATGTGAATTGGAATGCTTTGGCACAATTAAGTCACACCATCGTTTTTTATATGGGCTTAACTCGCGCCCCGGAAATTTCGCAACAGTTATTAGCGGGTGGTTTAGCTGCGGACACTCCTGTAGCTATTATTGAAAATGGTTGCCGTAAAAATCAGCGCAACATTATTACCGACTTAAGCGATTTCCCCGCTGCTGTTTTGCGTGAGCAAGTGCAGTCGCCAGCCTTAATTATTGTTGGCCACGTGGTATCTCTTAATGCTGTATTGGGTAACGCTGCTTTAGGTAACGCTGTGTCAGGTGCGCAACAATTAAATCCGGAATATTGGTCTGCATTTGCAGCAGATGTTAATCAACAATTATTATCAGCTTAAGTGGTAGAGAAATTATTATGAAACAACGCATTGTAGTAGTCGGGAATGGCATGGTTGGTCACAAATTTATTGATAATTTGGTTAGCCATGCAGATGCAGAAAAATATCATGTGATTACTTTTTCGGAAGAGCCGCGTTTGGCTTATGATCGCGTGCAATTATCAAAATATTTCTCTGGCTCAACTGCTGAAGATTTGGCCTTAACGACTTCAGGTTACTACGACGAAAAAAACGTTGAATTTATTCTGAAAGATAAAGTGGTCGATATTGATTTCGAAAATAAAGAAGTGATTACTGCTTCTGGGCGTCGTGAAGCTTACGATAAATTAATTCTTGCAACCGGTTCATTTCCGTTTGTGCCACCCATTGCTGGTAACAATGGTGAGCACTGTTTGGTGTATCGCACGATAGAAGATTTAGAGGCAATTACCTACTCAGCTGCTCGTAGTAAAGTGGGTGTGGTTGTGGGTGGTGGCTTGCTGGGCTTAGAGGCAGCAGCAGCATTAAAAGCATCTGGATTGGAAACGCATGTGGTCGAGTTTGCGCCGCGTTTAATGGCGGTGCAGTTAGATGAAGGCGGCGGTAAATTATTGCGTCGTAAAATTGAAGCCCTCGGAGTAAAAATTCACACGCAAAAAGCAACAACAGAAATTGTTGCGGGTACTGAGGCGCGTTACCGGATGAATTTTGCCGATGGCAGCCATTTAGAAACCGATATGATTTTGTTCTCTGCTGGTATTCGCCCACAGGATGAGCTCGCACGTAAATGCGGAATTGTCATGGGTGAGCGCGGCGGTATTACTATCGACAATAATTGTTTAACGTCTGCGAAAGATGTTTACGCAATTGGTGAATGTGCGCTTTGGCAAAATCGTATTTACGGTTTGGTAGCGCCGGGATACCAAATGGCGAAAGTAGCGGTATCTCACATCACTGGTGGCGCTGAACAATTTACCGGTGCGGATATGAGCACCAAATTAAAATTATTGGGCGTTGATGTTGCATCCATTGGCGATGCACATGGCAACACTCCAGGTTCATTAAGTTATACCTACAGCAACGATGTTGAAGAAGTTTATAAGCGCATTATTGTTTCTGCCGACAACACCAAATTATTAGGTGCGGTATTAGTAGGCGAAGTAGAAGCTTACGGCACACTGCAACAAATGTGTGTGAATGGTATGGATTTGCCGGATGATCCTAACTGTTTAATTTTGCCTTCAGTTGATGGTGCTGGTATGGCCATGGGCGTAGTTGCACTACCTGATACTGCGCAAATTTGTTCCTGTTTTGATGTGACTAAAGGTGCAATTTGTTGTGCAGTACAAAACGGTGCGGGCACCATGGGCGATATCAAAGCCATCACCAAAGCATCGACCGGTTGTGGTGGTTGTGCAGTGCTTACTAAACAAGTGATGGATGCTGAACTTATAAAACTCGGCGTGGAAGTGAGTAATCATATTTGCGAACACTTTCCGCATTCGCGGCATGAGTTGGCAGATATTGTTCGCATCAAAAAAATTAAAACCTTTGATGAGTTGTTGGATGGTCACGGCCACGGTTTAGGTTGCGATATTTGTAAGCCCGCTACTGCATCTATACTCGCTGCATTCTGGAATGAATATGTGTTGGATGAAAAACATATCGGCCTGCAAGATACCAATGATATTTTCTTGGGTAATATGCAAAAAGATGGTACTTATTCGATAGTGCCACGTGTTGCTGGTGGTGAAATTACACCAGAGAAATTAATTGTGCTTGGCCAAGTGGCAAAGGAATACAAACTTTATACAAAAATTACCGGAGGCCAACGTATCGATTTATTTGGTGCGCAGTTACATCAATTACCGGCCATCTGGAAAGTGTTAGTCGATGCAGGTTTTGAAACCGGGCACGCTTATGGTAAATCATTGCGTACAGTGAAATCTTGTGTGGGCAGTACTTGGTGTCGTTACGGTGTACTCGATAGTGTGAGCATGGCTATCACTTTGGAAAATCGTTACAAAGGTGTGCGTGCGCCACACAAAATTAAATTTGGTGTGTCTGGTTGTACTCGCGAATGTGCAGAAGCACAATCAAAAGATTTCGGTGTGATTGCAACTGAAAATGGCTGGAATTTATTTGTGTGCGGTAATGGTGGCATGCGCCCACGACATGCAGATTTATTCGCCACAGGTTTGGACGACGCAACACTGATTAAATATATTGACCGCGTGATGATGTTTTATATTCGTACTGGTGATCGTTTACAACGTACTTCGGTGTGGTTAGAAAACCTGGAAGGTGGCTTGGCTTATCTCAAAAAAGTAGTGATAGAGGACAAGCTCAGCATCGCCGAAGAATTGGAAGCGCAAATGCAATATAACATTGACCAATATCAATGTGAGTGGAAAACCACCATTGAAAATCCAGAGCGCTTGAAACGTTTTAAACACTTTATCAATTCGGATGAACGTGATGATAATTTGGCTTACGTCGCCGAACGCGGCCAGGTTCGTCCGGCATTTAAATCGGAACGCGAAAGTAGAATTGAATTGGTTGAATTGGCAGATTAAAAACTAACGACGTCAGCATTCGTGTTTCACGCGCATGCTGACAGCGCGATAAATTATTCAGAGAGAAATGTATGAGCGAAAAAATGTGGATAAGCGTGTGTGAGTATCAAGACTTATTGCCCGACACTGGTCTTTGTGCCCTTGTCAATAAACAACAAATTGCTTTATTTAATTCGCGACGTTTAAATGAAGTGTTTGCTGTGTCGAATTTTGACCCTATTGGTGAGGCCAATGTTTTATCACGCGGCATTATTGGTTCAATTGGCGATGAAGTGGTAGTTGCATCGCCCCTTTATAAACAACATTTTAATTTGCGCACGGGCGAATGTTTAGAAAAACCAGAGCACACCATTCCGGTTTATCCGGTACGTGTGGAAGACGGTTTGGTACAGGTGCAAATTTAGCTTTTGGTTTTTGTAAGTTATCTTCCTCTTCTTCGACTGCTTCATGAGTCGACTTTATGGGGAGCCTTCGGGCTACCCTTTTTCTATTGGGCTATTTTATGGATTTTTTAGTCTGTTTGCTTCTCTCGTCGCCTAAAGGAATAGCGAAAAATTTAACATGGCAGTGCGCCCAATGGCGGGGAAGCCTATATCGCTGTAATAACTTTTATTCGCTATGTTTTCCAGATTTAAACTTAGGCTTGTTTTGGTAGTCATTTGCCAGGTCACAGTAGCATCAATGCGACTGTAAGCACTCAGCGTCTGCTCTTCATCTGTGCCCGTATAGAGACTTGTGGCGAAACGTGAGCTCACCCATAGATAATTAAGATTTATTTTCCACTCATTATTCACCGCATAACTGACTGATGAGCCAGCTTTAACTTGAGGCCTGCCGAGCAGATGATTGCTGGACGAAAGCATATCAATGTCAGTATAAGTGCCGTGTACCCGCATCAGCCATTGGGTGTTGGCTTCCCAATTTATTTCTGCTTCTACTCCCGATGTTTCGACGCGCGAGCGATTAACATTTTTAAATGTGTCGCTATCAAAATCAATTAAGTCATGGTAGTGGTGATCAAAATAACTGATGCGCACATAATAGTTATTTTCTTTCCACTCAACTCCAGTATCTTTTGTAGTTGCTATTTCTGGTTTGAGATCCGGGTTGCCAACTAAGGGATGGCCCAGCGCAAAAAAGCTGGGTAATTTAAAGCCTTGCGCTGCGTTTACAAATAAGCTGAGTTGGTTGTTTATTTGATAGCGTGCACCGACTTGCTTACTGTTTTTTGTGGCTATATTTTTGTTGGATGTTGTGTCAGTCGCGTCATCTCTGCGCAGGCTCGCTTGCAAAAGAAAGTCTTTGGTGGCATAGCCATTAAGATTTACAAATGCGCTATCAATCGTTCTTGCTAAAGAAAAATCTGTTGGCATTTTAAAGCCGAAATCCAGATAGCCTTTGCTTGTGCCATCTTCATGTTTGCTTTCCAGACCAAGATTACTCCAAAGGTTTTCTTGATCGCCAAGAGTATTAGTCCATTGTAAATCCGTTCTTGTAAACTCAGTGTTTGCCCCATTGGCGGGTACAGCATCAAAAGGCACTATGCCGGGCGATGTTATATTTTCATTGCGTTTGTACCAGGTTGCCTGGGTTTTGCTTTTCCAAAAATCATTGACTTGCATGCGCCAACTCAATGCGCTGCTTTGATCGGTGTAGTCGCTGGTATCAAGTTCACGGCTTTCGGCAAATAATGGTCCGCCACTTTGCTCTGGAAATGAAGTGCGTTCACCATCAAAATAGCGGTAAGTAAAATCTAATTGGTGAATGGTGTTTGCCCAATTTAATTTGCTAATGATTTCGTTGTTTTTTGCCGAACTGCCACTCACGACATTATTTTTTTGGGTGTTGGTAACAGTAGGCTCGCCAGCATTTTTAGTTTGGGCAGTGAATGCATAGCCTAGTTGATCTATTTTTCCGCTGGTTGCGATACCTGCAGTTTTATAACCATCCTCACCCACGGAAGCATTAAATTGCGTGTTATTTTTTCCAGCTTCAGTCGTTATAATTTGAATGACACCCGCAAGTGCATCTGAACCGTACACCGAAGATTGTGCCCCGCGAATAATTTCGATGCGCTGTATAGATGTGATATTAATTCCATTGACATCAAATGCGCCACCGCGGGTATTGGTCGGATCATTTAGTTGCACACCATCAAGCAACACGAGAGTGTGATTGCTTTCTGCGCCACGTAAGCTGATGGATGTAACGCCACCAGGGCCGCCTTGTTCCTCTACCCAAATGCTGGGTACCTGGCGCAACGCATCAACCAGGCTATGGCTGCTGAGTTGTAATAATTGTTCATGATTAATGACGGAAACGGATGACGAAAGTTGTTCGCGGTTAACGGGGCTGTAGCTGCCAGTGACAATCACTTCCTCAATGTCGGCAAAACTTTGTGTGGCTAATAGCATTAAAAACAATGGAGATAACTTTTTTTTGTTCATTGAAAAAACCTTAGCTAAAAATAAACTTCTACTGCGTTAAGAAGTGGAAGCAGTTCATGAAAGTGCTAATTCGTATACTACTGGATTGGAAATTTATACAGCGTGTAGTATGCATGCATTTGTTCTGCTGCGTCGATATTAAATAATCCTTTGGTGTTGAGTTGCGCATGATAAACCCGAGCTGTTTGTTGTGGGTGTATTTGTGCTTGCGTGAGTGATGCTAAAGAAATATGTATTGATTTGCGATCTGCGCTGATACTTACTGCAGTAATATTATCTTGCTGCAGACTCAATTCATCAGATCCATAATCAGGTGCATCGCGATAAACCCAGGATTCAATATTGATCGCCGTTTTTAGTTGCTCACTGGATGTAGACGTTGTTAGTGGTTGTGTTAGCTCAATGCTAAAACCGTCGGTTGTTGCCAGCATTTGTTTAATCGCCGGTGCTATGGTTTTTCCATCCCACACAATACGTTGCAAGCTTGCTATATGGCCGCCTTTTGCTTGCCAACCGCGACCCGTTTGGCCGAGT
This sequence comes from Gammaproteobacteria bacterium, assembly GCA_025362015.1. Taxonomy (GTDB): domain Bacteria; phylum Pseudomonadota; class Gammaproteobacteria; order Pseudomonadales; family Cellvibrionaceae; genus Cellvibrio. Next base: position 15,820 of record JANYIO010000126.1, on the reverse strand, counting down.
AATAAACTGCCATCTGTTAAAAATACCGCGCGCATTACGCCTGATTCGAGACCGTCAATGAATGGCATAAGGCTACCTTGTTCTGTGCCATCAACTATTTGCGTACTTACACGCAACAACTTGGATTGTGCTTGATCACCAATCATCATTTGTCCTGCAAATGCCCCAAATTTTCCTTGGGTTGTATCCCATGCGGGGTTGCCGGGTGAATTAGCAACGCGATTGTGTGGTAATAAAATAATCGGCAGTGCACGTTTATTATTAACTTTATCCCAGGTGATTTCGGGCGAGTCCGGCGTCATACCCGGCAAATCAATTAAACTTGCGGGGTGGCCATAAAATTTATTTTGTTCGAGCAAAAATATTTTTGATGTGCCCACATATTCACCCTGATTTTCAGAATACCAAAGGCGATTGTCTGGGCTTAATGCCATTCCCGCCGGGCTGCGCAAACCATTTGCCCAAGGGGTAAAGTTATAGCCCGTCGTTTTTTTATGATTAGCTTCTACGCGAATATTCCAGCCACTAAAACCTTTGCTACTACCCATGTAGGCACCGCCTGCGCGATAGGCTGAGCCGTCACTGCCATCGGCAAGGTTGATGTTGATGTAGTAAGCTCCATCAGCACCGCGCACGGGGCCATGCATGTAAGCGTGATAATTTCCATGGTATGAATGTGCGTCAAATAATGTTTCGTAGCTGTCGGCAATACCGTCGCCATTAGTATCGCTAATCCGTGTTAATTCGGCTTTTTGCCCCGCAATTACCGTGAGGCCTTTTTTGTCTTCGATTAATACGCCAAGACTATCGAAGGTACCTTCGGCAAATAATTGCCATTCACCTTTTACCAAACGCCAAATTCCGGCAGTGCGTGTTGCAACCACCAGTGTGCCATCGGCCGCAATTGCAAGACCGAGTGCTTCAAATAATTGTTCGCGGCCAAAATTATCTTTGGGTGGATAATAATTTTCGATGCGATAACCCGCAGGTAAGTTTGCTTTTGCGGCAATAATATGGAGTGGTTGTTTGCGATTATCAAAAGGGGATTTAGGTGCGTGCCACACATTGGTTGCCAGTGCCATTTTTGCAGATAGATTTGTATTTATTTTTCCGGGTGGTAAAGTCCATACTGAATTTTCTAAATGCCCGCGACCAACTTGCGGAGTTTGCAATAGTATTTTATTGATGGAAAATGTTTGTTCGGATTTTAACTCACCATCAACATGGATTGTTACATCGCCATTCGCAGCGATGGTAGTTTGTATTGCAAGAATATTTTCCCCAATGCGATAGCGAAAACTGGGGGCTTGTTGTTTGTCTTTCGAGTTGTGCGTGTATCCTAAAAATTGTGCATCAATCGCTGCCAGTTGCGTGAGATGATCGTGCTTACTGTAAAGCGCCGTTTTAATGGTTTCTGCATCGCCAAATATTGCATCCTTAAATGAAAAATCAATTAATTTTCCTTCGTGATTAAGTGGTGCGAATAAATAGTGTTGATCACCTAAATTAATTTCATGGCTTTCAAATCCCATTTTTAAACCTTTACCACCGCGATTGGTAAATTCACCGGTCATATCTAAAAATCCACCCTGCCAAATTTTAGCGATGGCGAGAATGCGCGGATCAAACGAATAATTTACACCGTTAACTAAACCCACATGGATGGCGCGAGCAGAAACGCCTGTGTTAATTTCACCTGCAAGCGGCCCGCGTTGAATGCGTACTTGATCGTCGACTAATAATTGCAGCCTGTCGTCAATGGGATTGTATTTCTCAATAGCGCCTGCTTTCATTAATTGCACCACTGGGCCTTGATCTTGTGGCTCATTGAGTGTGGCCAGGTAAGCACCAATCGCATTAATTTGAATATCGCTAACAACCTGCGCAGAAAAAGACGGCATGAGAGCGGGATAAGCCTCACCTACCTTCGCACTCTTTTCGCCAACGGCTAATTGTTCTGCGGGTGAGCGTATGCTGCGATGTAAATATTGCTGGTCAGCTTTGATATTAAAGCGATGGCCTTCAGCGCCTTCAACAATTTCACGAGTGCGTGGTTCAAGCTTAAATAAGCCAAATAAATTTGGGCCAGTACTGACAGCTGAATCATTTTGTGCCGTGGAGTGACAAACGTTACAGCCAACCGATTCAAAAGTTTCCTTGCCGAGCGCAACATAATCAACTAGCTCTGCTGCATTAGTGGCGCCACCACTTTTTTCGGGAGGAGTGATGTTGGAGTAGTCTGCAGGCAATGCTTTAAAATTACGAAAAGCAAAAGGTCCTTCGTTGGCAAGAACGGTTGTAGGGCCTGATTCGCTCTCCCAATTTGTAAGAGAGTTTTCATCCTGATTATTAATTAATTGGTTAGAGCTTACTAATTCACCATTAATACGAACTTCTAAAAATAATGCCAGCTGAGATTTTTTGCTGGCTTCATTAAAGCGTGGTGCGCGAAACTTTACGCTTAGGTTTTGCCATTCATTATTTTTTGCAAGTAGAGTAATGGGGTAACGACCCTGCAGAAATACTTTTGCACTTGCGCCTTGCGGTACTAAATATTCCATCATTAATACAGTGTCGCCAAAATTAACTTGGCTTACAAGGTGTTTACTTTTTTTTCCGCTGCCAGAGTTAACAATAATGTTGTTGGCGGATGATTGTGTGGTGGTGATTTGAAGTTTGGTGTTGATTTGGAGTTTTTTGCCAATCGCGCTAACGGCGGCGGCACTAGTCCATGTTGGGTCTTCTTTAAACGCGGCAAGCGGATTGGTAGGGTCTGCAAACGAACTGGTACTGTAATTAATAAGCACTAGGCTAAGCGTTAGGCAGGTTAATAATAATTTGGAGAAAGGCATGATCTCACTCGCTAAAGTTTGTAATAAAATAAGCTATGCGATAAAAAATTCCACAATGATATTGCGGCGCAAGACTGTGATTAACCAATCCATAAATAAATTAAACTCTTCACCGCAAGCGGCGAGGAATTTAACGCTTGCTTGCGATTAACTGACATCATAGTTTGCGAATCCAGATATTGCGAAAGCTAACAGCGTCGCCGTGATCTTGCAGCAGTAATGGGGCGCAGCCGTGGGCTTTATATGCTGGTTTTCCAATCCATGTGGTTGAGCCTTCAATTTCAAAATTATTTTGTATCAGCACACCATTGTGCAATACCGTTATGCGCGCGGGTTTTATTAATTTTTCAACAGCATCAAATAGTGGCGCTGAAAAAATAATATCGTAAGTTTGCCATTGCCCCGGTGCGCGTGAAGCGTTAACTAAAGGGATAGATTGTTTGTAAATAGAACCCGCTTGGCCATTCGCATAAGTTTTATTTTGATAAGAATCTAACACTTGTACTTCGTATTGTTCTTGCAGAAAAATGCCGCTGTTATTGCGTGCCTGACCTTCCAGGATTTTTCCGTCGTGATCGCTGATTTTTGTAGGCATCATCCATTCAACATGCAATTGCACATCGCAAAAGGAATTTTTGGTTTTAATGCTGCCGGTGTTGGGTACTATCGTGAGTGCACCATTTTTAACTTTCCATCTTGCTGCGTTGCCTTCTGCTCCCTGCCATTGATTTAGATTTTTACCATCAAATAATACAATGGCGTCAGAGGGGGCACCATTAATCGGTGTGGTTACGGGGGCAGGTACTGGAGACCAGACTTCGGTTTCTGCGGCGAGTTGCCAGGGTTCTTTTTTTACTTCGGTCGTTGTATCGGCCATTAGTTGGCTGGAGGTTAGGATGAATAGCATCCAGAGGGTGAGGTATCTTTTGTGGTTGATGTATATGATGTTTTGCATATCTCGGGCTCTGATGTAATTAATTTTATCCTATTTTAAGTCACACCAATTTTTTGCTGCGCGGGTTTATTTATGTAAAAAGGTGAGGCAAGTAATCGCGGATAGTTTTAATAGTCATGTTGAGAAGTAATTGATAGCAAGGTACTAGAAACTATTCAGCCACTTTCTTTTTACGTTTCTCAATAAATAAACCAATATAAACTCCCACCTCAAACAACCACCACATAGGCACTGAAAGTGAAATTTGTGACATCACATCCGGTGGTGTAAGAATCATGCCGACTACGAAGCAACCAACAATGACATAAGGACGTTTTTTAATAAGGTCACGCGCAGAAATGATTTCCGCTTGAATTAATAAAATGGTTGCAACAGGAATTTCAAACGCGAAACCAAACGCAAAAAACATTTGCAGCACAAAATCTAAATATTTAGTGATGTCGGTCATGTTGGCAACGCCTTTAAGACCGGAATGGGTTATGTAACTAAATATCAGTGGGAATACGACAAAATAAGCAAAGGCCATCCCGATGTAAAATAGCAACACACTGGAAATCAACAGCGGCAATGCAGTACTTTTTTCGTGCTTGTATAAACCGGGTGCAACGAATGCCCAGATTTGATACAGAATAAAGGGTATAGAGACAAACAAAGCCACAAACAGAGAAAGCTTCATGGGTGTTAGAAAGGGCGAGACAACATCAGTTGCAATCATCGTGCTATTGGCGGGCAATAATTTTTGCAAAGGGGCAGCCACTATTGCGTAAATATCGTTGGCATAATTAAGCAGCGCAAAAAAAATGCAGGTAACAAATATCACTATCCGCAGTAAGCGAGCGCGTAATTCGATGAGATGTTGTACCAGTGGTAATTCTTTATCTTGATCTGTCGCAGTCATGGTGTTTTAGTGCTGTTAGTGGGCGTGCTATCGGTGGATGTGAGCCCTATAATTTTTTGTTCGTGTTCGTGTTCGTGTTCGTGTTCGTGTTCGTGCATATGGGCATGATCAGGTAATTCGGGCTCGCTTGTGTAAACACGTGGTTTGTGCTGTTCTTCGTGGTTTATATTTGATTGCGTTTGCTCGATAACTGAATTCATATCTTTGCGCGCATCTTCAAGGGTACGCATAATGTCTTCGTTGCGCAGTTGGCGGCGAATATCATCTACACCCATTTGTCGTTCAATCTCTACACGTGTTTCGCGCAAGCTACGTTTTAAGCGACCAATCCACAGGCCAACGGTACGCACCGTTTCGGGCATGCGTTCGGGGCCGATAACGATGAGCGCAACTATGGCGCACACGACGATTTCTGAAAAGCCAATATCAAACATGATTAATCTTGCTCTTTTGCTACAACCACTTTTGGTTTGCTTGCTCTTGGTTTGGTAACTTTCTCAGTTGCTGTTTTTGGCTTGGCAACTTTTGTTGTCGCAGTTTTTGGTTTGGTCACTTTTTCTGCAGTTGCTCTTGGCTTGCTAATTTTTTCTGCTGGAATTTCCGGGTTAATAACTTTTTCTAATTTTATGTTGGCATCGACAAGTTTTGGTAATTCTTCATCATCTTTTTCTTCGCCGTCGCGCATCGCTTTTTTAAAGCCTTTGATCGCGCCGCCTAAATCGCCGCCGAGATTGCGCAGGCGGTTACCACCGAATAATAAGAGCACGATGACTACTACCACCAGAATGTGTGGAAGACTTAAAGTGCCTGCTGCTGCATGACTTGTTGTTAAGAGTGTAGTTGCGGCCATAATAAATTTCTCAGTTTAGATTAATGGTTGCTGTGTTATTTGCGCGCGTTTTTTTCGTCGTGACCCGAAACATTAAAGCGTCGCGCTAGTTCATTGAGTACGGAATCGGCGTTTTCACCTAAATGTGACAACATAACCAGCGAGTGAAACCATAAGTCGGCAGTTTCGTAAATAACTTCGCTATTGTCGCCACTGGTATATGCATCTTTGGCGGCAAGAATAGTTTCGGTGCATTCCTCGCCAACTTTTTCCAGGATTTTATTTAAGCCTTTTTTATGCAGGCTGGCAACATAGGAAGTCTCAGCATCGCTATTTTTACGCGCTTCCAAAATCTGTGTTAACTGGGTGAGTATGTCATTGCTCATATCACTCTTCATAAATAAATCTCGCTAGGGTCTTTTAACACTGGCTCAACAATTTGCCATTGTCCATCTTTTAGCACGCGATAAAAACACGAGTGACGCCCAGTGTGACAGGCAATATTACCAATTTGTTCTACGTGCAGGACGATCACATCCTCATCGCAATCCAAACGAATTTCGTGCACTTGTTGAATATGGCCAGAGCTCTCGCCTTTGTGCCAGAGTTTATTGCGTGAACGCGACCAGTAAACTGCTTGACCAAGTTGGGCGGTGAGCGTCAATGCTTCGCGGTTCATCCACGCCATCATTAAAATGCGACCCGTGCTGGCATCTTGTGCGATTGCAGGTACAAGTCCGTCGCTATTCCAGTGGATGGTATTGAGCCACTCTGTTGTTGCTGGTGATGACATAAACATTCTTTGCTAGTTAATAATAGTTACGCGTAAACGTTAGATGATAAAAATTAGGCAATAACAATCAGACAATAAAAGTTAGGCAATGAAAAGTTAAGCGATGAGAGCACCAAGTGCACAGACAACATTATCTCGCAAATGCTGGCAATTCAGGGTGCCGATTATGGCACTGTTGACGGCTTTGTGTGAAAAAATTAGCTGCATTTGTTGTTCAATGGCTGCGCGCGGTGATTTGTTTTGGGTTTGCGGTTGGTTCAGCAAGTGGCCACTGTTAAATATTTTTTTGAGCAGTACACCGGTATTTTGTGCGGCGCATTCATCCAGCAGTTGGCGATCTGCATCCAACTCCGGGTCGTAAGTCGTCATCACCACGTCCGCTTCCCTGGCGCAGAGCAGGCCGCCGGGTAAGGTTTTGGTGGACATGCCGAAGGCGCGAATCCAGCCTTCCCGTTTGAACTGGGCGAGGGTATGTAACACTTGATCTCTGTGAATAATATCGTTGTCGTTGCCGTCTGAGTGAATTAGCAGAATATCCACAAAATCGGTGCGCAGTTGGCGCAGGCTGCGTTCGAGGCTTTTACGCAAGGCTTCGGGGCTGAAATCAAAATGTGATTCGATGCCGTCAAAGCTTTCACCCGCCTTGGAGCAAATGATCCATTCTTTGCGCTCACCGCGTAGCAAGCCACCAAGCCGCTCTTCGCTCACCCCATAAGCAGGAGCAGTGTCGAGTAGGTTGATACCTAAATCGCGCGCGAGGCTTAGGAGTTCGCGTGCCTCGGCATCGCTCGGCAAAGCAAATGCTTCAGGAAATTTCACGCCCTGATTGCGCCCTAGTTTTACAGTGCCCAAGCCTAAGCGGCTGATATACAGATCGGTTTTGCCAAGACGTGTTTGCGGTAGCATTAGTCTTGCCCCTCATCGTCGTCAGCAGGAGTAGAAAATTTTAGGCTCAACACATCTTCGGCACTCATGCTTGGCGGGAAAGCTAATTCCCATGGAGTGTGGGCAATGGGTGGAGTGGCTAGTACTTGGCGCAATTGGGTGATGGCTCTCGTAGATTCAGCCAGCTCTCCCGCTGCGATATTTTCTTTAAGAAGTATATCAAGTACCTGGTTGGCGAGATTAGGTACTAGGGTCAATTTGGTTGGCCAAGCGACTATAAGGTTGTTGCAGCCTTCAGCGGGTGCAACAAAGGCATTATCGGGGCGCATAAAGTTGGGCTGTAAAGGTTCCGCGCGGGTAACCGGTAATGTTGCCCACTCTGCATAACGTAAATCTACCCAGGGAATTAGCTCGCTCAGCTCTTGCTGCGCGGCGGCAATAAGTTGATCGGCTTCCATAACTGTGCCTTTTTCAGCGAGGCTGCCGCCCAGATACCAAACCTGTTCGTGAGTGTTTAGTTTGTGGCTGGATATAGTTAAGCGTGGTGTGGTATCTGTGCCCATACAATGGCCGAAAAAGACGTAGGGGTGATGATGTTTAACTAAAACTTGTTGTAGTGGACGCAGTTGCATCGCAGGGCTGTTTAGCCCAAGTTGCTTGAGTAAATGGGCATTGCCTTGGCCAGCACTGAAAATAAAGCGCTGGGCATGGATTTCAAACTCTTTATCGTCTTGCCGCATAGTTAAACTTACTCTGCCGTCTACATCTTTGTGCAGCTGCGCTTGCGTCCAGTCGATGAGAAAACTGTGGCCTTCAATATTATGGGCAAGGTTAGTTATCAAGCTGGGTACATCGAGCACAATATCGACGAGTTTATAGAGGTTACCTTTGAAATCAGGATGGCGTAACAGTGGCGGGCGATGAGAGTCAGGTACATGATCAACCCGGCCTCTGGTGGCTTTGCTGGCGAGAAAGCTGGTGAGTTTGGCGGCTATGCTATCGCCGGACCATAGATAAAAGTGGTCGCTTAAAATACGAGTGTTGCGTAAATCAACATCACCTTCGCCACACAAGCATGCGCGCCAATGCTGTGGCATTTCGGCAATCGCTTCAGAAGCACCGGTTAAGGCGCCGCTTAGCGTGTACTTCATCCCGCCGTGAATCATGCCTTGCGAGGCGATAGTTTGATCGCTACCCAAGGCTTTGTGTTCAAACAGCGCTATGCTAAAGCCCTCACTCTGCAAGCGATTCGCCAGCCACAAGCCAGCTATTCCACCGCCGATTATGACTGTGTCGAGTTGGAGCTTGATAGGGGGTGAGGGCATAGTGTGTTTTAAATCTCCACCTGTGTACCTAGTTCAATTACGCGGTTGGTGGGAATATTAAAGTGATCCACTGCCGTACCCGCATTGCGTGCCATGGTGGCAAACAGGCGCTCTTGCCAGAACGGCATACCGCTATCAAGCGTTGCGACCGGAACAATTTTTTCGCGTGAAAGGAAGAAAGAAGTTTCCATCATCTTGAAGTACAGGCCTTTGCTTTCACAGGCTTTCAGTGCCTGGCTAATATCGGGCTGATTCATAAAGCCTAAATGAATGATCACGCGATAACAGTTGTTACCCATATCTTCTACATCACAGGAATCTTCCTGTTCAATCCAGGGCACGTTGCCAACTTCTACATTCAGGAATACTACCCGCTCATGGAGCACTTTATTGTGGTTGAGATTGTGCAATAAGGCATGTGGCGTGGCGTCTGGTGTAGCCGTTAAAAATATCGCAGTGCCGGGTACGCGTAACGGCGGGCTAATGAAGAGCGAGGGCAACAGGATATTGAGTGGTACCGAGGATGAGCTTAGGCGCTTAAATAAAACCTCGCGGCCGCGGCGCCAGGTTGTCATTAGCATAAATACGGTAGAAGCAATCAGGATCGGTAACCAGCCGCCTTCAAATACTTTCATGATGCTGGCACTAAAAAAAGCTAAATCGATGCAGACAAAAATACTGGTTGAAGCAATGCATAAATACAGCGGCAGCTTCCAGCCAAAATAAATCACAAAGAACGTGAGGATACTGGTGACCAGCATATCGCCTGTTACTGCTACTCCATAAGCTGATGCGAGTGCAGATGAGGAGCCAAAACTAACCACAATGAGGATGACGGCGAAGAGCAGAAAATTGGTTACGCCGGGTAGATAAATTTGCCCAATTTCTTGCGCCGAAGTTTGCACTACTTTCAGGCGAGGAAAGAAACCCAATTGCACCGCTTGTTTGGTTAAGGAATAGGTGCCGGCAATGACTGCTTGTGAGGCAATTACTGTCGCACAGCAAGCGAGGATAATAATTGGGTAGAGTGCCCAGTCGGGAAACATATGAAAGAACGGGTTAACGATAGTGGTGGGATCTTGTAGGATGATCGCCCCCTGGCCAAAGTAATTCAGGATGAGTGATGGGAATACCAATGCAAACCAGGCAGTACGTATTGGCCCCTTGCCAAAGTGACCCATATCAACATACAGCGCTTCGGCTCCCGTTACGGATAAGATGACGGCGCCGAGAACAAGAAATGAAGCCCAGCCGTGGTCAGTCAAAAAATGAAAAGCATAAATTGGATTTAGTGCGCTTAACACCATCGGATTTTGACAAATGCCCCATGCCCCAGACGCTGCTAACGCGATAAACCACGCGATGGTAATGGGGCCAAAAATAGCGCCTACTTTGGAGCTGCCAGCGCGTTGCAGGGCAAATAAGCCAATTAAAATTCCAACTGCAATAGGCACTACATAAGGTTTAAACGCACTGGTGGCAACTTCTAAACCCTCAACCGCAGACAAGACTGAAATCGCCGGCGTTAACACTGAATCGCCATAAAATAATGACGCACCTGCAACACCTAACAGCATTAATCCCGGGCGCCAATTGGGGTGATCTTTAACGGAATCAAGTACCAATGCTAATAGTGCCATGGTGCCGCCTTCGCCGTGGTTGTCGGCACGCATCACCAAGGTTACATATTTGAGCGTCACCACAAACATCAGCGACCAAAATACGGTTGATAAACCGCCTAATACAGTGGCCTCTGAAAAAGGAATCCCGTGGATGGGGCTAAAAGTTTCTTTAAGGGCATAAAGTGGGCTGGTACCAATATCGCCAAAAACTACGCCTAGCGCAGCTATGGTTAAAGCAATGTGGGAAGATTTATGCGGCGTAGCACTGCTAGACATTTCATTACCTGCGCGTGGACGAAGAATGAGCGTATTGCCAAGTTATTTTGGTGGGGGCAAACAACGCGGCGCATATTGTGCCAGAAGCGGAGTACAAGTCATCCCATTTGTGTTGGAATTTTATGATCAATGCTGTGTTTGAGTGTTTATGTTGATATTTGCAGGTGTCTTTGCCAGACTCCGACCACAAATCAAGTAGTGTCCACGGGTAGTGAGCGAGTTGCATTAATATGCCTTATAAAATTCTGGTTACGGATATTACTAGCTCGCTTGGGCGCGCGCTTGAGCACGACCTGGAGCGCGAGCATTGCAAGTTGTTTGCGCCGAGTGCAAGTGAGTTGAACTGGATTGACGCCGGCGCAGTGGCCAGTTATATCGCAACGCTTAAACCGGATGTGGTAATCAATACAGTGGGTTGGGATGATACTCCCAACACGGAACAGCAAGCGTTGTTGCCGGTAGTTGCTGCTAATGTGGCATTTGCATGTGCGTCTTTGGGGGTGCCTTTGCTGCACTTTTCCAGTTATAAAGTGTTTGGCAGTGATCTCAAAAGTAGTCACAGCGAAAAGGATATTCCCGCACCAGTCAGCCCCGCTGGACAGGCATTTTTTGCGGCGGAACAGGCTATTGAGCACAGTTTGGCCAAGGCCGTTGTGCTGCGTTTGGGCTGGGTTATTGGTAGTTATGGCGATAATCTTTGTACCCGTTTACTTGTGGGTATTCGCGCGCAACAAGCAATGCAGCTGCATACTCGATTACGCGGTGCCCCTACACTTCTATCTGATGTTGCGCGGGTCGCCGTTGCTGTCGTCAAACAAATTGCCAGCGGCGCCGACAACTGGGGTGTAATGCACTATTGCAGCGGTGATGCGCTCACCGAAGCGGAATTTGGCGAGCAGTTGGTGCAATTGCTCGCGCAGCAACAGCTGTTGGCTCAAGAGGCAAATTTCACCTTGTGCGATCAAGTCCCTATGAATGAACCAATGAGTGCCGTATTAGGTTGCCGTAGAATTCGCGACGGCTTTGGTGTGCAAGCAAGGCCGTGGCGGCCGAGCTTATTGCCGTTAGTGAAGCAGTGGTTCCACAGTGAAACTGGGGGGTAAATCAATAGTAAAGCGCCCAGAAGTAAACGGACAATGTTAGTGGGGGCGAGCGGCCTATCATTTGATGCCACATGGGTATTTATTCTCTCTGACTTACTCTTGCTTAAGTGCATTCCAGTGCAATTTGCCAGTTATGGATGTTTTCAATAAGAGCTCGCCACTTTCGATGTATTTCCCCGGGTCATTTAACAGTTGTTCATAGCTTAGTGACGCGTCCTCTTTTTGGGAGAATCCTAGCCAACCGTTGCGTTGGTTATGTTTAACCATATATAAACATTGGTCGGCAATATTAATAATTTCCTCCAAGCCAATGGCTGCAGGCATTGCTTTGTTAAAGGGAAAACTAACATAGCCAATTGAGCAGGTTTTATGAATAGTTGTTTGATTATCTAATTCAAACAACTGCTCTTCTATAGTAAGGCGAATGCGCTCTGCAATGATGGGGGCTTGATCGCGATTGGTGAAGCGGCTGACGATTAGAAATTCTTCTCCTCCCCAGCGAATTATATGATCTGATTCGCGACAAACTTTGCGCAAGGTATTGGCTATTTGTATCAAAATGTTGTCGCCGTTGTTGTGGCCGTAAACATCATTAACCAGTTTGAAATGATCAATATCTAATAGAAAAAATATAATGTCGCTTTCATCTTGTGGTGGGCGCTCCACTTTGTTCAAGTGTGCGCGAATTGTCAGTGCGATATCGAGCGGCAGTGTTTTGTAGAGAAAGCGGCGATTATTTAATCCGGTTAATGTGTCTGCAAAACTGATGCTTTCAAGCTTCAGGTTAGCAAGTTTCAGGTCGCGATTTTTTTCTTCAAGTTCGCTAGTTCGCTCAGTAACCTTTTGTTCGAGTGTACGGCTGGTTTCGAGTAGCGCTATGTGAGTATTAATTCGGGCCAGCAGTTCAATTTTCGATACTGGCTTAGTGACGAAGTCGTTAGCACCTACATTGAAACCTGTGGCTAAATCCATCGCCTGGTTTTTAGCGGTGAGGAAGATAACGGGTAGTTCATGGGATGAATATTTTTTACGTATATGCTGACAAACATCGTAGCCAGATATCCGCGGCATCATGATATCCAATAACACCAAATCAAAGGTTACTCCGCTGTCCAGCAGTTGGATGGCCTCTACGCCACTGGATGCTACAGAGAGTTGATAATTTTCAATGGACAAGTGATTGATTAAAACCTGCCGGTTTATCGGCTCATCATCCACAATTAAAATATGCAGTTTGCCATTATTGCTGATTGGGGTGTAGGTAGGGGCTAACATGGGCGGCAACACTATCCTGGCTGAGTCTATGTCTATCTCGGGCTCAGGTGCGATGGTCGCTATATCATTGGCATTGGCTGCCATATCTAAATCTGGAGTACACACTGGCAAGGTGAAGTGGAAAGTTGAGCCTTTACCAGGAGTTGATTCAACATCTATGTCACCTTGATGCAATTTCACTAAATGTCGGGTTACCGCTAAACCCAAACCAGTGCCGCCATAGTGTCGGTTTTCTGAACCATCAAGCTGTTCAAATGATTGGAATATTCGTGCAAATTCGTCTGGCGCTATACCTATGCCCGTGTCGATCACTGAGATTCGCAACTGCTCATTTTGTAGGTTGCAAGTCACGGTAACAGAGCCTGTTTGAGTAAATTTGATGGCGTTGCCGACCAAATTTATGAGTATCTGCTGTAGTCGGTCTTCATCCGCATAAACTGCGGGGCAGTCGAGTGGGATATTATTGATCAGTTCAATTGTGCCCTTGGGTACCATGGGTTTGATTAGCACTAAGACTGCGGCAACGAGAGTGTGTAAATTGACGGCTTTTTGTGACAGTTTTATGGTGTGATCTTTGAGTTTTGACAAATCTAATATGTCATTTACCAGGTTAGCGAGACGTTGGCCGCTGGCAATAATCATATGGAGGTTGGCTTTGCTCGTGGCACTTTGCACCCCGCCAACGCCGTCAGCCAAGGATTCCGCTAAACCGATAATACCAATCAAGGGGGTGCGTAATTCATGCGATGTATTGGCCAGAAATTCGTTCTTCATTTTGTCCAAATTGCGTAGCCGCAAATTAATGCTGCGTTCGTAAGCTACCTTTTTTTGTTGTGAGTAAATAAAAGCGCATATTGCTAACAAAACTGCAAGTGCGTAGAGCGAGTAAGCCCACCAGGTTTTCCAGGGCGGCGGTAAAATAAGAATTTGTAAGGAGGCTGGAATGTCATTCCACAGGCCTTCATTGTTGGAGGCTTTGACTTCGAATGTATAGGTTCCCGCATTGAGGTTGGTGTAAGTGGCGCTTCTTTTTGCGCCGACGACGTTCCAGTCTTTATCAAAACCCACTAAGCGATAAGCGTATTGGTTGTTTTCAGCGTGGCGGAAGCCTAGCGCCGCAAACTCAAGGGAAAACACGGACTGTGTATAGTTCAAGGTGATGCTGGAGGTATGATCAATCGTTTTTGTTAAGATCCCATCCGCGCCATTGATATGCACAGACTTATTTAAAACCTGAAGATCTCTAATCACAGCTCGTGGCAAATAGTTGTTCTCAATAACGGTATCAGGCTGAAATTGGGTGTAGCCATGACTGCCACCAAAAATCAATTCGCCGGAGCGCAACTTTGCAGCCGCACCTATATTAAATTCGTTGCCTTGCAAGCCATTTTTTTTATCATAACTACGCACTTTGCCTGTGGCGATATTAAGCCGTGCCAAACCATTATTGGTCCCTAGCCATAAATTGCCGTGGTCATCCTCTTCAATAGAAACGACTACGTTACCGGGCAAGCCATTATTTTGATTGTAATGTTTAAAGTTGCCGCTGGCAGGATCTAATCTGTCCAAGCCGGCACCGCGGGTGCCAACCCAAATATAGCCTTGTTTGTCTTCATGAAGCGATAGCACAATATCAAAACTCAAGCTGTTTGGATTAATAACAAGATGTTTATAGTGGGTAAATTCATGGGTGTTTTTGTCAAATCTATCGAGGCCATTACCTGTGCCTAGCCAAATTGAGCCGTGATGATCTTCGTAAATACTCCAAATTAAAAAGGAGGCTATGCTGGTCTTATCCGGTATTGGAACGTAGTGGGTAAAATGATTCTGAGCAGCATCAAATTGATTGAGCCCACCACCGATAGTGCCTACCCATAAATCGTGTTGCTTGTCCGCGTATACTTTCCAGGCGTTATCAACACTCAAAGTGACATCATATTGGTAATCCACCCGATATTGATTGATCTTTTCGGTTGTCGGATCCAGGCGATTTAATCCCCCACCCCAAATACCCAGCCAAAGTTTGCCCTGATAATCCTCTGTGATAGAAAGTACAGAATTACCGCTTAAACTGTTGTGGTCATCGTCTTTGTGACGGTAATAGGTCATTTGTTGATTGCTAGGGTCAAATTTGTTTAGGCCACCACCATCGGTGCCAAACCAGAGCTTACCTTGAGTATCTTCGAGAACCGATAACACTGAATTAGCGCTCAGGCTGTTGGGGTCGTCCGCGACATGAGAATGGCTAATAAAAGCCATATTTCCGGAATCCAGAAAGCTCGCGCCAGAGGGGAAGGTGCCTACCCAAATGTCACCGTTGTGATCTTCAAAAATACTTTGCACAAAGTCGTTGGCCATACTTTGCGGATTTTGATCGTTGTGACGAATATGAATAAAGTTATTTGTGGCAGGTGGCAGGACATTAAGGCTATTTTCAGTTCCCACCCAAAGGTTGTTTTGACGATCTTCCAAGATACTAAAAACGCGATTATCAGAGATGGATGTGCTACGCGTACTATCATGCAGGTAGTGGGTAAACTCTTTTGTAGCATAGTTAAATTTATTTAGCCCACCGCCATCTGTACCAATCCATAGGTTATGTTGTCGATCTTCTGTAATGCTCAATACAACATTATGCGTCAGGCTGTTAGCGTTGGTGGGTTGATTAATAAATTGTTCAAAGATTTTTGTGTTGCGGTCAAAACGGTTGAGGCCAGTACCATCGGTGCCAATCCATATAATGCCCTGGTGGTCGATAAAGATTTTTTTAATGAGATTTCCGGGC
The DNA here is from genome assembly GCA_025362015.1 of Gammaproteobacteria bacterium. Lineage (GTDB taxonomy): Bacteria > Pseudomonadota > Gammaproteobacteria > Pseudomonadales > Cellvibrionaceae > Cellvibrio. The sequence goes on along the minus strand of JANYIO010000126.1, from coordinate 222 downwards.
AGACTCTTATTGTCCTCTGGGTTATGTGAGTAATGTGTTAACTGCGAGCGCTCAGAATTAAATTCTTCAAGGCCGCCTTGAGTGCCAATCCATAAGTTACCTTCAGCATCTTCGGCCAGGCTTCGTGTGATATTGTTAATAAGAGTGTTGTTATTGCCCGGCTGACGTTGGTAGTGAATAAATTGATTTGTATCAGACACAAAGCGATTTAAGCCGCCATCA
>JANYIO010000088.1 GCA_025362015.1 Gammaproteobacteria bacterium | reverse complement strand
ACCTTTACCTTGCTGTAACAAAATCAGGCCAATGATGGCGAGTGCTGAAATTGAGTGAATAACTAATACTAGCTTTTCCATTTAAGTCTCGTTTAGCGCTATCTAAAGCGCAATTTGCTTTTTTAAAACACAATTTATTTTTTAAAAATATTATTGTGCGTTAAAACAGTTTATAGGAAATTAATATTGCTGATTAATCAGCAGCCTTACAGATTTTCAAAAACTCTTCGGCATCGAGCGAGGCTCCACCGAGTAACGCACCGTCAATATCCGTTAATGCAAAAAGTTGCTCCGCATTATGTGCTTTAACGCTGCCACCGTATAAAATTCTAACCACTTCTGCCACCTCGCCCAACTGCTCGCGAATAAAGTGGTGCACCTCATGTGCTTGCTGCGGTGTTGCAGTTTTACCCGTTCCTACTGCCCATACTGGTTCGTAGGCTACAACAGCTTGAGCAAAAACTGCTCGCCCCGTGTGTGAAAATACAGACTGTAACTGTTGGCCAATTACGGTTAAATGTTGGCCATTTTCACGCTGTTCTAATGATTCACCCACACAGAGTATAGGAATCAAGTTTGCTCGTTGTGCAGCCATAAACTTTTGGGCGACTTGCTCATCAGTTTCGCCCTGCATTCGACGGCGCTCATTGTGGCCAATTATGACAAATTTGCAATGTAAATCTGCCAACATTTGCGCAGATACTTCACCGGTATATGCACCATCATTAGCTTCACTCACATTTTGCGCGCCCAACAAAATGGATGAGCCAGCAATTAATTCATGTGTGTGCTGCAGATAAGGATACGGCGGACAAACAACAACCTCTGCCCTATGTTCACCTTGCCAACTTGTCATTACTTTGGCTAACAACTCAGCGTTTACACACCGATTGCCGTTCATTTTCCAGTTGCCAACAACAAGTTGGCGACGCTTGGTGTTACTTGCTTTATTCAACAGCGATACCTCCCCCAAAGCGGGCGCTAATGGTAGCTAAGATGATTTAAACATACAACCTAATCTTAGCTTACAGCTCTGATTTTTCTCTGTTTTTTTAGGCTTTGCGGCAACAATCCTCCCACTCAAACAGAGTCACGCCACTTAAAACCAACACTTTGAGTTCTTTTTAGTAACGCATAAAAGCAGAAAATAAGTCAGACCAAAGCCCACTAACTTAATGCCACTTCTACGATAGCGGCTAATTCTTGCGCCAAGGCTTTAACTTGTTTTTTATCTTCGCCTTCTACCATGACTCGTACTACAGGTTCTGTGCCTGAAGGCCGTAAAAGTACGCGACCAGTACCGGCAAGTTTTTCTTCAGTGGCTTTTACGGCAGATTGAACTGCGTCATTAGAGTTTAAGTCCGTACGCTTCGCCATATGGACGTTAATCATGACTTGCGGCAGTTTATGCATGCCTTTTTTAATAACATGCAGTGAATCACCGATTGTTGTTATTGCCAGCAATACTTGCAGTGCTGCGATAATACCGTCACCTGTAGTAGTCACATTGCTACAAACAACATGGCCTGAGTTTTCACCACCTAATCGCCAGCCATTTTGTCGCATGAGCTCAATAACGTAACGATCCCCTACTTTAGCTCGAGCAAAAGGTACGCCTAACTTTTTCAAACCCAATTCAAAGCCAAAGTTGCTCATGAGAGTGCCCACAACACCGTCACAACCACCAGCATATTCTTGTTGATAGGCGGCAATGATATAGAGTATTTCATCGCCATCCACGATTTCGCCCTTGTGATCAACAAAGACGACACGATCACCATCACCATCAAACGCTATGCCTAAGTCAGCACCCAGCTCGACAACTTTTTCTTGCAGCGCTTCAGGCTTGGTAGAACCACAGCTACGATTAATGTTGGTGCCATTAGGCTCAACAAAGATAGGAATTACATTAGCCCCTAGCTCAGTGAATACATCGGGCGCTATGTTATAGGTCGCGCCATGCGCGCAGTCGAGTACAATTTGCATACCTTTAAGACTAAAACCCCACGGCATAGTGCCTTTGCAAAATTCAATGTAACGACCTGACGCATCGCTGATACGGCGCGCTTTGCCCAGTTTCTCAGCGGTGACCATCGGCTTATCAAGCTGCTCTTCAATAAGTGCTTCCAACTCATCTGGAAGCTTGGTGCCATTACCACCAAAAAATTTAATGCCGTTATCAACATAGCTATTGTGGGATGCACTAATGACAATACCCGCTTGTGCCTGGAATGTGCGAGTAAGATAGGCAACACCAGGGGTAGGCATAGGGCCTAACAAGCCAACATCCACACCAGCATTAATCAACCCAGCTTGCAACGCAGACTCAAACATATAGCCAGAAATACGAGTATCTTTACCAATTAAGATCATATTGGGGCCAGAGAAACGATCACGTAATACGCATCCCGCTGCCCAGCCAAGCTTCAACATAAAATCTGGTGTGATGGGCGCCTCGCCCACCAATCCACGAATGCCATCAGTACCAAAATATTTGAGTGCCATTGATCCTTACTCCTCTAGTGTGTTGACTCTTGAGTCTTTTAATTTTTTAAATTAGATAATTCTTAATAGCATTAGCAACACGCAACGCATCGCTGGTTGCCATTACATCATGCACACGGATAATGGCTGCACCGCGCTCTGCAGCGGATAAAGCTAACACCAAACTACCCGGCAACCGGTCTTCAACATTGCGATTAAGCATGTGTCCCAACATTGATTTACGCGACAACCCAACCAAAATGGGTTGCCCTAAAGCGACCAATTCTGGCAGGCGCGCTAAAAGGGCGAGATTATGCGCGAGAGTTTTGCCAAAGCCAAATCCTGGATCTAATAAAATACGCTCTTTGGGTATTCCAGCCGTAACACAGGCCATCATGCGCGCGCATAAAAACTCACACACATCCTTAACAACATCCATATATTCTGGAGCATTTTGCATAGAGTCAGGTTGACCTTGCATATGCATTAAGCACACTGGCAAGCCAGTGTTTGCTGCTGCCTCGAGTGCGCCTTCACGTTGAAGGGCACGCACATCGTTAATCATGCCGGCACCTCGACGCGCAGACTCCCACATAACTGCAGCCGTACTGGTATCGACTGAAACTAACGCACCTAATTTTTGCACCAACGCTTCAACAACGGGAATGACACGATCCAACTCTTGCTGTTCAGAGACAGATGCAGCACCCGGACGCGTAGACTCACCGCCTACATCAATAATATCCGCCCCCTCACCAAGCATGAGTTCAGCACGTCTGAGCACTAAATCCAGCGACAGTTTCCCTGCTTGATAGTAATTGCCACCATCGGAAAAAGAGTCTGGCGTAATATTAAGAATGCCCATAATTTTAGGCAAAGTGTTATTCGCTGAAGATAGCTCAAGCTTATGAATGCCACATTGCAAGTGCATGCGTAAACCTTAAATTAAGAGGATTTATGAGGACTACAATAAATAACCCCGAGCAAGCTCGGGGTTATTGTTAACAAAACAACTGGATTTTAGTGTGTATTGGCTGGATCGCCGACTGAGCCAGCAGGTTTATCACCTGAATCTTTTTTATGCAAATGACTATTAAAGTCATCGTCACTCCATTCGCGCGGTGGGCGAACTTTACGACGTGCCATCAAATCTGCAACCTGCTCAGAATCAATGGTTTCATATTCCATCAATGCGTCTTTCATCGATTCAAGAATATCGCGATTGTCTTCCAAGATTTTCACAGCGTTGGCATAACAGGCGTCAATAATTAATTTAACTTCATCATCAATAATTTTAGAAGTGGCGGGAGAATAGTTGCGCGAACCTGTACCCGGATATGTACCCGGTTCATCACCAAACAGTAATGGACCCAATTTTTCTGATAATCCCCACACAGTCACCATATTGCGTGCCATGCGAGTTGCATATTCAATGTCGCTGCTGGCACCTGTTGAGACACCATCAGGTCCATTTATCATCTCTTCCGCAATTCTTCCACCATAAGCGGTTGCAATTACACCCAGAAGATAACGCTTACTTTGACTATATTTGTCATCTTCAGGCAAAAAATGTGTAACGCCTAAGGCACGGCCACGCGGAATAATTGTTACCTTATGAACAGGATCATGCTCGGGCACCACATAGCCAACTATTGCATGCCCTGCTTCGTGATAAGCAGTATTCTTTTTTTCTTTCTCGCTCATCACCATGGATTTGCGTTCAGTGCCCATCATAATTTTGTCTCGTGCTTGCTCAAAATCTTCCATAGTAACAACACGTTTATTACCACGCGCAGCCATTAAAGCAGCCTCGTTGACCAAGTTAGCCAAATCAGCACCTGAAAACCCGGGTGTGCCACGCGCAATCACTGATGCTTTTACATTTTCATCTAAAGGTACTTTGCGCATATGTACTTTTAAAATTTGCTCACGGCCGCGTATATCAGGTAAGCCAACGTAGACCTGACGATCAAAACGACCTGGACGTAACAAGGCTTTGTCGAGTACGTCGGCACGGTTGGTGGCCGCAATAATAATCACGCCATCGTTACCTTCAAAACCGTCCATTTCGACCAACAATTGATTAAGAGTTTGTTCGCGTTCATCGTGACCACCGCCATGACCGCCGCCGCGATGGCGACCTACAGCATCGATCTCATCGATAAAAATAATGCAAGGTGCTTGTTTCTTGGCTTGGTCAAACATGTCACGCACGCGCGATGCACCAACACCCACAAACATTTCTACGAAATCTGAGCCCGAAATTGAAAAGAAAGGTACTTTGGCCTCACCAGCAATTGCTTTAGCGAGCAAAGTTTTACCTGTACCCGGCGGGCCAACCATAAGTACGCCACGTGGAATTACGCCACCAAGACGCTGAAACTTGGACGGATCGCGCAGAAATTGCACCAACTCTTGCACTTCTTCCTTGGCTTCATCCACACCCGCCACATCGGCAAAAGTGGTCTTAATCTGGTCCTCACCCAGCAGGCGCGCTTTACTTTTACCAAAGCTCATAGGGCCGCCCTTACCACCCGCTCCACCCTGCATTTGACGCATGAAGAACCAGAAAATGGCAAGGATAATAAGTATAGGAAAACTAGCTACTAATAGCTGATTCCATAGACTTGGCTGTTCGATTTCGCGACCTTTAATGACCACATGGTGATTATATAAATCATCAATAAGTTTTGGATCTTGTACCTGGGGGCGAATACTTTTAAACGCAGTACGATCAGAATAAACACCCTCAATACTGTAACCATCAATGGTCACCTCTTGAATTCGATCATCTTTTACCGCTTTAATAAAGTCGGAATAATTAAGTTCCGAAACATTAGAGGGCTTATTAAAATTCGTAAATACAGCGAATAAAACCACGGCAATAACAAACCACAGCAGAAGATTTTTGGTTATATCGTTCAAGGAGAGCTCCTCACAAAGACAGCAAAACAATGATTAAAAACATAGGGAATTAGCGTTACATATTACAGGTTAGCCGCTACAGCATTTGATTAACCCTTGAAACCTTTGGCCACGACATAGACTTCACTCGAACGAGCCCGCGAAGCATCTGGTTTACGAATAGCTACTTTATCAAAGCTCGCTTTTAACATCTTCAAGTATTGATCAAAACCCTCACCGTGGAAAACCTTCGCCACAAAATTGCCTTTGGGTTTAAGCACTTGCCTGGCCATATCTAAAGCCAACTCGACCAAATGCATCGCTTGTGGCTGATCAATCGCGACTACTCCACTCATGTTGGGGGCCATATCAGAGATTACAAGGTCCGCGAGTGACTCACCCATAAGTGCCATAAGTTGATCGAACACGGCGGCATCGGTGAAATCGCCTTGAATAAAATCTACGCCCTCCATTGCGTCCATGGGTAAAATGTCTGACGCTACCACGCGGCCTTTAGCTCCCACCAAACGACCTGCCACTTGTGACCAACCTCCTGGCGCGGAGCCTAAATCTACCACCATCATTCCGGGACGAATAAGCTTATCTTTTTCATTCAACTCCAGCAGTTTGTAACTCGCACGGGAACGATAACCATCCAGCTGTGATTGTTTAACGTAATGATCGTTAAAATGCTCGTCGAGCCACTGATTACTTGTTTTCGATCTCGCCATCTCATTAACGCTCGGAAGAATTAGTGGGCTACAATAGCCATCTGTTTTCTATTTCAGTATGTTACTTACTTTTTCTATTAAAACACTCGCAAGGTAATCATTGTATGCCCATCAGCGCAGACCGCAAAAAACAATTTCGTAGTATTGGCCACAAACTTAATCCGATAGTCACTATCGCTGGCAACGGTTTGAGCGAGGGCGTACTACTAGAGTTAAACCGCGCTTTGGATGATCATGAACTCATCAAGGTAAAATTAGGTATTGCTGAACGTGAAGATCGCAAAGCAATGGCAGCGCAACTACAAGCATTGCCCAATGTTGAATTGATTCAAGAGATAGGTAAAGTTGTTATTCTTTATCGCGGCAATAAAAACGCAAATCCGAAATTATCCAATCTTCAGAAGTAACTCTCATATTTAAGTCTAGTCGCAATAAACAAAAAGCCGCCATTCACAGGCGGCTTTTTAATTTCAACTTATCTACATAGCGCTAGATATGCTCAACCTTATCGATCTCATACTCCACGTCGCCACTCGGCGCTTTTACCACGACTACATCGCCTTCTTCTTTGCCGATCAGTGCACGAGCAATCGGTGAATTGATGGAAATTTTATTGGCTTTAATTTCCGCCTCATCGTCACCAACAATTTGATAGATTACTGTTTTTTCGGTTTCTATATTCAAAATTGTTACAGTAGTGCCAAAAATTACTCGCCCGGAATGAGGTATTTTGGATATATCGATGATTTGCGCATTACTGATCTTGCCTTCAATTTCTTGAATACGGCCTTCACAAAAACTTTGTTGTTCACGTGCGGCTGCATACTCCGCATTTTCTTTCAAATCGCCATGAGCACGGGCTTCGGCAATAGCTTGCACAATGCGCGGGCGTTGTACTTTTTTCAAATCTTCCAATTCAAGCGCAAGCCTTTCAGCACCGTGAACAGTCATAGGGAATTTGACGCTCATACATTTAGCCTCTTATGTAAATCTTGCAAACGACGAACTTCAGTTTGGGGGCCAACATTCAATGCCATACAAACAGCTTCACCTGCGGCAAGTGTGGTGGTGTAGTAAACACGATGATTTTCTGCATTGCGACGGATCGCGGATGAATCACGCGTTGCCTGGCGGCCTTCCACGGTGTTGATGATCATATCGATTTCATCGTTCTTAATCATGTCGACAATGTGCGGGCGACCTTCTTGTACTTTGTTGACGATCTGCACATCCAACCCGACTGCTTGCAATACTGCTGCCGTACCGCGAGTCGCTACAATTTTAAAACCGAGTGTCGCTAATTGGCGGCCCACATTAACGATGCCGATTTTGTCCATATCACGCACGCTGATAAAGACAGTACCACTAGATGCAATGCGATTGTTCGCACCCAACTGTGACTTACCATAGGCTTCACCAAAAGTGTCGCCAATACCCATAACCTCACCGGTAGATTTCATTTCCGGGCCAAGAATAGGGTCAACCGCAGGGAATTTATTAAAAGGAAACACTGCTTCTTTCACGCTGAAATAAGGCGGAATAATTTCTGTCGTGAAACCCTGATCAACCAGAGAAGTACCAGCCTGGCAACGTGCAGCCACTTTGGCTAAAGATACGCCAATGCATTTGGATACGAAAGGCACAGTGCGCGAAGCGCGAGGGTTAACTTCAATCACATAAATCTTGCCATCTTGATACGCGAGTTGGGTATTCATCAAACCAATCACACCGAGTTCGATGGCCATTTGTTTGACTTGCTCACGCATAGCGTCTTGAACATCCGCAGGCAGAGAGTAAGGTGGTAACGAACACGCCGAGTCACCAGAGTGAACACCACATTGCTCAATGTGTTGCATAATGCCGCCAATAACGACTTGTTTGCCATCAGATACCGCATCAATATCCACTTCAATTGCAGCATTCAGGAAGTGATCTAGTAACACAGGTGCATCTTCAGAAACTTGCACCGCAGTGCGCATATAAGTGCGCAACTCATCTTCTTTATAAACAATTTCCATTGCCCTCCCACCCAGCACATAAGATGGGCGCACAACCAAGGGGTAACCAACACGATCAGCAGCAAGCAGAGCTTCTTCGAGCGAGCGCACAATTGCGTTTGGTGGTTGCAACAAGCCAAGTTTTTCAATCATTTGTTGGAAGCGTTCACGATCTTCAGCTTTGTCGATAGCATCTGGACTAGTACCAATAATGGGTACACCTTCGGCCTCCAAAGCGCGCGATAATTTGAGTGGTGTTTGGCCACCAAATTGCACAATCACGCCAACAGGTTTTTCTTTGTGAACGATTTCGAGCACATCTTCCAAGGTCACAGGCTCAAAGAACAAACGATCTGAAGTGTCGTAGTCTGTGGAAACAGTTTCGGGGTTACAGTTAACCATAATGGTTTCATAACCATCTTCACGCATAGCCAAAGCAGCATGAACACAGCAATAATCAAACTCAATGCCCTGGCCAATACGGTTAGGGCCACCACCAATGACAAGAATCTTTTTCTTGTCGCTCGGGTTAGCTTCGCATTCTTCTTCATAGGTAGAATACATGTAAGCAGTTGAGGTGGAGAACTCAGCCGCACAGGTATCTACACGCTTATAAACCGGGCGAATATTTAAATTTTGACGATAATGACGTACGGTTTTTTCAGTCGCGCCCAACAACAACGATAAGCGTTTGTCAGAGAAACCTTTACGTTTCAATTGGTATATTGCATCCGCATCCAAATCAGTGATTGATTTACCGCGCAAAGACAGTTCAATAGCAATAAGTTCTTCAATTTGCACCAGGAACCAAGGATCGATTTTGGACAGCGCAAAAACTTGCTCAACTGTCATGCCCATGCGGAAAGCATCGCCCACATACCAAATGCGTTCAGCGCGCGGCGTTGCTAATTCGCTGCGAACTCGGGCTACACCTTCTTCGCTGGCGATATCCACTTTGGATTCAAAACCGGCAGAGCCAACTTCCAAACCACGCAACGCTTTTTGTAAAGATTCCTGGAAGGTACGGCCAATCGCCATAACTTCGCCCACTGATTTCATTTGCGTGGTCAAGCGATCGTCAGCATCGCCAAATTTTTCAAAGGTAAAACGTGGAATTTTAGTAACGACATAGTCAATAGATGGCTCGAAAGACGCAGGCGTCGCTCCGCCAGTAATGTCGTTTTGCAATTCATCAAGAGTGTAGCCCACAGCCAACTTAGCGGCAATTTTAGCAATAGGAAAACCAGTCGCCTTAGAAGCCAACGCCGATGAGCGCGATACCCGCGGGTTCATTTCAATAACCACCATGCGGCCATCTTCGGGATTAACGGCGAATTGCACGTTAGAACCACCGGTTTCTACACCGATTTCACGCAGCACCGCAATCGAAGCGTTGCGCATAATTTGGTATTCTTTGTCGGTAAGCGTTTGCGCTGGCGCTACGGTAATTGAATCGCCAGTGTGTACGCCCATGGGGTCAAAGTTTTCAATCGAGCAGACGATAATGCAGTTGTCGTTTTTGTCACGCACCACTTCCATTTCGTACTCTTTCCAACCGAGCAATGATTCATCAATCAGTAACTCATTGGTCGGCGACAAATCCAAACCGCGCAAACAAATCTCTTCGAACTCTTCCCAATTGTAAGCAATACCGCCACCGGAACCACCCATAGTGAAAGACGGGCGAATAATGCAGGGAAAGCCAAATTCTTTCGGTACTTCTTTGGCCTCATCCATCGTGTGGACGATTCTGGCACGAGCGCAAGATAAGCCAATGCGCTTCATAGCTTTGTCAAACAAGCTGCGGTCTTCAGCCATGTTAATGGCTTCTTCTTTCGCACCAATCAATTCAACATTGTATTTTTCGAGCACACCATGCTTGGCCAATGCCAAGGCACAGTTCAAAGCGGTTTGGCCACCCATAGTCGGCAGAATGACATCAGGGCGCTCTTTTTCGATGATTTTAGCAACGGTTTGCCACTCAATCGGCTCAATGTAAGTTGCATCCGCCATAGCGGGGTCAGTCATAATGGTAGCTGGGTTAGAGTTAACCAGAATGACGCGATAACCTTCTTCACGCAGGGCTTTACAGGCTTGTGCGCCGGAGTAATCAAACTCACAAGCTTGGCCTATCACAATTGGGCCAGCACCGAGAATCAGAATACTGTTTATGTCTGTACGTTTTGGCATGTCTGCTCCGAAAATCGTAACTATTTACTTATCAATTCTACGTATTACGTATAAACGCCACTTGTGACTTACAAGCGTTATTTGCCCGCTTTGTGGGCTAGCATCAATTCAATAAAGTGGTCGAACAACGCATCTGCATCGCGCGGGCCCGGGCTAGCTTCAGGGTGACCTTGAAAACTAAACGCGGGTTTGTCAGTACGATGAAGGCCTTGCAAAGAACCATCAAACAGAGATTTGTGGGTTGCTCTTAAATTCGCAGGCAAACTTGACTCTTCTACTGCAAAACCGTGATTTTGCGCAGTAATCAATACACGTTTGGTCTCTAAATCTTGTACTGGATGGTTGCCACCGTGATGGCCAAACTTCATCTTGATCGTTTTAGCACCTGAAGCCAACGCCAATAATTGGTGACCCAGACAGATGCCAAATACCGGAATATTGGTTTCGAGGATAGTTTTGATGGCTTCGATAGCATAGGTGCAAGGTTCAGGGTCACCAGGGCCATTGGAAAGAAACACACCGTCAGGCTTCATCGCCAGCACTTCAGTAGCGGTGGTTTTGGCAGGGACAACGATTAATTCGCAATCGCGATCAACAAGCATCCGCAATATATTGCGCTTGGTGCCGTAATCATAAGCGACCACTTTGAATTTTTTAGTGCCGGAGGCAAGAGTATGACCTTGTCCAAGTACCCAACTCGTTTCGTTCCAGTTATACGTTTTGCTGACAGAGACTTCCTTGGCTAAATCCAAACCTTTCAATCCACCAAAAGCTTTCGCGGCTGCGAGGGCCTTAGCTTCGTCCAAAGTATCTTTGTCAGTGGCGCCGGCCATTATGCAGCCATTCTGGGCGCCTTTATCACGCAGAATACGAGTCAAACGGCGGGTGTCTATATCCGCAATCCCAACAACATTTCGGGCAATGAGGTAATCAGACAGGCTTTGTTGATTCCTGAAACTACTCGCCAATAAAGGTAAATCACGGATGACCAAACCCGACGCCCAAATGCGATCGCATTCAGCATCGTCGCTATTGGTACCAGTATTACCGATGTGAGGATAAGTTAGCGTGACAATTTGTTGTGCATAGGAAGGATCGGTGAGGATTTCCTGATAGCCAGTCATGGCGGTATTAAATACCACCTCACCAACGGCTAAACCGTCGGCACCAATAGCGGTGCCACGAAACACGCTGCCATCGGCAAGCACGAGTAACGCGGGTCGCTTTTTGAGAGCGGGGTTATTCAAGTCAACCTCCTGACTAAAGTAGTAACTATTAACTTAAAAACAAAGTTGGTAAGTTAGTGACAGTGTTGGCTGCAATAAGTTGAGATATGCATGAGGCATATTCCTCTTCCATCCACTTTTCACAGGCTCAAAAAAACAATCGCACAGGCTAAAGGCGCGAAAAGCGAATTGAGTTCATGGACAAAAGTGAAGGCCTGGTTGCCCACCTTAAGCACACGGGCTTAGGGTGTAAAAAAGCGAGATGAAATACATATCTCATCTCGCTTCTTAATATTCAGTGTTTAATAAATTCATGCGAACCGGCCACAGCTCTGCCTCGCGCAATCTGGCTGCGAATTCTACGGGAGTGAGGCGAAAGTGTCTATTGGAAAATCTATACTCAGGGGGATTAACTATTTTTTGACTGCACCTTAAGAAATAGTTTACCGCCGACTATTACCAGAGCCAGCACGACCAAAATGCCCAAGGTAATCTTAATCGCGGAGCTGGCGATACCCGCAGCCATACCAGACCCAAGACTTAGGATCAGCTCGTGCACCAAGGGTAACCCGTGAGTCAATATGCCGCCGCCCACCAAAAACATAGCAATAGTGCCTAATACAGCAAGAGATTTCATCAACGCGGGTGCTGTTAGCAATAAACCCTTACCGAGCTTATGCTGCAAGCTCAACCATGCACCCTGCCCTTGCTTACGTAATAAATGCAAACCCATATCGTCAAGCTTTACAATAAAAACAACAAATCCATAAACACATACTGTCATAATTATCGCAACACTGGCGACAGCAGCTACTTGCGTTATAAATTCAGCTTTTGCGACTGCACCTAACGTAATGACAATAATTTCCGCCGACAAAACAAAGTCTGTACGAATTGCGCCCTGTATTTTTTCTTTCTCAAAAGCAACCATATCAATTTCAGGATTAGCAACTGCTTCTGCTAACTCTTTTAAATGTTCTTGCTCTTCAGCCTCACTGTGCAAATATTTGTGCGCAAGTTTTTCAACTCCTTCATAACAAAGATAAGCACCACCTAACATCAACATAGGCGTAATTAACCAGGGAACAAATGCACTAATTAGCAAAGCAGTGGGAACCAGAATCGCTTTATTAACGAGTGAGCCCTTGGCCACGGCCCAGACTACAGGCAATTCACGATCAGCTTGAACACCGGCAACTTGCTGCGCATTCAGCGCAAGGTCATCACCCAACACGCCAGCAGTTTGTTTTGCGGCAACTTTGGTCATCACTGCAACATCATCTAATGCAGCAGCAATGTCATCAATTAACAAAAATAAACTGGAACCGGCCATTTCACTTTCCTAATAAAAAATTCGTAAACATTAACGCAGCCGCAAAACGTCTTGCATATCAAACAAGCCAGATTTTTGTTCTTGCAGCCAAATGGCAGCGCGCACGGCGCCATTGGCGAATGCTAAACGGCTTGTAGCTTTGTGAGTAATTTCTAAGCGCTCACCATCCGCCATAAACATCACGGTATGATCTCCCACCACATCGCCACCACGCACTGTAGCAAAACCGATAGTGTCACGTGGACGCGCACCGATTTGACCTTCGCGACCATAAACTGCAACTTGTTGCAAATCACGATCTAGCGCATGCGCTAAAACCTCACCCATCCGCACTGCAGTACCAGATGGTGAATCCAATTTGTGGCGATGATGCGCTTCGTAGACTTCCACATCATATTCATCACCCAAAACACGCGCGGCTATATCGAGCAATTTAAAACAAAGATTGACGCCGGTAGAAAAATTCGCCGAAAGCAATAATGGAATTTGTGTTTGATAAGAAAGTAATTTCGTTTTTTCAGCTTCGCTAAAACCCGTTGTGCCAATCACAATAGCTTTATTATGAGCTGCGCAAATTTTTACATTGGCAAGGGTTGCCACAGGCGAACTAAAATCAATCAATACATCAAACTGATGAATAGCTTCGGCAATATCACCAACAATTTTTACATCTAATTTTCCAACACCACCAAATTCGCCAGCATCCGCACCAATCAACGTGCTGCCAGGGCGAACAATGGCCCCCGATAATATTGCTGCAGCATTTTTGGAAGTCGCTTCAATTAAGACTTTCCCCATACGACCGGCGGCGCCAGCAATTGCAATTCGTGTGGTCATAAAATTCTCTTGTATAATTTTAAAAAAATAAATTACTTTTCTTCGTCTGCACTATTGAATAAGTGCCCAAGCTTTCCGGCTTTCGTTTCCAAATATTTTGCGTTATGCGGATTGCGGCCGGTTTGATGCGGCAACCGCTCCACAACATTAATACCCATATCTTGTAATGCTTGTACTTTACGCGGATTATTGGTGAGCAATTTCAGTGACTTGATTTTTAAATGTTCTAGCATAGGTTTAAGAATTGAGTAGTCGCGCATGTCAGCCCCAAAACCTAATTGCTCATTGGCTTCAACTGTATCTGCACCACAATCTTGTAATGCGTAAGCACGAATTTTATTGATTAACCCAATGCCGCGCCCCTCTTGGCGTAAGTAAAAAATAACGCCTCGCCCCGCCACACCAATTTTGTGCATAGCTGCTTGTAATTGCGGGCCACAGTCACAACGCATACTAAATAGCGCGTCGCCCGTTAAGCATTCGGAATGCACTCGTGCAAGCAAAGGTTCCTCACCACGAATATCACCCATAGTCAGTACCACATGCTCTTTGTCGGTTTCATCATCAGCAAAACCATACATGACAAACATCCCAAAGGGAGTTGGTAGTTTGCAAGAGTCTATAAAACTAATTGTCACGCAATAACCTCATTCATTTTTTACCGCAGTGATATAAAAAAACTAGAGCTACTTTTCTTTCAACACCAACACACCTTGATCAATTTTTAGATCAACTTGACCAAGATAACTATTGCCCAACAAAATAACTGACGGTGATTCTGTATTACTCACTGCTGCCGTGACTTGATGAGCCACAATATTCCCAACAGCAACAGTCTGCAAGGTAACCAGAAAAGCCTTTGAAATACCATTAGCAGTATTGACTGAAATAGGAGTACCACCCCGGTAATCAATACCTAATCGTTCTGCTTCGAAGTGATTCATCGCAATCGTTGAAGCTCCGGTATCCACCAAAAAATTAACGCTAATGCCATTAATCAATCCTTTGGTACGAAAATGGCCACCTTCACCGCTCGCAATTCTTATTTCGGCTTTATCGGCTGTACGAAATTGCGTAGAAATACCTCGCGACATTCCTATTATCCGTTTTCTTCCATCAACTTCAATCACAGCTTGTTTGCTAGTCGCTGAGACTAACAACACGCCTTCCGGGCTGCGCGCACCGTCACGCAACATGCGTTGCTTGCCATCTATTTGCAAAACAGCGCTGCCCTGCGCAAGCATTTTTGCTTCTATTTCAAGCGCACTACAATGCGCTGCCCACATTAATATAAAAAATAAAATTCCGTTTTTCATCGGCGCTTACCCATGATAAAAATAAATAAATACTTGCAAACAAATAAAAGCATATAGGCCTGCCAACACGTCATCAATCATAATGCCAAAACCGCCCGCAACTTTACGATCCAGCCAACTGATTGGCCAAGGCTTTACGATATCAAAAAAACGAAAAAACAAAAAACCTATAACTACACACAACCAACTTTTTGGAGCGAGAAACATGGTAATCCAGTAACCCACAAATTCATCCCACACAATTCCACCGTGATCATGCACGCCTAATAATTTTGATGAGCGATCACACCAATAAACACCGAGTGCAAATGTAACGATCAGCCAACTAGCATATATCGGCCAGGTTAAATCCTGAATTAGCCAATAAATTGGAATTGCTGCCAAAGTACCAAAAGTCCCCGGCGCTTTTGGTGCGAGGCCACTGCCAAAACCAAATGCAAAAAAATGACTGGGGTTGGCGAGCAATTCTTTGAAAGTTGGTTTAATCATTGTAAAAATTTCATGCTAGGAAACTCATTTAAAAGTGCTGGTAGCCTTGTTGCTCTAATAAAAATGGCTTGCCATTTAGTTCGCACATTACACTTGCACCAGCAACCATTTCACCAATCACAGTAGCGTGCAATTTACCCTGTGCAATTAACATCGCCAGTTCCGGCATTTTTTCGGGCGATACCGTAAAACATAGTTCATAATCATCGCCGCCGCTTAATGCCCAACGACGTGCTTGATCAATATTGTTGGTGGAGATAAGTGCAGGTGACAAAGGTAAATTTTCAACATCGAGTAATGCACCCAAGTCACTCTCAGCACATATATGGGTTAAATCTGCCACCAACCCATCTGAAATATCCAATGCAGCACTGGCGATTCCACGCAACAATGTAGATTCTATAAATCGTGGCGTAGGACGATAGAAACGGTTATGAAAATATTCTTGCTGCTCATCATTAACAGGTAATTTATGCTGGATAACAGCTAAAGCTGCTGCACCATCGCCAATAAAATTTGTTACACAAATAAAATCGCCAATGCTCGTACCATCGCGCCGCAATGCATCATGGTTTGCAACGGCACCCATTACTTGAATCGTAATACTTAATGGACCAGAAGTAGTATCTCCGCCAACCAGTGCAATATTAAATTCATTAGCAACACGAAATAAACCGCGACTAAAAAAACGCAACCAATCTTCAGAACAAAATTCAGAGTTTTTTGGCAAAGTTAACGCAAGTGTAAACCACAAGGGTTCCGCACCCATTGCTGCCAAATCACTTAAATTCACCCGCAGGGCGCGTTCGCCAATATCTTCTGCATTCGCATTCGCTGGAAAATGCACATCTGCGACCAAAGTATCAACAGAAACGGCTAATTGTTTATGGGGCGGGATTTGCAATAGCGCACAATCATCACCAATACCCAACACAACACCAGAGTGAGACTTTTCCTCTGACAAAAGGTCCGCGGGCTCGCGCTGAAAAAATTGTTTGATGATCTGAAATTCATTCATGAGAATTTTTTGATTGTTTGATATTAGCGGGTGTTTTTATTGGCGTTAACTTCTGCCGCTCTTACTACCGCTGCCGTTTTATCTAACACGCCATTAATAAACTTGTGACTGTCTTCCGCGCCAAATTTCTTAGCCAGCGCAACCGATTCGTTGATAACAACTTTATAAGGAACATCAATGCGAAACTTTAATTCGTAAGCGGACATACGGAGTAATGCTTGCGTTATAGGATCTAACTCATGCAATGCACGCTCAACCAGAAACGGTTCAAAAGATTCTTCAAGATCACTAAGGTGTTGCGGCACACCATGCAAAATATCCTGAAAGTATTCCAGGTCAACATTGGTCATATCATTATCGACACGAAACTCAGCTTCAATTGCATTCAGGCTGGCGCCTGCCATTTTCCATTGATAAAGCGCTTGCATAGCGTAATGCCTAGCCATACGGCGAGTGGCGGCTGTTAAACCTTTTGGACCTGAGTTTTTTTGACCAGTACTTTTTTGACCAGAGCTTTCTTGAAGAGTCATGAACGCAATTACCTAATAAAAAATGGGAGCTGATAAAGAACTGTGACGGCGTAATGCCGTCGCATGATGATTTAAACGTAACTATTTACTTAATTTATATATTGCTAAGGAGTGAAACCATTTCCAGCGCAGTGGTTGCCGCCTCTACACCTTTGTTACCGGCTTTGGTGCCTGAGCGTTCAATGGCTTGTTCGATAGAATCTACGGTGAGCACGCCAAATGTAATCGGTACACCAGCGTTGAGCGACACTTGCGCCAATCCCTTCGTGCATTCGCCAGCAACGTAATCAAAATGTGGGGTGCCACCACGAATAACTGCACCTAAGGCAATGATTGCATCAAATTCTTTTTTTGCTGCGATTTTTTGCGCGACTAAAGGAAATTCAAATGCTCCCGGCGCGTAATAGATACTGACATTTTCATCTTTAATACCGTGACGACGCAAAGTATCCAATGCGCCATTTTTTAAACTTTCAACCACAAAGCTATTCCAGCGGCTGACGATTAAAGCGTACTTACCTTTGCAAGCAGAAAATTCGCCTTCAATAACTTTGATGTTGCTCATAGTGTTTTCTCTTTAAATTTTTAGAAAATATTTGTTAAATTCTTTACGCTTCCGGGCTCACGTACTCCACCACTTCCAAATCAAAACCGGATAAAGCGGTATAACGCATAGGCGCGGACATTACGCGCATTTTACGCACACCTAAATCGCGCAAAATTTGTGAGCCTGTACCAACTTGTTTATAAATAACATCGGCACTACGACGTTGTTGTTTACCGGAAAGCAACCAATCAATGCTTTCTTCTACATCCAACGTGCTTTCGTCGTGACAGATAAGTAAAACCACACCGCCTTCTTCACTGACGCGCTGTAAAGCCGCTTGATATGTCCACAAGGTAGCACCTGTTGGCGAGTAACGTTTGATGCAAAAAATATCACGTGCTATATCCATCACATGCACGCGCACAAGAGTTGCCTCATCGGACTTAATTTCACCCTTTACCATGACGAAATGTAGATCGCCACGCGCCAGATCACGGTAGGTAAGTAAATCGAATTCACCGCAAAGCGTTTCTACTTTCCGCCTATTGATACACTCAACAGTTTTCTCTTTTACTGCACGATAATGAATAAGGTCGGCAATGGTACCGATTTTTAAGCCATGTTGCTCGGCAAAAAGCTCAAGATCTGCTCGACGCGCCATGGTACCGTCTGGGTTCATCACTTCAACAATCACGGCCGCAGGCTCAAAACCTGCCAACCGCGCGAGGTCACAACCCGCTTCTGTGTGCCCGGCCCGGCTCATCACTCCGCCAGGCTGGCTCATTAAAGGAAAAATATGGCCGGGCTGCACAACGTCATTGGCTTTTGCGTTGGCGCGCACTGCCGCACGCACCGTGAGTGCGCGATCCGCCGCCGATATACCAGTACTTACGCCTTCAGCGGCCTCAATGGAAACCGTAAAATTGGTAGTGTGTTGCGATTTGTTGTCGCTCACCATCAAAGGCAAATCCAGTTGTTTACAACGTTCAGGGGTGAGCGTTAAACAAATTAACCCGCGGGCATAAGTGGCCATAAAGTTGATATCTTCAGGGCGAACTTGTTCAGCGACCATAATTAAATCGCCTTCATTTTCACGGTCCTCGTCATCCATCAGGATAACCATTTTGCCGTGACGTAAATCGTCGATCAGTTCTTCTACGGTGTTAAGTTGCATAGTTAATCTCATCAAGACGTAGGTTGGTGCTGAGGCACGAAGCCCAACGCGACTGTGTTTCTGTGCGACTTAGTAATCGCAATATCAATAATTCATTCAGCGTAATTCAAATCAAACATGTGGAGATTCGCGAGCTCAGCGCCAACCTACGCAAATCCATTCTTTGCTAAAAACTCCATCGTGAGCCCACTCTGCCCTTCGCTTTCAGCAGCTTTATCGCCAAGCATTAAACGTTCGAGATAGCGGGCTAAAACATCTACTTCAAGATTCACCGATGAGCCAACTTTATAATCGCCCATAGTAGTGTGCTCAATTGTATGCGGTACTATATTTAATTCAAATTCGGCGCCATCAATTTTATTTACTGTAAGGCTGGCGCCATCGACAGTAATCGAGCCTTTGTGGGAGATGTATTTGGCAAGCGCTTTGGGTGCACGCAAACGAAAGCGTTCGGAGCGCGCATCAGCATGACGGCTAACGACTTCACCAACACCATCCACATGACCGCTCACAATATGACCGCCTAAACGAGTTTGCGGTGTCAGTGCCTTTTCCAGGTTTACGCGTAAGCCAACTTTCCATAAGGGTAATGTGGTGTTGTCTAAGGTTTCACGAGAGACATCTGCCCAATAACCATCACCCGTTAACTCAACCACTGTGAGGCAAACACCATTGGTTGCAATGGAATCGCCCAAACCTAGGTCCGCCAAATCTAAACTCAAGGATTTTATGCGTAAGCGTAGGTCGCCATTTTTAGGCTGAAGTGCGACGACCTGGCCGACGGCTTCGATGATTCCGGTGAACATACTCAACTCACTTTTAAACGGGTAGATCCAATAGTTCGTGCATTCTACAGGAATACGATAAATCGTTTCTTGTGGTAGCAGATTGTAAAACACTTCGTCGTATTCAGATAACGTTGTTTAGCTTTTGAGCTGGATAACATTATTTAAGAATAGCAATGAAAGCTGCAAAGCAGTGCCAGGAACACGTTTGCTTCGAATTTTAACAAAAAAAGAGACAGAAATGACAAGCCTATGACTGCTTAACTATTCACATGCCTTAAGAGAAAACTCTTTTAGATTTTAGTGATTTTTATCCAGCTAATATTCCAACCACCTTGGGGTGCAAACACACCCAAACTGTAAGTGCCTGCAGTAATCGACACAGTGTGGGAAATGGTTTGCCAGGATTGCCAACCGCCAGTGGCAGGAATTGCAAGCTGCCCTAGCTAAATAGCACCCGTGTTTAAATCAAGCGATAAGGTTGAACCACTTGAACTCGCAATACGACATTCGACGCTATAGTTGCCACTGGTTGGGCGGGTAATATTGGCGCATTCCCGCGAGATCGCTCTGAGTAGTTAGTGATGAGACGTCCCTTGTTGGAAATTTTATTCGAATCCCTGTATAGATATCAACTTCAAAAACAAAGGAAGGAGCTAAACACACAGCCAAGTAATCTCGGCAAAGGATTGTGTGGCGCAAACAGAGATATGAATGCGATAGTAAGTTTTGCAGCGGCTAGCTTAGGCTCAATAAACTTAATAAAGGATTAGCCCGAGCCACATAAAGTCATTTTTACTCTACGCCATAATACTGTTGTGAAGTGTAGTAGCGGGTATTTTCAAATCAATCACTTTGGTATTGGCAATTAGATCGTGCAAACATCGCTTATCTTTTCTAAAAAAGATAAGTAATATATCCACAACATTTAAAAAAGGCAGCACCATCATAACCAGCTGAATTAAATATCGATTGAATACTAAGGCGACAAGTTTTGGTTTTTGGTTAGTCATATCAACAATGGCAATATTGCATAATCGTTTGCCAATTGTTTGCCCACTCCGATACAAAATAAAAATATTAAGCATAAAAAAAACCAATACTTCATACATTAATATTTTGAAAAGTATTTCTGGTGGAGCATTAAAAGGGTTTTCAGCGAATTGTTCTAAATTAAAATGTTGAACGAATGGCTGCACACAAAACATGACTAAAAAAATATCAATAATCGCTGCCGCCAATCGTTTACCACGTGAAGCCGTATTATCCACTCCGGAAATGGATGGTTGTGTTTGCAACTCAGGGGGTTGTTGATTATCGTTCAAAAGTTTACCTATGAATGCTCAAATGGTTAAAGATTTAGTGTTCCATATCGGGTGTTACAGTGATGCGCCAATCTGTACCGACAGCGCGAATATCGCGAATTTTTAACGGCAAAGCTGATGACATAGTATGGAGTGGTAAATCAAACAACGGGCGCGCATTACTGCCAAGAAGTTTGGGAGCCATATAAATAATTACCTCATCAAGCAAACCACGGCGCAAAAAACTGGTGGCCAAGGTTGCACCCGATTCCACCAGGACTTCATTGCATTGACGCTTGGCTAATTCAATTAAAAGTGCAGGAAGATTAATACGACCATCATTCGCAGGTAAGGCTAAAAGTTCGACATATTCTGGCCAACCAGTCAACTTATCCTCGTTGTCGATACTACCGTTATGGACTAATAAAATTGCTGTTTCTTGCGCAAGAATTTTAGTATTGCGTGTTAAGCGCAATGAAGAATCCAACACCACCCGCAACGGCTGTTTAACAGCAGCGTCCTGTGCGTTAGGCAAGTCCAATTCATCAACACGAACAGTAAGCGATGCATTGTCGAGTAAAACTGTATCTACACCAGTAATAATTGCACAGCTGCGAGCGCGCAAACGTTGTACATCAGCACGCGCTTTCTTGCCGGTCACCCATTGGCTTTCGCCACTCGACATAGCCGTACGACCGTCCAAACTCATACCGAGTTTACAGCGTACCAGTGGCAATTTACGCTCCATACGTTTGATAAAACCAGGATTGAGCGCACGAGCATCATCCTCTAATAAAGGGCCACTCACTTGTATGCCAGCATCACGCAAATAATCAAGGCCACGCCCTGCAACCAGCGGATTCGGATCTTCCATCCCATAAACCACACGCACAATACCTGCAGTAACTAACGCATGACTACATGGGCCAGTTTTGCCCGTATGATTGCATGGCTCTAGCGTGACATAGGCCGTTGCACCCTTGGCGTGCTCACCCGCGGCACTCAACGCATTCACTTCTGCATGGCCTTCGCCAGCACGAATATGCCAACCCTCACCAATTACTTTGCCATCTTTTACCAATACGCAACCTACTCGCGGATTAGGCATGGTGGTGTAAAGACCGAGTTCGGCAAGGCGTAAGGCCTGCGCCATAAAGGCGTAATCAGCAGAAGTTAACAACGAAGATAGAGACATAAAAATTTAGCTATTGTCAGGTTGTTGTTCAAGGCGGTCGATCTCTTGACGAAACTCGTTCAAATCTTTAAAACGACGATACACAGAGGCAAAGCGAATATAGGCAACCTCATCGAGTTTTTGCAATTGCTCCATCACTTTTTCGCCAACAGTAAGCGACTTTACTTCGCGCTCACCAGTTGCCTGTAAATAATGTTTGATATGGTTAATTGCCGACTCAATCGCCTCAATACTCACCGGACGTTTCTCCAGCGCACGTAACAAACCCGCACGCAGTTTGTTCTCATCAAACGGTTCACGAGTACCATTGGATTTTATAATTCGCGGCATTACCAACTCAGCAATTTCAAACGTCGTGAAACGCTCATGGCAAGACAAACATTCACGGCGACGACGTACCTGATCGCCTTCGGCAACAAGGCGAGAATCAATTACTTTAGTATCTTCGGCACTACAAAAGGGACAATGCATGATGGGTAAACCTGAGCATTAATACAGGGTAGGCATGCTAGCACAAAACCCATCAGCAAAAAATAAAAAGCCCAGCATCAGCTGGGCAAAGGTACCACACACATGATCTTGATTTGTTGCGTTTTTCTAACTTGATTTAGCCAAACGCCACATAGATAACTTTAGCAGCAATTACCGCCGTTGATTGCTTACATTACTTGAGGCGGCCTTGGAGCTAGCCATCACAGTTTTTACAACTGAAGATGCAGCTTTTGAG
>JANYIO010000047.1 GCA_025362015.1 Gammaproteobacteria bacterium | reverse complement strand
AACCAACTTGACGTTATGAACAAAGGTGAAGAAAACAGTAAGCAGCTGGGGCTCTTCTAAAAACTCGGTCGCTTGCGGCCGAGTTTTTTATAAATAAAGCCTATTCAGGCTTTATTTGCAAGTTCAATCATTATACTTACTAATCTGGTTTTAAATATTTTTTATACTTCTTCATTGTTTTTAATTGTCTTAAAGCTCTATAACAAGTATTACACAGCAACCCAATTTTTACAGCAATTTGGTTTTCACATGTACAAATAATGTATAAAATGATTTTTTTGTGGGCTTCAGTAGTAGTTCAAATTCAGACGTTAACGTTTATAACATCAGTATAATATAGTGATTATATAAAACGATAATCACACATAGAAAAAAACCACCCGGAGGTGGTTTTTTTCTATGCTTTTAAACAGCAGTTGGCTTGTTATGCAGCTATTGAATTAGCCTTCCATATTTTCAAGCTCAATGCCTTTTGTTTCTTTTACCCACCAGATTACAAAAAATACTGAGAACAATGAACAAGCCGCGTAAATACTGTAAGCACCGACTAATCCTAATGTTGAAGCCAGGAGTATGGGAAAGGTTAGGGTAATGATGAAGTTGGCCAGCCATTGTGCCAAGCCCGCAATTGCCAAGCCAGTGCCGCGAATTTGATTGGGAAACATTTCGCCCAGCATGATCCACACGACGGGCCCCCACGACATATTGAAAAAGATCACATAGAGATTGGCAGCGATGAGTGCCAGCATACCCATAGAGCCGCTCAATATTAAACTGCCCTTGGCATCCAATGGCGCGCCGGCAAAGGCAAATGCTACCAGCGCGAGAGTGATGGTCATGCCTACAGAGCCTACTAACAACAATGGTTTGCGGCCAATTTTGTCCACCAAAAAGAACGTGATTAAACATGCACCTATAGAGACAACACCCGATACGACGCTAATAAATAATGAGTCGCTCTCAGAAAACCCTGCTGCTTGCCAAAGTACCGCACCGTAGTAGAAAACTACATTGATGCCGACAAATTGTTGCAATACTGCCAAGCCAATACCTACCCAGACAATCGGGCGAATACGTTTCTTGTTTTTGTCGATCAAGTCAGCAAAGCTGGGTTGATGATCGTGGGCAATTGAAGCGTAGATATCATCAACTGTTTTGGTCGCAGCTTTTACGCCGTAAAGTTTTGTTAAGACTGCAAGCGCTTTATCTTTTTTACCACTAGTAACTAAATAGCGCGGGCTTTCGGGAATGGTCAGCAGTGTAAAAAGGAAGATAGCAGCAGGAATGATTCCTACCCAGAACATCCAGCGCCACGCAGTAAAACCAAACCACAATTCACTGACTGATGAGCCAGCTGCTGCGGCTAAAAAATAATTACTGAGCGCAGCTGCGGTTAAACCAGAAATAATCGCAATTTGCTGAATGGAGCTAAGTTTGCCGCGAAATTCAGCAGGTACTAATTCGCTGATATAGGCTGGGCAAATAATACTTGCCGCACCAATCGCCAGGCCGCCAATTAAACGATAAATAACGAATTGCAGTGATGAACTAGAAATGCCAGCACCCCACGCGGACAAGATGAACAGTATTGCCGAGAGAATTAATATGCCGCGACGGCCATAAGTGTCTGCCCATGTGCCGGCAAAAAAAGCACCCACTGCACAACCTAAAAGAATAGACGCAACATTAAAACCAGCACCTGCAGATTCTGAATGAAAGGCCTGCTTCAGGCCATCAACCGTTCCGTTGATAACACCGCTGTCGAAACCAAACAAAAAGCCACCGAGCGTGGCGATAATACTAATTAAAACAATAGAGGACATATTCCTCTCATTGGATGACTCGTTCATGGTAGTTCCTGAATTATAAAAATTATTGTTTGAGTAAGTTGTTGAGTGGCCTACCGGTGAGTTTGCTCACCAGTATGCAGGCAGGACATTAGCATATAGTGCTTTAACATTGAATCAGTTTAATGTATCGGTTTTAAGCGCAACATAAGCACACTGTGTGGTGCTATTTCAGCTTTGAGTATTTGTCGCGTATTGCCAGTGGTTTTAGCCCAAAGATCAGTCCATAGGTAAGTCGTTTTATCAAAATCAAGCGAGCGGTTACTAAGGTTATCGTGCAAAGGTAACCACAGATAAGTGTAAGTCAGTGATTGTCCGCCGCGATTTAGAAATAGTATTGCCCACTCATTTTTCTCAAGTGGCTTCACCCAGATTTCGAAGTCTTTCTCTCGGAATATTTTTAACGCTTGTACACCTAATTTATCCTGGTTAATGGCAATGACATCTTTATTGGTAAGAATACTGCGTGTAGTTTCCGACATGTTGCGCAAATCATTACCGGAAATTAAGGGGGAATCCAGCATCGCCCACAGCGAAAAATGTGCACGGTCTTCGTTTATGCTCATGCCGTTACCCACCTCGAGCATATCCATATCATTCCAGTGGCCGGGACCTGCGTATTGACGCAATTCAATTTGTTCATCAAGAATACGTAAAATGTTTTGTTTTGATAATGCGTAATTTCTAAATTCACAATTCCAGCAGGGATAAATATCACCGGTGGTGCGCCATGAATGGCCAACGTCCTTAGCCCATTTCCAGGGTTCATTTTCGCCCCACTCGCAGATGCTAAACAGCATGGGGCGACCCGCTTTTTTTATCGCGTCGCGCATAATGGTATAAGCTACTTGCGGATTTAAACCTTTGGTATCACACCAATCATATTTAACGTAATCAATACCCCAGCTTGCGTAGGTCAGGGCATCTTGATATTCGTGGTTGAGGCTTCCCGGGTGCCCTGCACAAGTGGTTTCCCCCGCATCGGAATAAATTCCTAATTTTAAACCTTGCGCGTGAACATAATCTGCCAGCGCTTTTATACCGGAAGGGAAGCGTTTTTTATTGGGGTGAATGAAGCCTAAGGCATCACGTTCACCGTGCCAGCAATCATCGATATTAACGTATTCATAACCGGCATCCTTCATGCCGAGTTTTACCATGGCATCAGCAGTTTCACGTATTAACTGTTCATTGATATTGCAAGCAAATTTATTCCAGCTATTCCAACCCATTTGTGGAGTTTTACCTAACTCATCAAATTTTTGGGCCTGAGCATTAGTGACAAATAATTCGCCGATACACACTACTAACAAAAATAATAATTTTTTATTCATATTTTATGCTTCGTGTTGGAGAGAGAAAACAAACTACAAGAAATTGCGGTAAAATAAAAGTAATTGAAAGAAAAGAAAAGCAAGAAAAAGAAAATCAAAAAAAGGGATCGCTTTAAAATTGACTCCCCTAAATTTAAAACAGCGCACGAGGCGCTGTTTAATTTTTATATTTTTTCAAATTTCATTAAGGCGCTGTATCTGCTTCACTACCTTCTTTTGCTTGCGGCATTAAATCTTCTTTGCTGATACCAATGGCAATGGTGGTGTTAGCAGCAATATAGATAGAAGAGTAGGTGCCAAAAACTACACCAATCATCATGGCGATGGAGAAACCATGCAACAATTCACCACCGAATTCATATAACACCGCCATTACCAAAAATACAGTTACGTGAGTCATGATGGAGCGGCCAAGGGTTTGGGTCATGGAAATATTCACAATTTCCAGTGCATCCATTTTGCGTAATTTACGAAAGTTTTCACGAACCCGGTCAAATACTACGATGGTATCGTTAATGGAGTAACCGATAAGTGCAAGCACTGCCGCTAAAACGGTTAAATCAAAATCCCATTGGAAGAAGGAAAAAAAGCCAAGCGTTACAATTGTATCGTGGATCAAGGACACAATTGCACCCGCCGAAAATTTCCACTGAAATTGAATCGCCACATAAATAAATACCATGAAGAAAGCGCAAAATATTCCCACGCCACCCTGGTTAAATAGTTCTTCACCGACTTGTGAGCCTACCGATTCACTGCTAAGTATTTTAATTTTAGCACCGGTCACTGTTTGTAATTTGGTGATCAGGTAATTGCTATAAACAGTGTCGAGTGATTTTTCAATGGCGACACTACTGCCATTTTCTTTTGCGGTGATAAGTGTTTTACCAAAACGTTCATTGGTAAAAATATTGGCTTGTGTAATTTGTTCCGGCGTCGCATTGCTAATAATTAGGATATCGGTATAGCCTTCTTGCTCGCGGCTAGGGCGATCAATCGCGGTTAAGGCGGCACCATTGCCCAATTTTGTTACTTCAGCAGCGATTTGCTCGCGGCCCTTATCTTTCATTACATCCTGGGTGCGAATCATCACATCGCTGTCAGAACCAAAGGTTACGGCAACTGGGGTACGCAAATGTTCTTCTTCTAACAGCGTACGAATTTCAGCAAGGTTAGCAGGTCTATCTAACTGTATTTCAAGTTGGGTGCCGCCGGTAAAATCTAATCCCAATTTGAAGCCGTAAACTGCGATGGAAATTAACGACAAAATGGTGAGGACGATTGAAAACCCGGAGGCATAATGACGGAGCGCCATAAAATCAATAATTTTCATTTCTTTGGGTAAATCTTGCGATGTATCTTTTAACTTTTCTTTTGACATAGCCGTGTTCTCTTAAAAGCGAATTTTTTCATGGTAGCTTTTTACAGCGCCATTTTTATTGTGCTTCGATTATAGCGAAAATTTCTGTAGGTTTTGTTTGCGACCATAAACCAGATTAGACAATGCGCGGCTAATCATAATGGAGGTAAACATTGATGTAACGATACCAATACAAAGCGTAACCGCAAAACCTTTTACCGGGCCAGTACCTATTGCAAACAAAATAATACCGACAATAAAGGTCGTGACGTTCGCATCCAAAATAGTGATAAAGGCGCGTTCATAACCAGCGTATATTGCTTGCTGTGCCGTAGCACCGTTGCGAAACTCTTCGCGAATTCGCGAGTAAATTAATACGTTAGCATCTACCGCTATACCCATAGTTAATACTATACCGGCGATGCCGGGCAGGGTTAGGGTGGCACCAAACATGGAAAGCACGGTGAGTAGTAAAAGAACGTTCACTGCCAAAGCAACGTTGGCAAAAAGGCCAAATATACGATAGAAGATCACCATAAATACAGACACTAAAAGCAATGCCCAAATACAGGAGGTCACACCTTTTTTGATATTTTCAGCACCGAGTGATGGGCCGATAGTACGCTCTGAAACAAACTGCATTGGCGCTGCCAGTGCACCGGCGCGCAATAACAACGCAAGCTCGGAAGCTTCGCCCGGCTTATTCAAGCCGGTGATGCGGAATTGCACACCTAAAGCAGATTGAATAGTCGCGAGGCTAATTATTTTGCGTTCAATATATTGGGTGTGTTTTTCAACTTGCTCACCCGCTGCATTCGTTAAAAATTCGGTATGGGTTTTATATTCAATAAACACAATACCCATTTTGCGCCCTACTGCATTACGGGTCACATGATTCATCTTGGTGCCGCCCAAGCTATCCAGAACGATACTTACTTGCGGCTGGTTGCTTTCACTATCAAAGCTGCTTTTTGCATCAGCTACTTGCTCGCCGGTTACTATCAATGATTTTTCTAGATAGGCATCCTGATAATAGCGGTTCTCAGTATTTGGAAATTGTTCTTTGTTAGAGACAAGCGTGTCAGGTGTAGCTTCCAAACGGAATTCGAGGTTAGCCGTTTTACCTATAACACGTTTCGCTTCAGCGGGATCTTGAACTCCTGGCAATTGCACGATAATACGGTTGCGGCCTTCGCGCTGCACAATCGATTCAGAAACGCCTAATTCATTGACGCGATTACGCAACGTCACCAGGTTTTGATTGATTGCATAATCTTCGATTTCTTTAACTGCTTTTACACTCAATTTTCCACTAAAGGTGAAATCTTCAGCACCTTCGGTGATGTTGGCGTCGGCAGATGTAAACAACAACTGGGGATTATTGTTGCGTAGTTCGGCGATTGCCTGATCGCGCACATCAGCTGCGCGGAAGTGGGCGATAATCACGTTGTCGCTATTGGTAATGATCGAGCTGTAGCGAATTTTGGCTTTGCGCAACTTGTCTTTAAATTCGTCGGCAGTAATAGCCTGACGTTTTTCTACAGTAGATGCAGTATCCACCTCAAGCAAAAAGTGAACTCCGCCTGCCAGGTCCAAACCGAGCTTCATGGGTGTAGCACCAATCTTATGCAGCCATTGCGGGGTAGTTGATGCACCCTGAAGGGCAACGACATAGTCATCACCCAAACTTTGTTGTACACGTTTACGTGCTGGCATTTGCTGATCAAGGCTATGAAAGCGAATCAGTGCAGTTCTACCGGTCACTTCTGCGCCGAAGTAGTCGATATTGGCTTCTTTTAAAGCAGCCTCAACTTTACTGAGCACAGCGGCATCAATAGTTATACCGCCAGATTGACCAGAAATTTGAATGGCTGGATCAGGGGCGTAATAATTCGGTATTGCATAAATTAACGAGACTACAGTGGTAGCCAGTAACAATAAGTATTTCCAGAGCGGGTAGCGGTTTAACATAAAGATTCCCGTGGCGAGTAGATTTTATTATCTTGATTAGTTTCACTACGCCGTCATCCTCGCGCAGCGGGGATCCATGTTTCTAAGGGCTGGATCCCCGCTGCGCGAGGA
>JANYIO010000040.1 GCA_025362015.1 Gammaproteobacteria bacterium | reverse complement strand
TATTCAACGGACCTAGAGGAACTACCATGAAACAACTGTTTTGTTATTTATCGTTTTTGTGCACGCTCGTATTTAGCTGCACACTCCATGCGCAGATCATTACCGTCACTGTAACAGCGCCACCTTATAGTCCTGGGGCAGGCTCTGGATCTGGAATGGATGGCTATACGCCGACTGGCAGTGCTGTCGCTAACATGGGAAATAATGCCAGCTTTATTGCGGAGAAAATAGCTGAGGCTAGAAAGCAGTGTACCGATGCTGCTGACTTAGCGCTTAATATTTGCAATTTACAAGCAGCAATAACATATTCAACAAACCTACAGACTTGTGTTAAATATGGAGCTGCTGGAGCCGCACTCACAGTGGCGGGACTGAAAGGAAAAAATTGGATTGGCGGTGTTGTAGCTCTTGCCGGAGCAGTTACTACTTATTATGGAACAACTGCTTGTCCTAGTATCGCAAAAGCCGATGAAGATGTTGATACACTGTCGTGCACAGTGAAGCATACACTTGCAGTTTCTAAGTGTCCTTAACACGTAAATTAAAGGGGACTAATCATGAATCAATTCGATATTAAAACTGAGTTTCAATCTTTGAAATCAATTATCAAAAATCTGCTTATCATTTTGACGGTGTACTTGGTATTTAAAGCTTTGCTTGTGCTGTATGTGCAATACAAAGAGCATAAATCTATACCATTGCAAATTGTTCAACCTGCAACTATTACCCATGTGGATGCAGTAGATAATTTACAACGTAGCACCCAAGAGCCAACTGCAACTACTTCTATTGTAAACGCAGATGATCAAACTGTGACATTAGCTCCTGCTGAAGCGCGTGAAGCTTCAGACTGGCTTACGTTTAAAGGATATTTGTCTCTTGACCAGCGCCGTTATTATGAAAGCTATGATGAAAAAACGCTTGTGGCTCTTGCTAATAATGGTGACTTAATTGCAATCCTGGGTTTGGTTGACAGGTATCTTAAAATGCCAAACGTTCCTGTTGATAAAGTTATTTTTTATTTAAATGAAGCTACTATTCGCGGGTCTACTACAGCTATTGAGGGCTTAGCTATATTATCTTCAAATAATTATCAGTCTGCTGATAGTCCAGAAGATAAGCAAAATTCAGCTATAGAAAATTTAGCACTTATAAAAACTATGGCACTTCGTGGTGATCAAATGCTTTCCAATAATGCAACTGAGCGTTACATTACGCAAGTGACACAAATGTACGATAATAGTTTTCGAGTTACCCCTGAATTACAGATTAAAATTGATCGAAGGGCGCAGGAAATTTATGACGATTTTCAGTCAAAGCGTAGAGATCGTGGTTTAGGCGATTTTGATAATTCTGTTTTGGATTCAGTGAAGAAGGCATTTAACTTGAAAAACTAAACGGGCTATGCAGAAGACCGATTTTTTAAAAGTAACGTCTGTATAAAAAGCCGAGCACTAACCCTGTTCGGCTTTTATTTACAACGTGCATTAAAGGATAATAAAATTCAGGAAAATATTGTGGACATTGTTAGCAATAAGATTGGCCGTAAAAGGAAAATGATGAGTTTAACTTTTAAATTTAAAAAATTGCTATTTAATTTGTTGATAGTTGTTGGGATTTATACTTTTTTTTCTTGGTATAAATATACTCACCCTGAAATTGTGCCTGGCTCCAGCGGCTTCAATTTTAATATGGATAACACAACGGCTAAAAATACATCGCACTCATTATCAGTAGCACAAGAGCCATTAGCAAATAAGCTTGATCGGCCTCAAGTCGCATCAGAAAAACCCGCTACGCAAGATGATACCAAGCTGGACTTTGCAAAAATAGATTCGTCAAAACCCATTACGGTTAATGGTCAATCCTATATGTTGTTTTCCCCAACAGAAGTGGCTGATCTACATAATTGGATGAGTGATCGTGGTTACTTTAGAGAGCAAGACAAGGAAGTTTATAAAAATTATTCAGACGAAGTACTAAAAGAGCTTGGTAAAAGAGGCGATATTTTAGCTCTGGATATCTTAACTAGTAGAGCTTTCAAAGTAGACGATAGAAAGTCTGCTACCCTGTATTTGAATTTAGCAACAATTTATGGGTCTACAGGTGCGTTAGATGATCTGATGATTTACACAGCTCCAAACTCTACAAATGATGCAACCGAAGAAACAAGAAGACCTGCTGCGCTAGAAACTTTAGCGGTGTCAAAGTTAATAGCTATGCGTGGAGATAGATCGTTATCTGTTGTAGCGCAAAGAGGTTTTATAAACAGCTATAAAAATCTATATGGAGTGGATTTAGTGTTAACTCCGCAAGAGCAACAGCTTGTTGATAACCGAGCACAAGAAATGTACGATCAATTGCAAACAATTCGTCGCGCAAAAGGTTTGGGTGATTTTGATAACAGCGAACCTTCAGGCGTAAAAAAATTTTTTGGATTGAAATAAAGTAAACAATTACGTTTATAAGATAAAAAATCGAGTCGTTGTTAGCGGCTCGATTTTTTTCTTCGGCACCCATTATTATCATGGATAGTTTAGGATTTTTTAAAGAAAGGTCAGCATGAAAAATAAATTCTATTATATTATTCAGTTAATTATCCTTGTCTTTCTGCCGCAACTATTAGCTCCCAATGCAACTGCCAACGAGAATAATACTCTT
>JANYIO010000034.1 GCA_025362015.1 Gammaproteobacteria bacterium | reverse complement strand
TGCGTTAAATAACGGTTATGTTGTTGAATAACACGTTAAGTGGTGCAAGGCGAAAGTTATGAATAGTTCTGATCACATTATTCCGGATTGGCCCGCCCCCGCAAATGTGCGCGCTTGTATCACCACCCGCAAGGGTGGGCACAGCACGCACAGTTATGCGTACAATAATTTTGGTTTGCATGTGGGCGATGATGCGCAAAATGTCGAGCGCAATCGTAGCGATTTGTGTGCTGCGTTGAGTTTAGTGAAAACTCCACAATGGCTTGCACAAATTCATGGCGTGAAAGTGGTCAATGCTAAAAGTGATGGTTTAGTTCGCACTGCCGATGGCAGTTATAGCAATGAACTTGGTCAGGCTTGTGCGGTAATGAGTGCTGATTGTTTGCCAATCTTATTGTGCGATCAAAAGGGTACTCAAGTTGCCGCAATTCACTGCGGTTGGCGCAGCCTTGCTAAAGGCATTACAGTTCGCGCGCTAGATAAATTTACGTGTTCACCTAAAAATATTCTCGCCTATTTAGGCCCCGCAATTTCACAGCCACACTTTGAAGTGGGTGTGGATGTGCTCGAAGCTTTTTTTAAAGCAGCGCGCAGTGCGAAACATGCCGACGATATGGCAAAAGCTTTTATTGCCGCGCAACGTCCATTACATTTTTATGCGGATATTTATGCGCTCGCCCGCGCCGAGTTAAATGCTTTAGGCGTTACACAAATTTATGGTGGTGCAGCTTGTACTTATTCGGATGACGAACATTTTTATTCGTATCGTCGCGATGGTGCGACGGGCAGAATGGCGAGTGTTATTTTGAGAACTGCGTAATTTTTTTTCTGCGAAAAATGCATCTTGCGTTAAATTAGTTTCCCAAATACATCGTTTCTGTTCATTTCACTGACGGCTTAATCGCAGGTTACGTTAATCGTCGTTCAGTGCTAGGCACATTAATTTGCTCTACTGGGAATTGCGCGAAACCGCGTTACTTAAAGCGGTATTTTATTGATCGCCATTGGCAAATTTTCTGCTGTGACAGGGTGAGCAAAATAAAAACCTTGATAAGCATCGCAGCCCATTTTTGCGAGCGCCTGATGTTGTACGGACGTTTCCACTCCTTCGGCAATGACCTTTAAACTTAAGCTGTGACCCAAAGTTATAATGGTTTGAGCTATCACGGCATCATTTGGATCTGTCATTAAATCGCGTACAAACGATTGGTCGATCTTAAGCTGATCCAGCGGTAAGCGCTTGAGGTAGGACAGTGAAGAATAGCCGGTACCAAAATCATCGAGTGAGAAGGTCACTCCCAATGCTTTGATCGCCGTCATTTTCACGATGATGTCGTCCATATCTTTTACCAACATACTTTCTGTAATTTCCAATTTGAGACGATGAGGGTTTGCACCCGCTTTTTGCAGTGCAAGTTCAACATTGGCAACAAGATTGGTTTGAGTGAACTGCGAAACACTCACGTTAACGGCCATCGTCCAGAGTTCCCTATCAGGCATTGCTGCCCACTCCACCAGTTGCGCACAAGCCGTTTCAAGAACCCACTGCCCAAGCTCTAAAATCATTCCTGTTTCTTCTGCGAGAGGGATAAACGAAACCGGTGATATTACGCCGTGTTGGGCGTGGTTCCAGCGCACGAGTGCTTCTACTCCCGTTGGCGTGCCTTTGGCATCGACCTGAAGTTGGTAAAGGAGAAAAAATTCGTCTTGCTTAAGTGCTTTGCGCATGCTTTTTTCCAGTTCGATACGAACCGACGCTGCGGCCTGCATGGATTGATCAAAAAAGCGTGCATTATTGCGGCCTGCTGCTTTGGCCTGGTACATGGCTACGTCCGCTTTTTTCAGTAACTCCTCCATTGAGTCTTTCTGATGAAAAAAGATAACTATGCCAATGCTGGGTGTAATCACATAGGTGTGTTTAGGTAAGCTGTAGGGCTGCCCAAGTGAGTGTAAAACTTTCTGGGCGATAACTTCAGCTTGCGCTGCGGCTTCATTAGGGTAAAGACTCAGAGCTTCTACGAGTAAAACAAATTCGTCACCCCCCATACGCGCCACACTGTCACCTTCGCGTACACATGCTTGCAGCCGCACAGCCACTTGCTGCAAAAGTATGTCACCTAGATCATGCCCTAGGTTATCATTAAGTTGTTTGAAATAATCGAGGTCGAGAAACATCAATGCAGCATGTTGGTCTGTGCGGCTTGAGGTAAGGATTGCTTGCTTAAGTCGATCGTAGAGCAAGCGTCGATTAGGCAGGTTAGTCAGTGGGTCATAAAAAGCCAGTCGATAGATCTCCTCTTCATCTTTGCGCTGTTGCTGAATATCAATAATCACCATCAGTAAATTTTCGTTGGCAATTGTCGTTTGAAGTCGCGCCCAAAAATGTGTGCCATCCTGTTTTTGCATTCTCAAATCGCAGCTGGACGCTTGATTGTTGCGTAAAAGTTGCTTGCAATATAAATAAAAAATATCGCCATCCTCGCTGAAGATAAAGCGCTTCAGTGGGCCCTTCAGCAAAGCACTTCTTTCTTCACCCAGTAATAGCGAGAGGGTTAGATTTGCTTCAAGAATTTCGCCCTTTGTATTTAAAGTGCAATAACCCACGGGCGCTAAATCGTACAGAGCAAAATAACGGGCATGGGATTGATCCAAGTCCAGCTGAGCTTTGCGCAGCTCATCGTTCTGCATTTCCAGCTCAATCTGAAATACGTGAAGTTCATGCAGTAGTTTGCTGATTGCAGTGGGTGCTGAAATGTCCAGAGGCTGATCGGTAGGCAGAGATTGCCCATGAAAGGCTTGCTCTGCGCGACGGTAAAGCGCTTGCCACGCTTCCTGTGATTTGACGGTCATAGGTATTGGCTGGTCAGGGCTGTCATCTTCGTCGATCATGGTGCCGCTGCAATAGTGTGATTTGACCCCGTGTCACGCGCTCTTTCGGTAGTCGCAATGGCGTACATCATTCCGCCCTCGTTAAGTAGCGCAGTAGCAGTTAGCCAGACTTCAACTACCGCACCGCTGCTGGTAATGCGTTGTGTGCAATAAGGTTCGAGAATTTCCGCGCGGCTCAATTCATACACTTTCACCAGCGCTTCCTTACGTAGTGTTTGAGGTATACGTGCGCTTACATTCATCAGTAATGCCTCTTCTTCGCTCCAGCCATACATGCGCACAGCTCCCGGGTTCCATGCGATGGTGTGGCCATCCAGGTTTTGTACCGTGATGGCATCATGAGCATCGCGCACCACTACGGCAAGTCGCATGAGCTCATTGGCTTTGTGCAGGATGGCTTCAGTTTTTTTGCGTTCGGTAATATCCATAAAAGATACTACGACCGATGCCGGCGATGGATCAGTAGTGTTAAACATAGGCACAGCATTAATCGATAGCCACGTTAAGCTCGCATCCGGTCTATGAATGCCCATGACAATATTCGCTTGTGCCTCTCCCGTGAGTAATACTTTGTTGCTGGGATGCGTCTCTGGGGGGAAAGCGCTGCCATCTTCGTGAATAGTATGCCAACTAGGATCCAGCTCTACCAAACCTTGGATTTGGCCACCGGTCAAACCAAGAATTTTCTCGGCGGAGTGATTCCACATGGTGATTGCGCCGTCACGGCCATGGGCAACTATGCCTTCAGATAACGCGGATACCAGAGAGTGATAGCGCTGCTCGCTTTCAAACAGTGCCATTTCTGTTCGCTTACGTTCATTGATATCCACAAACGTAATCACTGCTCCCTCAATAATATTACTGAGCGTTCGGTAAGGCCGAATGCGCATGGTAAACCACGCACCAGTAATCGTTTGTAATTCTGCTTCGATCGGTGCGAGAGTATCGAGCACCGATTGCACATCGGGAACTAGCAGGTTGTAGTCTTTTAGATTAGAAATAATATGACCTACAGGGCGGCCAATATCACCAGGAATCAGGTTAATGATTTGCGCCATGGTGGGAGTGAAACGAATAATTTCCAATTGAGAGTTAACAAATACAGTGGCGATACCGGTACCAGCAAGCAGGTTATTCATATCATTATTAGTCTGCGATAAATCGCCTACTTTAATTTGCAGCTCATTGTTAATGGTCGCTAGTTCTTCATTGAGCGATTGCAATTCTTCGCGTGAAGTTTCCAGCTCTTCGTTGGTGGATTGTAATTCTTCGTTGACTGACTGCATTTCTTCATTGGAGAATTTAAGCTCTTCATTAGATGTTTGCAGCTCTTCAAGAATGGCCTCCAGATAATTATCTTTTGACAATAATTCTTGCTGAAGAAGGCTGATTTGCACCTCTGGGTTTGGGTGGCTGAGCTGGCCGGCAACTTCCGTTGCGATCTTGATGCCTTGAGTTTCTGGTACGGGTTCGAGTATTACCAACCAAAAATTTTGCTGAGGTGCGACCTCGGCAACTAATGTGGCGGGACAAACGGTCAAATTGAGCAACGAAAGATGGCCGTTCGTAGTGACTTTTACGTTAGCGCAGTGCGTCGCATGTTTGTTTACGATGGCTTTGTGCAGCGCGCTCGTGAGATCACGGCGTAATCCTTCGCGCGCCATTTTTAAAATATTACTAACGCCCGTCTCCCCTGCGGTAGGTTCTAGGTACAATCCAGTACTACCATGAAGATACAAAATATCTCCATCGTTGTTTATAAGCGCACCGCATACAGCTAACTGCCGCAAGAGGGTTTGCTCCGTTAATTCTCGCAGCGGCAACTTGATAGAAATTGTCATTTTATGTGGGTCTCGTTGCCTTAATATGGCATGCCTTGATAATTCTGTATTGGTTGCTCGTTGCAACGTAAAGTGAGGCATGACGGCAACATATTCTTTGCGTTGATAAATTTTTGCGCCGCGATCGAGCACAGTAAATAAATTGCCAAAATCACCAATACCTTCAGAATTTCCCAAAAATAAAATACCATTTGGATTGAGTGCGTAATGAAACAGCGGAATAATTTTTTTCTGCAAATTAGAATTAAAATAAATCATTAAGTTACGGCAACTTATTAAGTCAAGTTTTGAGAACGGTGGGTCTTTAATAACATTTTGTTCAGAAAAAATGAGCATGTCGCGAATATTTTTGTGAACCCGGTACGCACTTCCATCTGGGACTAGTGTAAAAAAACGCCCCAATCGCTCAGCTGAAATATCTTGAGCAATACTCAGCGGATAAAGTCCTGCACGTGCTATGGCAATTGCGCCACTGTTGATATCCGTCGCAAAAATTTGCACCGAGTGATTTTTTTTCGTCGCTTCCATGTATTCACAAAGAAGAATAGCGATAGAGTAGCCTTCCTCACCAGTAGAGCAGCCCGCACACCAAGCTCGAATTAAACCATCAGACGGTTTGTTCGCAAAAATAGTCGGAATAACCAGTGTTATAAAGGCAAGATAAGCATCTGCATCGCGAAAAAAATTGGTAACGCCAATCAAAAGGTCACTAAATAATGTGTCAATTTCTGGCTCTGGCAGTTGGAGAAAATTCACATAGTCGTCTAAAACATTAATTTGCTGAACCGCCATGCGCCGTGCAATGCGCCGCTGAATAGTGTTTGGTTTGTACTGAGAGAAATCGTGCCCCGTGCGGGTACGCAAAAGTGTAAAAATTTTATTTAATGCATTTTCAGTCGCTGGTGTTTGATAGGTTGCCGGTTGAAATTGGGTATGAGTCAAGCGCGCGATGTAAGCGATGAGCTGCTTTAACATTTGCGGAGGTGCAAGTATGAAGTCCGCCAAATTAGTAGCAATAGCATGGGTTGGCATTGAATCAAACTCGGCGCTTTCAGGCCGCTGCACCACAGCAATACCGCCTGCGGCTTTAATCGCGCGCACGCCTTGAGTGCCGTCGCTACCCATTCCTGAAAGCACTATTCCGATAGCATATTCATGTAGATCGTTGGCGAGAGATTGAAAGAAAAAATCAATCGGTAGCTGTTCTTCGCGCGGCATAGTGCTTTCAAATAATTGCAGTGAGCCATGCGCAAATGCCATGTTGTATTTAGGCGGAATAATATAAACGCAGTTAGGTTTAACTCGCATACCATTTTGCGCTTCACAAACAGGCATGGTGGTAAACCGCTGAATAAGTTCACACAGAAGACTGTCGTGGTCCGGCGCTAAATGTTGCACTAACACAAAGGCCATGTTGGGATTAAACTTGCTAGGGTATCCCCGAAAAAAACGCCTCAAACGCCGCAAGACCCCCGGCAGAAGCGCCAATGCCGCCAATGGGAAAAGGGGATGTAGGAGTAGAGAAAACTCCGTCAGTGGAATTTGCCTGGGTAGGCGTATTTGGGGGCAGCATAGCGAATTCCCTTGAGGGCAATCATATGCGATGACGGCCTCTGGGGAGAGTGTAGACCATCTTAACTAAAGCGCTAGTGGTGGTGTCAGTGTAGTAATTTGCTAGACGATTAATACTTACTTTTTTTCATGCCTACCTAATCCATCACCACCTTATTTAATGAAAAGTCGTCAGAGAATATGCCTAACACATAGGCTCGGAAATGCATGGCGTGGAAATACTTAGGCGTTTCACACCCTCGGTATTTCACTGATCGCTATTGCCAAATCTTTTGCGGCAACCGGGCGCGCGAAATAATAACCTTGATAAGCGTCGCAGCCCATATCGGCGAGTGCGGCGCGTTGCTCTGCTGTTTCCACCCCTTCAGCAATAACTTTTAAACTTAAACTATGAGCTAACGCAACAATGGTGCGCGCAATAACGGCATCATTCGGGTCGGTTAACAGGTCACGCACAAAGGATTGATCAATTTTAAGTTGGTCAAGTGGTAAGCGTTTTAGGTAGGACAGTGATGAATACCCCGTGCCGAAATCGTCCAGTGAGAAAGTCACACCCAGTGATTTGATGGCAAACATTTTTACAATAACGTCTTCTACATCTTTTGCCAGCATGCTCTCGGTTAATTCCAGTTTTAGTAAGCGCGGATTCGCGCCCGTCTTCTGCAATGCTTTTCGTATATTCATAATAAAATCAGGTTGAGCAAATTGTGAAACGCTTACGTTTACTGCCATTGTCCAGTGCGATCTTTCTGGTATTTTCCCCCATTCCATCAGTTGTGCGCAGGCTGTTTCTAACACCCATTGCCCCAGTGGTAAAATCATTCCGGTCTCTTCTGCCAGGGGGATGAATGCTGCGGGTGGAATCATGCTGTGTTTGGAGTGATTCCAACGGACCAATGCTTCTACTCCAGTGGGTTTGCCTTTGCTATCCACTTGAAGTTGGTAATGCAAAATAAACTCTTTCTGTTTCAGTGCATTGCGCATGCTTTTTTCAAGGTCGGCACGAACCGCTACAGCGGCTTGCATGGCGGGGTCATAAAAGCGTGCTGTATTTCGACCTGCAGCTTTGGCTTGGTACATAGCTAGATCGGCTTTCTTTAGTAGCTCTTCCATGGAGGCGCTTTGATGGAGAAAAACAACAATGCCAATGCTGGGGGTAATCAAATAGGTGTGTTCGCGCAGGGTGTGAGGTGCACTTAAAGCCGTCAATACTTTATGGGCAATAACTTCAGCCTGCGCGGCCGCTTCGTTTGGGTAAATGCTTAACGCTTCGATCAACAATACAAATTCATCGCCGCCCATGCGTGCCACGCTGTCACCTTCGCGAACGCAAGCTTGTAAGCGCGTTGCCACTTGTTGCAACAGTACGTCGCCCAAATCATGTCCCAAGTTATCATTAAGCTGTTTGAAATAATCCAGATCGAGAAACATCAACGCGCCATGCTGATCGGTGCGGCTGGAGGTCACCATTGCTTGCATAAGACGATCGAATAATAAACGTCGGTTAGGCAGATTCGTTAGCGGGTCATAAAAAGCAAGGCGGTTGATTTCTTCTTCACTGCGGCGCTGCCGGGTAATATCGCGAATCAAACCAATGAATGTTGCTTTGTCTTCGCGGAAAATTTTAGACACCGACAAACTCATTGGGAATAAATCGCCATCTTTACGTTTTCCCTCCACTTCTAGTTGAGTGCCCAGTGTGCTGGCCTGCCCCGTTTTAACGTGATGCGCAAGATAACCGTCATGCATGAGTTTAATTTTATCGGGCATGAGCATGGATACGTTGTTGCCAATGACTTCTTCTGCGCTATAGCCAAAAATGGTACTGGCTGCCTTATTGAAAGACTCAATTAACCC
>JANYIO010000065.1 GCA_025362015.1 Gammaproteobacteria bacterium | reverse complement strand
AAGGTAACTGCTAGGTGTAACGACTCGTTATAGTTTTTCTAAAATTAAAATATCAATTCTTAAAATGTAGCCTTGCGAAAATTATATTAAAGCTTCCCATAAATATTTTATCAGTTTGTTTTAAAACTGGGACGGATGTTTGCTTGCGAAGGCTTTTTTTTTGGCAGATTATAAATACGGTTTTGCACTCCACATTCTACTTTTTCAATGTTGAATAATTTTGTGGTGTCCTGCAGTAGACTTATTGCAGCGGAAGAGTGGCTGCAATTTTCCGGTTTCTTTTAGATACTCATCTAACAATAATTGTATTTAAAGATCGCCGGTGTTGTTCGCAATTATCTGTTGTCATTCGATCCTTGCATTTTTGGGGGCGGAGACAATTTCGAGATAAATAAAAACCAATCCTTGAGGAGATCGATAGTGATGAACTTTCTATTTTTATTGAGAGCAGTAAGCAGTTTTCATAAAATTATACCCAAGTCTTTGTTGTTTTTAGTATTTGTTTTTGCGTCAGTGCTTACGCATTCGGCGATGGCCCAAACATATGGCTACACAGTGTTATCGTCAACCAGCGTACAATTTTATGCTAATGGCGCAACCTGGACCGATGCGCACTACATCATTAATAGTGGCCCGCAGCAAAATGTACGCATGACAAATAGTGGTACCAACAATAGCTTAACGATTACTACGCCCGCTAACGCAACTGTTCAATACTTTCTCACCATATTTAACGGTACTGCAACCGATACGCCATGGGTAACTTTTACGGTCACTCCTGGTGGTAGTGGCGGAGGCGGAAGTACTACAGGAATAGTAACGGTATTCCGTGATTGTAATTACGCCGGCACGTCTGTTGGCTTAGCAGTAGGTAGGTATACGCTCAGCCAATTGAGTGCATTGGGTATACGTAACGACGATGTATCTTCGTTACGTGTCACTAGTGGTTACAAGGCGACTCTGTATAAAGATGACAACTTCAGCGGCGGCACTGTAGTTAAAACCGCAGATGATAGCTGCCTGGTTGATGATTCATTCAATGACCTCGCCAGTTCTGTTGTTGTAGAAGCAAATGGCACTACAGGTGGCGGTGGCAATGGCACAGTTAATGGTACTCACAAACGCTTGAAAATTGTTAACGGTTGCGGCAACCCCATGTGGGTTCAATGGTTAACATCCCCTACCGTTTCATTCAGCGGTGCTAACTTTAAACAATTGGCGAGCTTGGGTAGCTTTGTAGAGTATGACATTCCTGATAAAGGGTTGCCGTCCATGCGCTTCTGGCCGGGTTTTGGTTGCGATGGTAGTGGTAAAAACTGTCGTGTTGGCGCTAGCGGTGGTCCACCAAATCTTGGTTTCACTTGCCCAGCCGGCGGTTGCGCACCACCCATCGATACCAAATTTGAAGCTACCTTTGGTTGCATACCCGGCGTTGCTGATGGCGATTGCTACCAAAATCCATCCGCTCCAGGACAACCTTTAGGTCGTGGTGACTGGTGGAATTCAAGCTTTGTCGATGGCTATACCACGCCTATGAAAGTAGTTGTTCACGGCAGCTGCCCAACTGGTCCACAACCTGCGCCAGTATTTGGTCCCGGCGGCCCACCTGGCGGTGTTATCGACTGCTCAAGTATTCGCGTGACTGATTGCCCCACTAGCGAAAACCTGAGTACAAACGGCCAGTTCCCGGCATTGTCGAACCTGAATTTAATTGCAACCAACCCAACCACGGGTGCAATCGGCGGCTGTTATTCAGCGAGCGGGAAATTGACATTTAGC
Source organism: Gammaproteobacteria bacterium (assembly GCA_025362015.1). GTDB lineage: Bacteria > Pseudomonadota > Gammaproteobacteria > Pseudomonadales > Cellvibrionaceae > Cellvibrio. The sequence continues at coordinate 360 of JANYIO010000065.1, read as the reverse complement.
CAATGGGCTGCCGGTTTCCAAACCTATACGCCGGATGCAGCACAGGCAAAAATGTATGCTTGTCCAACACCACCGGTATCACCGGCAGATTGTTCTGCGGGGCCTGCATCAAAAACCAAATATCACAATATGGTTCATCAACATTGTGCGGTTTACACCTATCCCTACGATGATGGTGTTGGCTTGGCGAGTTGTCCTGCGGCGACTAACTTAAGTTATGAGGTAACTTTCTATTGCCCATAACTATCGTCTGTAACTATTGCACGTAACTACAAATTCACCACCTGCATAGCAGGAGCTAATTTCAAACAAAATGCTTAACCAAAAAGCCACGCCTGAGAACGTGGCTTTTATTTTGAT
>JANYIO010000295.1 GCA_025362015.1 Gammaproteobacteria bacterium | reverse complement strand
CTGCTTAAACAGTTATGCACTTCGCGGTTGAATCCGCCGGATAATAATGGTGTAGATATGTAAAAAATGAGTAAAAAAGATTTTGGCAGCATGAAAATACTTGTTGCAGAAGATCTTTCCTTGCTGGGGAAAGAACATATCTGAAGGGAAAAATTTTTTAATTCGCCAATAATATTAGATCAGCAATTTGCGAAAGACTAATTGAAATTACGCGGATAAATTACAACTATTCCAAAAATAATATTTTTATTTTAATTAATTTTTTTGCTAAAAATAAATTATCTGCTGCCGATAAAAACCCCAATGCAGCTTTTGTCTGCGTGCAAAATATAGAACAGGCCGATCACGAAACTCGGAAAACAGTATTCGATTGGCTGGATCTTCGAATAGGTTCGATAGAGGAATTAACTGCTAACCAAGCATAACTATTCCAAAATAGCACTATTATTCAGCTGTTTTTAGCAGAGGTTGTAGTTGCACAACTATTTCAGCACCTAACCTATCTAAAAAATCATAGCGCTTTTTGTACATGCTACGTTTGCGTGTAGGAATATCGCTAATATCTTTGTGTGGAATACTAAGCTCCAGCTTAATAAAGGGTGTGTTAGCCACTGGTGTTGCGCCCTGCTCTTGCCAAAACTCATCCAATGCCGTTTGTTCTACAATTTTACTATTCCAAAGTTTTTCTCTGGGAAATGTATATAGTTGTTGTACACCGAGGCTTTTGGCATACCAGCGTAGAACCGTAAATGCCAAATTTTGGGGACGCAACCCCCAGAATTCTTTTGTAAATTCACGGTTTATTTCCAGAGTATTTTTGCCACCTTGAAGAGCACCAACACATAATGTAGGTAAATCATTGTACTGGGTAAGCCAAAAATAAATCCGATACAACGTTATATCGTTCATCTTTACAACCAATAGCAGCAACCCCTCTCGCTCAACAAATTTTTCATAGCTGATATGGAAAGACAGGCGGTTATCTCCTTCAATAAAAACCAGTGGCGGAAGCGAATCGGTATAAATTTTACTGATGCTTTCTTCGGTGTGAGTGTTTTCTAAAAATACAAAATGTGATTGCAGGAAATGCCTACGATGGGCGCTAGTGCTATCGCGATAGAAGCAATTGCGTATTTGTTGTTTATATAGGTTTTCTCTAAAGCCGGGAATTCCGATGATGGAGCGACGCAGGAGGCTTGCAGAGAAAAAAGTTTCAACTAGTTCTATCAAAGATGAGTGAATGAAAAAAAACCTTACTGCAAAATTCAATCTCTTCAGAAAAACACGTTTTTTTGCTGTAGGAATGCAAGCGGAGGCAACCTCGTAACACTTTTGAAAACTTACCATCATTTAACCTGAAAAAAAAGCGACGGACTCAACCGCGAAGTGCATAACTATTTAAGCTGCTAAAGCAACCCTTTCTTCTTGCATTAAAACAGCGGGTGTCTTGAATGGAAGTGTTTTTCGGAGATTTACTTGGCTATTAACATTGCATCCTACAACGGCAAGTAGAACCTACGCCGCAAGTATTTTCACGCTGTCCCAGAATTTTTTTAATCATTTAATACATATCTACAAGCATTATTATCCTCTTACCTTCGTTAACAAGCCGTTAACAGAAGAATAGTTTTTAATAAAATATGTAAAAATTTTAACGCTGATCTTAGCCTACCAATTATGGCGGCGACTATATTGGTGTTGTGGTTTTCTGATGTAGTTAATGGACAGCGCATTGAGGAAATGTTTATGAAATTCAAATTTTTAGCTTCTGCCTTGAAAATTGCTCTGCTTTTGTATCTATCTCAGGCGCTAGCGCATATTCAATCCGGCAAGCTCCGATTTTTTTATCAGTGTTTGTCGAATTAAACAGTCGTCGGTAAAAAAAATTTAAACCGCACGCGAGCCGGTGCGATAGCGAATACATCTAGATTCAACGGGCTATTCAATACCTATTAGAGTGGTAACGATGCCCGTAATACAAAAAATCAATGCACCTAAGGTCATCTCCATTGCAATGGCACGCGTTAATCCTGGTACAATTTTAGGTTCGTTAAGTTTCGGTACTAGCCGCCATTTATTGTTGGCGGCCAAAAGCAGCAAACAGGCAACCAACAAAAATTTTACCAATAGCCCTCGACCATAAAGAGTTGTGAATAGCGGATTTAATCCGTCTACACGAATGTAGGCCATATACACACCGCAAAGCACTAAGACACCGACAATCACCGCCGCTATACGACCAAACTTGTCCATCGATATTTGTACATTTTCAACGTTGTTACTGTGACTAATAAGCCATAGTGGGTAGAGTGAACCCATCCACAATGACATGGTGAGCACATGAAAACTAATGGCGAAATGCGCCCATACATTTTCTTCGGCCATGTGGCCTACTTGCGCAAAAGAGAAAATTAAAAATGCAACTCCACCTAAGCCCGTGAAAATTCTAATCCATAATTTTGCAGATTTTTTCAGTGATTCTATCCGAAAATAACAAAGCGATAAAATGATTAAGCAAAAACCAATTAGACGGTTTAGCGTAGCGCTACCTACTGAAGAATTTGCTAATATGAATAAGGTATTTTTATCCAATAATCCTGGAAATCCTTCATCCATTACTGCGCCTGCTTGAATGAAAAAACTGCTTAGGGTTGCAAAAAAACCAAGCGCCGAAGCAAAGCGAAGATAACGTAATATCGCTAAAAAATAGGGCTGATGGCGCTGTAATAACAGTAAACAAAACCAACCACCAATCGCACCCGCTACGCCCAAATACAATATAAATTTACTTAAGAGTGTAAGCAATGACCAGAGATTGATATCCATTATTTAACCTGCGTACTTACAGAAGATGAAGATTGCGTTTGTTCAGCCACAATACTGAAAGAAAGTGTCCCAGGCATATTGTGGCCATCTGTTCCCATCGACACCCATGTCAGCGTATACACTCCGACATTTAGTGTGGGCAGTAGGATAATTTGCTGCGCGCTCATTTGCATACTTGAGCGAGGTAATACCATTGATTTACCGCTAGCGTCTACTAAAACTACTCTCATCAAGTGCACATCTTTTTCAAAATTCAACGCAATCGTTTTAGGTGCTTGCGTCAGTTGTGCATTATCCGTGGGTACAGAATTTTTTAACTGGATATGCGCCATTGCACTCACGGAAAACATCAATAGCGCGATAAACATTACAACGTGCTTGAGTGTGTTCATGGTATTTCCTTAGCGGTGTTACTACCGGTGCTAAATGTTGCGTTCATCAACATTGATGAGCGCAGGATTCAAAAGCGAATTCATCAATGATGATCGTGCGCAGTTGGTTTGCGAACTTTTAGGTCATTGCCCGTTGTGCTTGCGGGTGCGGCACGTTCGGTTGCAGGCGCAGGCCCCTTGTGCAACCACGCTACTGTGCCGTGCGGATTTTTGTACCAACCGGGATCTGAATAGTCGTTCTTGGGTTGGTGATCACGCACTTTAAGCACCGTAAACATGCCTCCCATGCCGATGGCGCCGAACGGCCCATCGCCCGTCATCATGGGTAAGGTGTTATCAGGCAGTGGCATCATCCCGCCCATGTCACCCATATCGCCCATGCCAGTTTCGCCCATGCCCATGTAATCCGGTACCAGCTTGCTGATTTTTTCGGCCAATGCATCCTGCTTTACGCCGATCATGGTGGGGAGTTTGTGCCCCATGGCATTCATAGTGTGATGGGACTTATGGCAGTGTAGCGACCAGTCCCCCGCCACCGCAGTAAACTCAATCGCCCGCATTTGTCCCACGGCCACATCGGTAGTGACTTCTGGCCAGCGCGCTGAGTCGGGCACCCAACCACCGTCGGTACCGGTGACTTCGAAACTATGGCCATGTAGATGAATGGGGTGATTGGTCATGCTGAGGTTGCCGACGCGAATACGCACAGTCTCGCCTGTTGTTGCGACCAGCGGATCTAGCCCCGGGAATACCCGCGAATTAAACGTCCAGATATTGAAATCAGTCATTTCGGTTACACGCGGGGTGGCCGAGCCTGGGTCTATATCATAGGCACTGAGCAAAAATACATAATCGCGGTCAACTCGCATAAAGGTTGGATCTTTAGGGTGAACGATAAACGCACCCATCATGCCCATCGCCATTTGCACCATTTCGTCAGCATGTGGGTGATACATAAAAGTGCCAGATCGCTGTATCGTGTATTCATACACAAAGGTTTCCCCGGGTTTGATCGACGGCTGACTTAAACCGCTGACACCATCCATTCCTGAAGGCAAAACCATCCCGTGCCAATGCACAGAGGTTTCCTCTGGCAGCTGGTTAGTCACAAAAATACGCACTCGGTCACCCTCAACGCATTCAATAGTTGGGCCTGGGCTTTGCCCGTTGTAACCCCACATGTTGGCGACCATACCGGGTGCTAATTCACGCAGCACAGGCTCGGCGACCAGATGAAACTCTTTCACACCGCTATTCATTCGGTATGGCAATGTCCAGCCATTTAAGGTCACAACGGGATTGTAAGCACCATCTATCGGAACCTGTGGTTTGCGCGTGTTCGGTTGCTGTTGGCGCACCAGTTCTGGGACCCCCGATGCTTGCACGCTAGCTGCAAAGCCAGCGCCGAGCGCCGCTATACCGGTAGTCAATAAAAAATTGCGTCGCTGACTGTTGACGGGCAAGTTATTGTTGACGGGCGGATTATTTTTTATAGGTTTATCACTCACGAGCAGTACCTTCTTGGCGAGATGTAGATGGTTCGAGCTGGGCAGATTGAAGATTACTTTTGCCTTGCAATACTCCGGTTAGCAACGTGTCCGCTTTCCAAAAATCCTCCAAGGCAGCGAGACCGGCATCGGTACTTGCGATCTGCTGCCGCGTTTGTGCTAATAGCTCAAAGGTACTGATCAACATACCGTTAAAACGAAGCAGTGTTTCATTGGCAATTTGGCGCTGCAAGGGTGCAATAACATCGCGGTAGTGTTGCGCTAATGTCCATGCGCCTTGATAGCGAACATAAGCAAGCCGAGCTTCACTGCGGGCGTTAATAGCAACCTCAGCCACATGCGCCAAGGCGCGTTGATAAATAGCATCCGCCTGTGCAACACGAATGCGACCACCATCAAACAGGGGTAGCTCCAAGCTAACTTCCACACCGGATTGTCGCGGTTGGTTGGTGAAATTATTGCGCTGTAAACCCACATCCAACACGTTAATAAAATGCGTAGTTTTGGTGAATTTAAGTGCGCGAGCCGTAGTTTCAGCCGCTAATGTAGCTTGTTGAACATCAATGCGTTGATTGAGGGCGAGTTGTTCAACATTGCGGAAGTCGCGAGATTGTGCGGGCATAACAGGCAAAGATGTGGGTAATTGGAGCGTGGTGGAATCACTGATACCGAGTATCCGCAGTAATTGCTCACGAGCGACCTGCGCGACTAACTCAGCTCGGTTACGCTGGGCAATAGCTTCTTCGTAAAATACCCGCTCACGCGCGGCATCCAATTGACTGATATTGCCGAGCTTTGCCAGCGATTGCGCTAAATCACGGCCCGCTTCCGCCGCATCCTGCACGGCCTGCGCGTAGCTGGCGCGCTGCGCACTGGCCACTGCGTCAATGTACGCAAGTCGAGCATCGTGCGCTAAGACCAATACCGATTGCGTCGTTTGCAGCTGAGCACTTTTATACTGTTGTGTCGCAAAGGGAGCGCGTATCGGCAAGGCCAATAAACCAAGCACATCAACCATCACGCTGCGGTCGGTTTCGGTAACGTCAGCCTGAGTTAAGCGGCCAAGCGTGATACGGGGATTACGGGGGCGCGATGCAGCAATAAATTCCGCTTCACTGATCCGTAGTTCGGCAAACATGCCCGGCAAAGTCGGATTATTCAGCAGCGCAAGTGCTACGGCATCGTCCATACTGAGCGGCTTTGCGAGCAACGCGTCCCGCGTAGTCGCGCGCGCATCCGCAGTGGATGGCACAACGGCTTGCTCGGTTCCTGCATAGGTGGCCACTTGTTGGCGGATACTGGCTTCATCCCCATGTTTGGATAAGCTTGCGCATCCGCTTAGTGCGCTAGCAATGATGATAAAACCGACTACACGGAATGGTAGTGGAAATACTGACTTCATACGCTGATAACAACCCCAGTCAATGCGGCAACAAACAATGACGCTTGTCGCTAATGATTGAATAATGCCTCACGAATACCAACACAACTCTGACACTCAGATTACATTTTTGACATCTTGTGTTACCACCCCGGAAAATGGCTATGGTGTAACCCTAAACCAGAAATAAAAAATGCAGGCTCTGGAATGAAAAAACCATGAAAATTTTATTAGTAGAAGATGAAAACAAAACCGGCAGCTACATGAAACAAGGGCTAACGGAAGCTGGCTATGTAACCGATTGGGTGCAGGATGGTCTGACGGCGCAACAACAGGTATTCGCAGAGACTACAGCTTGGTGATTCTGGATGTAATGCTGCCGGGCGCGGATGGCTGGCAAGTGCTAGCGACTATTCGACGCAACAATAAAACCATACCAGTACTCTTTTTAACGGCCCGCGACCAGGTAGAAGATCGGGTTAAAGGCCTGGAACTCGGTGCGGACGATTATTTAATCAAACCCTTTGCGTTCGCAGAGTTACTCGCAAGGGTCAGAACCTTGTTACGGCGCGGCCATTATCATGAAGAGGATGCGTTACGGGTGGCTGACTTAGAGCTGGATTTACGCCGCCGCCGTGCATTACGGGCGGGAAAACGCATTGATCTTACGGCCAAAGAATTTGCACTACTGGAACTGCTAATGCGTCGCCAGGGTGAAGTCTTGCCACGTTCGCTGATTGCTTCGCAAGTGTGGGATATGAATTTCGATAGCGATACTAATGTGGTGGAAGTTGCCATCAGACGCTTACGTGCCCGCGTTGATACCGGTTTTGATACACCCTTGATTCGCACTGTGCGCGGCATGGGTTATGTGATGGAGGACTCACGCCATGATCATAGCCCCATTTAAAATACTGCGATTACCGAACGCCCTCGTATTGCGTAATAGCTTGTTATTTACCCTGCTAGCTGGCTGTGTACTCGCTGTAATGGGCTTGGTGATCCGCATCTCAGTCAATGCCCATTTTGAAGAGCAGGATCGCCTAACATTGAATGGTAAACTTGAGCTAATCAGCCATATCTTGAATGAAATCCCAACCCTATTGCCCAGTGTACTAACGCAACAGCTTGGCGATGCCATGGTGGGTCATCACGATCTGGTTGTCCGTGTGGATAATGCACAAAACGAAACACTTTTTATCAGTGGCGATAAACAAGCAGCTTTGGCATTGCACCCTCCTGCTACCAACATCCAGCCAGCAGACATAGGAGAGGATTTACCTCTGCATCAATGGCAAGTGGGCGGTATGGCGTATCGGGGCATAGTACAGAAACTTCCCGTTGATAATATGCACTCGGCATTTACGATCACCATCGCCACCGATATCGCGCATCATCAAATGTTCTTTCGCACTTTTGATCACGAGTTATTAACTGTTGGCGGTAGCGGTTTATTGTTAATGGGTTTGCTCGGTTGGTTTGCCGTGCGGCGCAGCCTCAAACCTGTTGAAGAGATGACACAGGTTGCCGCCAGTATTAATGCCATACAACTCGAACAGCGATTACCCGTTGCGACCATACCCCAAGAGTTACAACTGTTAGCGGAAGCCTTTAACAGTATGTTGGATCGCTTGGCTGAATCCTTTCAACGCTTGTCCGCATTTTCGTCGGATATCGCCCATGAGCTACGTACCCCAATTAACAACCTGATGACGCAAACGCAAGTTTCGCTATCGCAACCGCGCACTGCTGATGAGTATCGCGAAACTCTCTATTCCAATCTTGATGAGTACGAGCGTTTGGCGCGCATGATTGCCGATATGCTGTTGCTAGCTAAAGCGGATAATGGCTTGATTATGCCTCACAAAGAGCGCGTATCGCTCGTTACCGAAATTGATATGCTCAGCGAATTTTATGGCGTAATTGCTGCTGAAAAGTCAGTCACTTTTTCCGTGGAAGGCAGTGCAACTGTCCAGGGTGATCGGCGGATGTTACAGCGCGCATTGGGCAATTTACTCTCCAACGCAATTCACCATAGTACGCCACATAGCCAAATAACCATTAGCATATCCACACCGAACAACCGTGTTAATCTCGCCATTAAAAACCAGGGCGAACCCATTGCCGCTGAACATTTATCGCGGCTCTTTGATCGTTTTTATCGTGTTGACGTGTCGCGCCAACGCAATGATGAAGGCGCAGGTTTGGGCTTGGCCATCACCAAATCTATCGTTGAGGCGCACGGTGGCTCCATCGCTGCCCAACTGATTGATGATGGAATTGTGTTTGTGATTAATTTACCTATTGATTCATCGCAAACTATGGCTTCACCGTAAATAAGCACCAGTCGCTAATGTGTTCGACTGAGTAATTTTATAGTTGGTATTCATGATAGGTTTCAGATAGCCTTAACCCTATGCGCAAACTCCATTTAATGATTGTACTGTTACTTAGCTTTCTACTGCCCTTACAGGTAGCAGCGAGTGCGCTTTTGGCGGCGCCAACCTGCCCTGCAAAAATGACGATGGACAAAAACACTTCTGTTACTAAGGTGGCTGCCAATTGTTGTGATGAAGCCAACGGCTCGATGGATTGCCAAGATATGCAGAGCTGTCATGGCTGCAATATCAGCTGCCAGTTATTTTCTTTTTCAACACCCACGTTTACCTTCTCTTCCGATACATCTATTCATCTAAGTTTACAGACGCCCTTTGTGGCTTTGTTTGACCCCGCTTCGGTATGGCGCCCCCCAACTAATTCCTGATTGATACGACTATGTCCATGTGACCGCGGCGCCCATGGGCGCAGCTTTTCGTACCATTTGGAGTGGCATTATGTTTTTCTCATTATCTCAGGCACGTCATTTTGGTGTGCTGGTACTTGGTATGGGCTTGGGCGCCGTACTTACGTTTGTGCTTACAAAACATTCATCATCGATGTTGAACGCACCTCCTGCAACACCACCAGCGTTAGCCGCTGCGTCACCCAAAGCACTTTATTGGTATGACCCCATGCACCCCGCCCAGCATTTTGACCAGCCGGGTAAATCGCCTTTTATGGATATGCAGTTAGTTCCCAAGTATGCCGACCCGGGTACCAGGGCTGGTGCATCTGTAGCTGTCATATCTGTCGATAACAGAATGGTTCAAAACCTGGGGATGCGCAAAACCAAAGTCGTGCGAACCTCCATTGGTGCACAACAGGATCTGCCCGGCACCTTGCGTTTTAATGAACGCAATCAGGCCGTTATTCAATTACGTGCTGCTGGCTTTGTCGAAAAAGCCTGGCCATTAGCACCAGGCGATCATGTATCGGCCGGTCAACCTATTGCGACCTTTTACGTTCCGGAGTGGTTAGACGCACAAAACGAATTTATCGCGCAGACACTCACTAACAGCCCTCGCCTACTGCAAACATTACGTACGCGGCTGCTGTTGCTGGGGATGCCTGATTCATTAATCGCTCAAGTCGAGAAGACGCGCAAACCAGAGACAAGGGTAACTATTACAGCTCCAATCAGCGGCATTCTTGAATCGCTGGATATTAAAACCGGCATGTCCCTCATGAGCGGGCAAACTCTTGCGCGTATCAACGGCGTTGATACTTTATGGTTGGATATTGCCATTCCCGAGGCAGAAGCCGCAGGACTTCATCCCGGAGATGCAGCTATCTTTTACGCCGCAAACGCAAAAGCCAAGCCGCTTACCGGAAAGATAGATTCATTATTACCAGCCTTGAACGATGCTACCCGCACAATAACAGCACGGGTATTGGTGCCAAATCCAGGCGGTGCACTTAAGCCTGGCACGAGCGGTCGGGTTGTTCTGAATGCTAGCCAGGCAGATACCGGTTTGCTCGTACCCACTGAGGCTGTAATACGCACCGGCAAGCGCACACTTATTATGGTGGCTGATACAGAAAATCACTTTCGGCCTGTGAAGGTGACACTGGGATCAGAACTGGGTGATCAGACAGTGATTACCGCAGGGCTGGAAGAAGGCGAAGAAGTGGTAGTTAGTGGCCAATTTTTATTGGACTCCGAAGCTTCCTTAATGGGGCTAGAACTCGATGAATCCATGGAGATGCAACCATGATTGCCCGTGTGATTCGCTGGTCGGTCGACAACCGGTTATTGGTATTGTTGGGTACCGCATTCCTGGCGGTTTGGGGTATATGGGCCGTCAAATCCACGCCTATTGATGCGCTACCGGATCTATCGGATGTACAAGTTATAGTCCACACCAGCTTCCCCGGACAAGCACCCCAACTGGTGGAAAATCAGGTGACTTACCCACTCGCCAGCAAAATGCTATCAGTGCCGGGCGCAAAAACTGTTCGGGGCTATTCAATG
>JANYIO010000284.1 GCA_025362015.1 Gammaproteobacteria bacterium | reverse complement strand
TGCTTTTTCGTCCCCATTTTCTTTTTCTGCGATTAGTTGTAGTGCTTTAAGTTCACGTATAACGGCACCTTTGTTAAATTTTGCTAATGGGGAATCAATCCAGTGCTCCAACCCCATTGCAATGCCAAGCTTGTCATTACGAATATATTGATCCCCAATAAAGTCTCTATGGCCATTTAGTGACACTAAAATACGCAATATCCAACGCTTCATGCGGGGTTCCAAGTTGCTTTTGGGGTCTAAAGTGCTGTGGTAATGAAGATGCATAACTATTTCTCCTTTTGGGTAAATTCCATTATCCAAATGAGTGCGTCAAAATATGTCGTTGCTGGCGGGCTAATGATGGGGTTAGCAGCAATATGTAACATTACAACTCACAACTAGCGCCATATGTTGGCGCGGTATGATTGTATTCTGCACTCATGTGTGCGGAGGCTATAGCATGAGCAAAGAGCTATTCGTAACGAAAATTTCACACGCGCTAAGTGTGCTGGGCTTAGGTAACGTCGGTAAAAATATTATTGGCAATCTGCCTGCTTTGAAAATTACTGCGGTGCTTTTTTTAAAATTCTATGTTTCACCGGAGGTAACATGCCCCTAGTTGGAATTTTTTGGTTTCATCAGCAAACCATATTGGCGAAGACCTGCAAAATCACAGAAGGTATTCAAGGCGTACATGGCTTGATCGATAGCCCATTCGATCACTGGAAAATATGGGAAGAAATGCCGAAACCTTCTGCGCTGTGGGAGTTGGAATATCACCAACTTCCTCGGGGGAGAGTCATTTACGATGTAAACCAGAAAAAAGCTCGTGTATATTTGGATAAAAATTTAGCGAAAGAAACACTAAAAGAAATCATTCGCAGCCATTTTCAATTAAGTAATTACACTATTTGTTGGCTATTAGACAGTCATTACACAACCGACAGCAGCAAGCTATATCGTTTATTTTTACAGGATTAATAACAAGGGTCACAACTAACCCCTAGCGCCATATTTTGGCGCGGTTTGATTGTATTCTGTGCTCATTTATGCGGAGTCTATAGCATGAGCAAAGAACCGCTCGTAACAAAAAGCGTACACGCGCTCAGTGTACTGGGCATAGGAAGCTTCGGGACAAATATTGTTAGCAATCTACCTGCTTTAAATAATGCGGCGGCTATTTTTTGTATTGAATGTAATGGGGTGTCAAAAAATACAGATGTCTATGCAGAATTAAGCTTAAGCGAGATATTTATTATTGTTGCGGATGCAAGTGATGTGCTTGCAATAAATAAATTGCCTGAGCTTATCGCTATGGCCAGTAATAAAAATGCGTTATCTCTTTGTTTGTTGTTCGCGCCATCGGATGAATCGCCAACATTATCTTTAATGCATGAGTGCATAGCTAAAGTTCAAGCTGCTGGTGGAAAAACCGCTGTTTTTAGTGAGCGCTCACGGTTAATGCATAACAGTGCTGGCGCTTTGAATTTTGCAAATATTCATTTTTCCGTAAGTAACACCATAAAATTGTTAGTGCAGCAGTTAACTAATATTTTAACGCTAGATTGCGCTGTTGCTCTTGCCGCTAAGGAGTTTCACGAAGTTTTTCAATCGTCCAAACGTTTTACTATTGGGTTCGCAGAGTCAACGAATAAAAACGATATTGTTGCAATCGCTAAACAGGCCGCAGGGAGTGAGTATGGTGATTCAATAAAACTAAACAATGTAAGCGCTTTGCTTGTATTTGTTGAAGCTGATGATAATTTTACCTTGGGTGATTATGCTCTATTGGGAGGCTATATTGAGGAGAGCATAAACGCTAATGCATTATGCAGAGTGGGTGTGTACATTGAGGAAAATGCACGCTCTTATAAAATAACGATAATTAATGTTTTTGGATGCAAGGACAATTTCTGAAGTAGGAATAAAAACTCTGGGCAAAAGAAAGGGCCAGTTTTCGAGTTGATGTCGGTAGCGCAAGAATATTTTTCCGCCCCGAGATGAAAGACTCATGGTCAATTAAAAAATCTACCAGCGATCACACCATAATTATGCTACAACGATTGATTGGTGGGGCATGGTAGTGCCGTACAAGATGCCTACACTGAG
>JANYIO010000280.1 GCA_025362015.1 Gammaproteobacteria bacterium | reverse complement strand
CGCGCTGGTTTTACTGAAATCGAAATTGAAAAACGCAAATTGGTCCCGAGCAATTTAACCGGTGACGCACGTGTTATTGCTGCCGATAAAGCTATGGCAGAGGCCATTAAAACAGGTTATATGATTCAAATGTTTGACGAGTAAGGTCGAGCTCTCGTTTTTACAGTTATTGTAAAGTCTCTGTTAGGTTATCGACTCTTTCTCGATAGCCTCTTTCCCGCACGTTGAACTTTCCTTAATGCTTCAAGTCTACCTACCCATTGAAGAAATTCACAAAGGGTTTTGGTGGAATGGTTTTCTTAAAACTACAGGAGCAGATAGGCTATATATGGCCTACTCGCGCTAACTATTACCAAGGTCATAGGTCTAAGCAAGAAGCTATAGTTATATTTTTCCTGATTGCAATTTTCCATTTGATTTTAATTGTTGTCGCTCTCAATGCAAAAATCAAGCGGCTCGAAGCCTCAGTTGCTCCTGCTTTTAAAGTTTTTTACTTGTCTCAAGTAAAAATTCCGCTTGAAATAGAATTGAATGCTCCTGTTGTTGAGCCTGCTGTAGTTAAGGCTTCTATTGTGTTGTCAGAAATTGTTATTGAAGAGCCAACTCAAACTTCATTAGATTTCACTATTGAACAGCCCACAAGTCACTATGAATTCCCGAATAAAAAAGCTGGGCGCTACAAAGATGTATTTGATCCAAAGCTACGTAAAAGACTAGAAGATTTACCCATAAAAATCATCCCTAAACCTAAAATTCAATACTTGGGTGTTGGCATAACACTGGAAGATATTGGTAACGGGAAATGTATTTATGGTGATGCGTTTCATAAGACTGGCAACATCGTGAAGTGCGGTCCAGATGAGGGGGAGCGCATGATGTTAAATGTTGAGCGCGCCTTAGATGATCCACTTGGTCTCAAATAATTTTATGTTCTATTTTTAAATATTTCCTACAAGAACTTTTATCAAGGATTTTTGTCTACTGATTTTTTAAGGGCAATCTAAGTCTTTATGCTAATAACAAAAGGTTTTGTTGGAATGGTTATTTCAAATCTACTTCTGCATCAGCGACTTGGATCTTTTTGCGACGGCTCTATTAGTTATACGCCTAGGTATCGAATAAAAACAAATTCCAGTATTGCTTTAATTGCCATTCTTGTTGCACATGGAATATTTATTCTTATTGTGCTGAACGCTAAATCTAAGCAATCTGAAGTTCTTGCAGCTCAGCCTCTTTTGCAATTAATTCAGTTGCGGCCTGAAGATTCAGTTCCGTCAGAGCTTGAAAAACCTGATGTTAGTTTGCAAGCTAATTCGATTCACTTTCAGTTGCCGATAATACATATAAACGATTCGTCTCTATCACCAATTGATTCTCAGTCTGCCGAACCTTATGAGCTTTCTAATTCTAACGACACTAAGCATCGCGATATATTTGATCCTAAATTGCGAAAAAAACTAGTCGATATGAAAGTTTTTAATGTTCCGCGTCCCGTTAAAAAGTCTGGTAGTTGGGCTACAAGTGATGGGCGGGTTTTTACTGATATGGGTGATGGCAGATGCATGGTTTCGGATCCCAAACTGAAAGCTGATTGGCGTGATCGTGGTACAAGTTATAGCACGGTGCCTTGCGGAAAAACAGATAGTGAGCAAATGATGGATAATGTTAATGCGGATATAGAAGCGCGGAAGAATCCGTTAAATAAAGAAGCATCTGTTAAATAAAAAGACCAGCACTAGTGTATTTTTAATTTTTTCACGATTGGCTTTTACATGGTGGTCAAATACACTGGTTGGAACTTTTTAATAAAGATTGCGTCAGAACCCTGTCAATAATCAAGTACACAGGGTTTTTGTTGCATGGAAAGGTTTGAACTACAGGGTCGTTTGAACTTATTAATGCGTGGCTGCATTCATTATCCCTCTAAGGCTGTATCGCAACATAATTCGCCCTTCCTCTTTGTAATCATTGTTCTGATTCATTTGCTTTTAATTGCCATTGCTTTAAATTCAAAGTTTAAGCCGCGTGAGCGCTCTTCTTTTGAATCCATTATACAGTTGGTTCAGCTGCAGCCTGAGAAAGCTATTGCTGTTGTTGAGCTTGAACAGCCCAATATAAACTTCAAAACAAACTCTATTTATTTGGGCGCACCTGAACTGAGCTTTAAAGAAAGCTATAGGTCAGAGTTAGATTTAAGTCTTCCTAAATCTAATCAGATCTATGAATTTCCTGATGGAACTGTGGAGCAATACAAAGATGTGTTTGATCCCAAATTGCGAAAAAAATTAATCGAAGCTAAATCTCTAAATATTGTGCGCGCGGCAGAAAAACAAAAGCGTTGGACTGCGCCGGATGGTGCTCTTTATATGGATGATGGAGAGGGGCATTGTAGGCATTCAATGCTTAATGTTGATACTCATAGCACAGCAACGAATTGGTCTACTCTTACGTTGAATGGTTCTTGCAGTAAGGATGAAGGAGGGCGAATGATGGATAACATTAATGCAGATTTGGAGGCACGCAAGCATCCGTTGAAAACACAATAAAAAATGGCCAGCATTCGCTGGCCATTTTTTTGGTTCGATTAAACGTGAATATTAATCAGATTTCTTTGGGCGAAAGCTTTTGCTTTCTTTCGCTTTATCGCTAAAACCTAATTTACCGCGCGGTGCGCCATCACGTGGTTTGTCAGAAAAACTACGTGGTGCGCCATCGCGTGGCTTGTCTGCAAAGCTACGTGGTTTATCACTGCGTGGACGATCAGAAGATTCACGTGGCTTATCGTCGCGTGGCTTGTCAAAGCTGCGTGGACCACGATCACTGAAGTCACGATCTTTGCTGCCGCTATTACCACCAGCACCACCTTGATCAACAC
>JANYIO010000275.1 GCA_025362015.1 Gammaproteobacteria bacterium | reverse complement strand
CTGCTTCAAATGCAGTTTGCATTTAATAATCTAGCGGCCGGTCAAAATTTCCAGTTGATACCCCAAATAATACCATCACGAGCACTTAGGTCAGTTAATAGCATTTGCATACCGTGACGGTGGTAGCTATCGAGCGTGCGGGCATCGTAATTCCAAAACGGCGGCCGCACTAATTGTGGCGCCACTCCCGATACGGAGGTCAAATCATCAACACCGTCTTGAAGCGACAAATCTAGCGCCTCCGGTGTCATAAATCGATGATTCGAATGGTAGGGTGTTGAAGTATGAAACGCCAGAAGATGGCCGTCAGTATACTCACGGTACATCAGCAGTCGGCCAGCATCGGTTCCACCACGGCTAGTGGAGCGCGTTTCTAGAAAAAAAATTGCCTTGATGCCGGGCTGAATTGTGTTTTGATCTAATACATCGAGAATCTGTTTCGTGGGGTTCGTGAATCTCGAACCGCTTGGGCCATCGTCGAATGTGATTAAGAATCGAATTGGCAATGGCGCTATGTCCGCATACAACTGTGTGCTGTAACCAATAAGCACTAGCGCAACCAATAGGCTGCGCTGCAGATGTTTCAAAAAGGGTCGATCTAGCATACGGAATGTTCTTTATGGTGGGTCGCTGAATACATTATTGTGTCGCCAACAGAGCGACCGGCAGTGTGCGCGAAAGACGGCATAAAAATCAACGCATTCTGCATTTTAGGAAGGGAACACACTCAATGATGTAAAAATAATTACCTATTGCTAATCGATTTGGCAATCATTGAGTCCCAATAAGGTTCAGCACCAAATCGCTCCACTAAAAAATCCAGAAATGTACGCAGAATCGCCGGCATTTGTTTCCGTGATGTGTAGACGCCGTAAATACCATAGTCTTTCGGAATTGCTTCGGGAGCAAGCACAACCAATTCACCGGATTGAATCATCGGAGCTACCAAAAAATTGGGCAGCATTGCCACACCCACTCCCGTTAATACAACGCTGAGCAATGCATTAGCATCGTTGGTATTGATGTTGCCAGTCACCGCGACATCAATCGCTTCCCCATCACGAGTAAATCGCCATAAATTTCTCCCAACGTAAGAATGGGTGAGGCAATTATGCTCGCTTAATTCTTCGACCTTCGCAGGCGTACCATAACGCTTCAAGTAGGCAGGTGAAGTTACTACCACAGAGCGGCACATCGATAACTTACGTGCGATTAATCCGGGGCTAAGATCATTGGTAATGCGCACCGCGACATCGATGCGATCCTCAATTAAATTTACGGTGCGCTCAGACAATTGCAAATCAATAACAGTACCTGGGTAACGCAACACATATTCAGCAGCGGCTCTGCTGAGCTCGGTGCAACCCAGCGACGTACTCGCAGCAACACGCAATATTCCGTGGGGCGCCAGTTGGTTTGAATCCTTAATCGACTGCACGTCTTGCGATAAATCCAGCATCTGCCGTAACCGTGACAATACTTCCTCGCCGGCACTGGTCAGGCTTACCTTACGGGTCGATCTTTGCAACAACCGAATATCCAACCACTTCTCCAGCTCGCCAATGTAGCGGCTCGTCATAGCGCGTGAGATGTCCATAGCTTCCGCCGCCGCGGTAAGACTGCCACGATCCACCACCTCGATGAAAACCCTTATTGCCGTCAATCGATCCATAACATCACCTACAATTTTATAATTAGTCCATTCTACGCAACAATCTATCGCATTTATAGCGGTTTATTGTTGCTCAAATTGCAATTAACCTGAGCAGGCTGAATTCGCATAACAACCAACATCCCAACAACTGCACAAATCACCATAGACGCAAACCGGAGCTTTTTATGTTTTCCAAAACTACTAATTACTTAATCCTTGGCGCGCTGGCAATGACTGGCATTATGAACGCGAACGCCGCAGACCAACCTTCAGCCACCCGAGCTGCCCAGCCGCTTACATTAAAGGTATACAACAACCCGGATCCCAAAGGTTTCCAGGTTTCCTCCACACTTGTGATGGGACAGAAGGACGCGATTTTGTTTGATGCCCAGTTCACCCAATCTGATGCTCATCGTTTGGTTGCTGATGTGCTCGAAAGCGGTAAAAACCTCACCACAGTTTTTGTCTCAGAAGGCGATCCGGATTATTACTTTGGCCTCAACGTCGTCAAGCAGGTATTTCCTAACGCGAAATTTGTAACTACTCCCGCGATACTTGCCCATATCAAAGCGAGCATCACCAAAAAATTGGAAGTGTGGGGGCCGCAATTAGGCGCGAATGGCCCAACAACTATTGTTTATCCGGAAGCACTGAGCGGAAATTTACTGGAGCTTGAAGGCCAACGTCTGGAAGTGAATTACGGAATAGGCGCAAAAAAAGATAGCCCGTTTATTTGGATTCCTTCCATCAAAACTGTAGTTGGTGGCGTGTTAGTTTTTAACAATTTACATGTGTGGACTGCCTATGCAAACCCCACTAAAGAAATGCGTACCGATTGGGTAAAAAGCCTGGAAAAAATTGCGGCGCTTAAACCGGATGTGGTGATTGCCGGCCACATGAAAGCAGGCACAGCACAAACTATTGCAGCCGTAAATTTTACCCATGATTATTTAATTGCTTATGAAAAAGAAGTTGCTAAAGCAAAAGATTCTTCCGAACTCATTACAGCAATGAAGAAAAATTATCCAGATGCAGGGCTTGATATTGCACTCGCTATAGGTGCCAAGGTAAGCAAAGGCGAGATGAAGTGGGAATAAATTAAATAGCATTTAGTGACAAAAACGCGAGCCATTAATGGCTCGCGTTTTTATTATTGGACTAGGCAACTTGTTTCACTCCTTGCAAGTTTTTTAAACAGTGCGCCTTCGCCAATATTAAAAAATCTTGCACATAACTTGCGGTTAAACTTTCTTCACGCACCGCAGCGTAGAGCACGGGCCAAATGCCTTTTTCACCGGCCGAACGCACACTGATTAATTGTTGGTCCGCATACTCTGCTAACACCCAATTGGGTAATGCGCACAACCCGCGCCCACTGGCGACCAATTGCACCATCATCAACGTTAATTCTGATGTACGCACGGCGAGAGGCGTTACACCGGCAGGATTTAAAAATTGTTTGAATACATCTAAACGACTGCGTTCTACCGGATAGGTAATAAGTGTTTGATCTGCTAAATCTTGCGGCTGTAAAAAAGTTTTTGCTGCGAGCGGATGATTGTTAGCAATACCAATGTGCATTTCATATGAAAACAATGGCACATATTCCACACCTTTTAGTGGGAGAGGGTCAGAGGTAATCACCAAATCCACCTCGCCTTGCGCAAGTGCGGGTAATGGCTCAAAGGTAAAACCACCAGAAAAATCTAATTCAATGGCAGGCCATTGGTTACGATAAATGTCGATAGTGGGCATCAGCCAATTAAAGCAACTGTGGCATTCAATCGCCATAAATAAACGCCCCGTTTCGCCATGCATCAGTTTTTTTACATCGCGCTCGGCTTCATCCACTTTCGCAAGCACATCATCCGCCAATAGCAACAAACGTTTCCCGGCTGAACTGAACCGCAAAGGTCTACTTTTGCGAATAAACAATTCGCAATCCAAACGCGCCTCTAACTCTTTAAGCTGATGTGAGAGTGCAGACTGAGTCAGAAACATGCGCTCCGCTGCTTCTACAACGCTGCCAGTTTCACGTAGGGCGACGAGGGTTTTCAGGTGACGAATTTCAAGCATGACTAAATACCGCAGTTCATTTACCACACATCCTACATTAGTTTTATTCATAGTAAAGTTGAAAATTATCAGTTTGATTCATGTAAAGCATTGCCGAACAATAGCCCTACTCAATCAATTACAAAAACAGGTAATTCAACATGACTCAACTCATCACTAGCCATAACCTGGGGTTTCCCCGCATTGGCGCAGACCGTGAACTGAAAAAAGCGCTCGAAGCCTATTGGCGTGGCGATATTAAGCAATCACAGCTTGAAGATATTGGCCGTGAACTGCGCCGTGCCCATTGGCAATTACAAGCCAATGCCGGGTTAGATTTAATTCCTACCGGTGATTTTGCGTGGTATGACCAAGTACTGACCCTTTCCGCCACGCTCGGCAATATCCCATTGCGCCATCGCAAAGGTGCTGGCACCGATCACACACACACAGAAGATAATCATACTTGTTGCACAACTCATACTCATAGCGACACTGAAGCGCTAAGTGATACCCATAGTTTTAGCGACAAGGCTAGTGCTGATATTGATTTGGATACACTGTTTCGTGTTGCTCGCGGCCGCGCACCGAGTGGTAATGCTAGCAGTGCAAGCGACATGACCAAATGGTTTGATACCAATTACCATTATTTGGTGCCAGAGTTTCATCGCAACCAGAATTTTGCACTGAGTTGGACGCAAATTATCGACGAAACTGCAGAAGCAATTAAGCTCGGTTATAAAGCCAAACCGGTTCTCATTGGCCCACTCACTTATTTGTGGTTAGGTAAAGAAAAAGAAACCAATTTTAATCGTTTAGATTTATTAGAAAAATTATTACCTGTCTATAAGCAGTTACTCAATGCCCTGGCCGAGGTTGGTGCGCAATGGGTACAAATTGACGAGCCGATTTTGGTTTTGGATTTACCCGTCGAATGGAAGCAGGCATTTGAATCTGTGTACCATCGTTTACAACATCCACAATTAAAAGTTTTAGTGGCCACTTATTTTGGCGCACTGGGCGACAACATTACCACTGCTATTAATTTACCGGTAGCCGGTTTACATATCGATATAGTGCGCGCACCGGAACAATTAGTTAGCGTAATTGATCGTTTACCTGCGCATAAAATTTTATCAGTAGGTGTTGTGGATGGCCGCAATATTTGGCGCAACGATTTGCAAAAGTCGCTCGTTAATTTACAACTGGCACACGAACGTTTAGGTGAGCGTTTATGGATTGCACCATCTTGCTCCCTATTGCATTCACCGGTGGACTTAGCGCGAGAAGAAAAACTTTCTAGCGAATTAAAAACCTGGTTTGCATTTGCAAAACAAAAAGTTGATGAAGTTGTTAGCCTTAAGACTTTATTAACGAGTTCCTCAGATGCCACTGCACAAGCAACATTGGCATCAAGCAATGCCGCAGCGCAGGCTCGCTTATTATCGTCACTGATTCACAACCCTGAAGTACAAGCACGCTTGCAAGCAATTAAGCCAGAACATGCACAACGCAATAGTGTTTTTACCCAGCGTATTATTAAACAACAAGCGATTTTGCAGTTGCCATTATTTCCTACTACTAGCATAGGTTCTTTTCCTCAAACAGAACATATTCGCAGCACGCGTAACGATTTCAAACAAGGAAAAATTAGTGCCGTCGAATATGAAAATCGCATTCGTCAGGAAATTGCAGATTGTATCGTTCGCCAGGAAAAATTAGATATTGATGTACTGGTTCACGGCGAAGCTGAACGCAATGACATGGTGGAATATTTTGGCGAGCAGCTCGATGGCTATGCGTTTACACAATATGGTTGGGTACAAAGTTACGGTTCACGTTGTGTAAAACCGCCGATTATTTATGGTGATGTATCGCGCCCTTTCCCAATCACAGTGCGCTGGGCTTGTTATGCGCAATCGCTCAGCAATAAACCCGTCAAAGGCATGCTGACTGGCCCTATCACCATGTTGTTTTGGTCATTTGTTCGCGACGATCAACCACGTGCAATTACCGCGCGACAAATTGCCTTAGCGCTGCGCGATGAAGTAGTGGATTTGGAAGCGGCAGGCATAAAAGTTATTCAAATTGATGAGCCGGCTATTCGCGAAGGTTTGCCATTGCGCAGACAAGATCGCGCAGCTTATTTGGATTGGGCAGTAAATGCATTTCGTATTAGTGCGAGTGGTGTGCAAGATGAAACGCAAATTCATACTCACATGTGTTATTCGGAATTCAACGATATTATTGCCGCCATTGCCGATTTAGATGCAGATGTAATCACCATTGAAACCTCGCGTTCTGATGGCGAATTATTACAAGCCTTTGAAAATTTTAATTATCCTAATGACATAGGCCCAGGGGTATACGATATTCATTCACCGAATATTCCAGAAGTGCAAACCATGGTGAATTTACTCAAACGTGCGGCGCGTGAAATTCCTGTAGAGCGTTTATGGGTAAACCCGGATTGCGGCTTAAAAACTCGGCGCTGGCCGGAAACCGAAGCAGCCCTAACGCGCATGATTGAAGCCGCGAAAATTTTACGCGGAGAATATACTCATACGGTGAATAGTAAAATATTTACGGCGAGTGAATTGGCATAACCCCAACACATGGTTTTAACCTTATGCATACAGCCATCAAGTGATATTATGGATACCCCATTTATCACTTGATACTTTTTTTATGTTGCTCTTCGTCGATAACCTCACTAATGTAGATTTCAGCTTTCTTGACCCGGAACGTGGCTTGCTTGGCGAAACCTGGCTGGCCAATGTAGAGCTTCATGGCGAGTTGGATGAGCAGGGAATGGTGTGCGATTTTGGAACTGTCAAAAAAGTACTGCGCCATTGGTTGGATGCTGAGTTGGATCACCGTTTGGCAGTGCCAGCGCGCTCGCCGAATATTCGCATTAGAGAAGAAGGCGAGTTTTTAGAGATTCATTGGCAGTTTGGCAGTACGGGAGAATTCCTGCTTACCCGTTCACCACGCGACGCCATAGCCTTAGTCGACGCAGAAATACTGACACCTGCAACCCTAGCCACATGGTGCATCACTCAACTTAAAAAACTCTTTCCTGAGAGTGTTGCGACCTTAGCATTAAACTTTACCTGTGAAGCTATAGACGGTGCATTTTATCATTACAGCCACGGCCTAAAAAAACACCTTGGCAATTGCCAGCGCATTGCCCACGGCCATCGCTCACGTATCGACATGTGGGAAAACGGCGAAAAATCGCCCGCACTAGAGATGCATTGGGCAGAGCGTTGGCGCGACATTTATCTCGGCACACGCGAAGATATTCACGCACAACCAACGCATAATCAACAAGCGTACTACCACTTTGCTTACCAATCCCAACAAGGTAAATTTGAACTTACCCTACCCCAACGCTGCTGCTATTTAATGAACACCGACACCACCGTAGAACTTATCGCCCTTCATTTGGCGCAAGTTATTAAAGCTGAGCGCCCTGCATCCAGAATTCGCGTTAAAGCCTTTGAAGGCATCAACAAAGGCGCGATTGTAGAGTGGTAATGCCTGTCATTTTTTGCTCGGAATACCAACACCAAATAGAAATATAAAACGAATAATCTATTGCTATTTGGTTGTGAATTGACTACATGCTCATTACGCGCTACCCCGTCTAAACCTGCTTAAACATTGACTTTTTTCGTCTGATTTTTTTGACATCTAAAACAATTATGTCTATACCTAACTGAGAATAATTACGGGTAAAAGCGTAACTTTTATATTCCTTTGTATGCTAATCGCTTTAAAAAAATTTAATTACAATGCCTTGACATGGTGCGACCAAAGCCATTTCAGTATTGCTATCTTAAAACGTTTTGATATTTCTAAATGAGCTGACTGGTGTGCAATGAACTCGTATGATAAAAAAACATCTAGTTATGAAACAGAATCCAGCGGCAAGCATCCAGCTTTTTTTCTGCTGGTAGGTTCTAGTGCGCTACTCGCTGTAATTGCTTTCTCTTTAATTCTATTAGCCCCTTTAGCATCTTATCTCCAAGTCTTGCTTGCAGTCATTGTACTAGCAGCGGCAATCAATATTTATTACCAAAGTCAATTTTATACACGTGCCTATGCTGAGCTCTTTCACCAAAATATTATTGGAAAAAAACAAGCAAAAGAAATCAGCAATTTAACCAATCTCACCAGCAATTATCAGCAGCTCATTCAAGAAGTATTACCGCTTTGGCAGCGCCAAACCGATTTGGCTAAATATCAGGTAGAGCAAAGTATTACCGAATTGGCCACGCGATTTTCTGACATTTATGAAAGATTACAGCAATCCGTGACAACCTCAAAAGCAACTGCGAGCGGAATGAAAGGTGAAGATGGTTTGCATGATGTGATTGATTTTGCGGGCACTGAGCTAAATCAATTAGTGCAAACCTTACATCGTGCAATGGAACAACGTGACGAGTTATTAACTGAAATCAACGAATTATCAAAAATAACATCTGAACTAAGCAGCATGGGTGCAGATGTTGCGGGCATAGCATCGCAAACCAATTTATTAGCACTCAACGCAGCTATTGAAGCAGCGCGGGCCGGTGAATACGGGCGCGGTTTTGCGGTGGTGGCCGATGAAGTACGCACGCTATCAAGTCGCTCCGGTGAAACTGGTGCGCGTATTGGCAAACGCATTGAACAAGCCAATGGCGCATTACAAAAAACATTGGAGCGCACTACCGCGTATGCACAGGAAGACAATATACGATTAAATCGCTCTGAAACATCTATTGGTCAAGTGCTTGCAAAATTTCAACAATCTGGTGTTGGTATTTTGCAATCCGCACAATTGTTAGAACAAGAAAGCACGCAGGTGCAAGCTGACATTGCCGAAGTACTCGTTAATTTACAGTTCCAGGATCGTGTGAGTCAAATTCTCAGCCATGTCATCAACGATATGTACAAACTGGGCACCATTATTGATGAGCAAAAATTGAATTTAAAAAATGGCAACGAGATAAAAACTATCAATGTAAACGAATGGATGAATGATTTAAATAAAACCTATACCACCCTGGAACAAGCGGCAGTACATCGTGGCGCAGGCAATAGTAAAACACCCAACACCTCTGAAGTGACTTTTTTTTAGGAGTGCCGCATGGCAAAAATAATTTTAATTGTCGATGATTCTGCAAGTGTACGACAACTCGTTGGCATCTCATTGCGTGGAGCTGGATACACTGTTATTGAAGCTAGTGATGGTAAAGATGGCTTAAAACAATTAGATGGACAAAAAATCAATCTCGTTATTTCGGATGTCAATATGCCCAATATGGATGGGATTAGTTTTGTAAAAGAAATGAAGCAAAATGTAAACTACAAATTTACACCCGTCATCATGCTTACCACCGAAGGTGCTGATGATAAAAAACAAGAAGGCAAAGCCGCTGGTGCAAAAGCCTGGATTGTTAAACCATTTCGCCCGGAACAATTATTGCAAACTGTGTCTATGTTAATTATGTAGGAATCATTGCTCATGAAAATAAGCCGGAAAAACACCAAATCAGGTAGCACATTCCTCTGTGATGGTGAGTTAACGATTTATACCGTTACTGCGGCCAAATCTGAATTGCTAACTGATTTTGAGAATACTATTGACCCTATTGCTCTTGATTTAAAACAGGTAAGTGAATTAGATACCGCTGGTGTACAACTATTATTGTTTACAAAAAAAATTATGGCAGACAACAATAAACGAATTTATCTTAAAAATAGCAATGAACGCGTTGATGGTATTTTAAATAATTTTGATGTAGCTACTCAATTCATTTTGGAACAATAACATGGACATCGACAGTGTTTTACAAACTTTTTTCGCCGAAGCTGAAGAGTTACTAGTTTCAATGGAAACTGCTTTACTGCGTATTGATGATGGCGCAAAGGACTCTGAAACTATTAACGAAATATTCCGTGCTGCGCATACGATTAAAGGCTCTGCGGGAATGTTTGGGCTATTTGAAATTGTGGGCTTTACCCACATGGTTGAAAATGTATTGGATCTCGCGCGTGACGGTAAGCTAACCATTACTGACAATCTATTGAGTATTTTATTATCTTGTCGTGATCATATTGTACAGTTGGTCAATAATGCCAAACAGCAAAAAAAGAGCGATGCAACCTGTATTGAACAGGGTGAGCTGCTATTAAATTCTCTCCGTGCCTGGCTCGAAATAAAAGCAGACCTTAATGGCGATAACGTTCAGAAAAATAATAATATTCAAAAAAATATAGCGACACCTCTTGATCCTACTAGCACAAATGACAATTTCGAAGTATCGGGCAAGACTCAAGAACCGGCGATTAACCACGACCTATGGTACATTTCCGTGCGTTTCGGCACTGATTTATTGCGCAATGGCATGGATCCGTTATCAATTATTCGTTTTTTAAATACGCTTGGCGAAGTCACAAAAATTTCGACAATGACCGATAACTTCCCCACATTAGCGGAGTTTGATCCTGAAACCTTATATTTAGGTTTTGAAATTATATTGCGCAGCGATGCCTCTCTGGAAGAAATTGAAAATGCTTTCATGTTTGTGCGCGAAGAATCTTCTATAAAAATAATTCCACCGCGAAGCAATATACTTGCCTATGTCGATTTAATAAATTCACTGCCAAAAAACTCACGCCGCCTTGGTGAGATTTTGGTGGCTACTAATGTCATTACAACTACAGACTTAGAGCTAGCCCTCGACACCCAAAAACAGCAAGCAAAAGAGCAAAATTCAATTGGTTTATTAGGTGACATTTTAATTGAAACACAAGCAGTATCCCCAGAATTAATTAATGCTGCACTAGATAGGCAAAAAACCAATCAAGAAATTCGTACCGTTCAACCAGAACAGCGCTTTATCCGGGTTGAAGCCGAACGCCTCGATAAATTAATTAATTTAATAGGCGAGTTAGTCGTCAACCGTCAGCGTGTAGATCTATTGTCGTCAAAATTAGGTAACGGCCCACTCACAGAAGCAGTTACGTCTATGGGTAACTTTACTGAACAAATTCGCGATGCCGCATTAACACTCAGAATGGTTGCAATTGGTGATACCTTTTTACGCTTCAAACGTGTAGTGCGCGACACAGCTAAAGAACTTGGCAAAGAAATTGAATTAGAAATTGAGGGCGCAGAAACCGAATTAGATCGCTCCATGGTAGAAAAACTTAACGATCCATTAATGCACATTGTACGTAATGCGATGGACCACGGCATTGAATCTATTGCAGTGCGACGCTCGCGCAAAAAATCTGATACCGGTGTCATAGCATTAAAAGCAAGTCATAAGGCGGGCAATATTGTCATTGAAATTACCGATGATGGCGGCGGTTTAGATTTAGAACGTATTCGCAAAAAAGCTATCGCTAATGGACTACTCGAAGAAACGACTCAACTCAGCCGCCAAGAACTTTGTCAGCTTATTTTTCATCCCGGACTATCTACTGCAGAACAAGTGACTAATTTGTCGGGTCGCGGTGTGGGCATGGATGTGGTTAAACGCAACATTGAATCTTTACGGGGTGTCATTGAAATTGAAACTGAATTAGGGGTTGGAACTTGCATCACAATTTGTTTGCCATTAACACTTGCGATTATTGATGGCTTCCATGTAGCAGCTGGCAATATTGATTTTATAGTGCCGCAAAATACTATTCTTGAATGCGTGGATTTAGCGTCACTTAATCACATCAAAGAACAGCACTATGTAAATTTGCGCGGCGAGCAAGTGCCCTACATTCGCCTGCAAGAATTGTTTTCTTTGGAAGCTCAACAAGCTGTACGTGAAAAATTACTGGTCGTGCAATTTGGTGAAAAACGCGCGGGCATAGTCGTTGATAGTTTGTTTGGAGAAATACAAACCGTGGTAAAACCTATGGGGCCTATTTTTCAGGCACTTAAAGGTATTGGCGGCTCCAGTTTATTAGGCACCGGCGCAGTAGCATTAATTTTAGATGTACCGCAGCTCATCAATGTTGCCATGAATAGAGAGCATATACGGAACACCTTATCAATAGCGGGAATGCAGGAGTAACAGCCATGAATATGCAACGCAAACAAAAAAAGCCATTATTACAGAGTGTAGCAACTAAACAATTTTTAACTTTTCGTATTGGCAATGAAAATTATGGTCTTGAATTATCGCAAACACGAGAAATCATTGAGTACGGTGGCATTACCAGCGTGCCATTAATGCCTAACTTTTTACGCGGCGTTATTAATTTACGTGGCGAGGTAGTGCCAGTCATTGATTTAGCAGTTCGTCTGGGGCGAAATCCCATTGATGTACAAAAACGCACCTGCATTATTGTGGTTGAACTGGAAAATAATGAACAAAATCACGTATTAGGTTTATTGGCAGATGCGGTGAGCGAAGTTATTGAATTAAGCGATGACAATATTGAAGATGCACCCTCTTTCGGCGCCAATATTCGTGCCGAATTTATTCAAGGGATTGCAAAGTTCGACAATGAATTTGTCGTATTGCTCGATGCTAACAGAGCCTTATCCATCCGCGAGTTGGCCCACTTGGTGGAAGCCCAAATGCAGTAAGCAAATGTAATTGGTACAACTTACCATCATCACACCATTACAAAAAATTGAAGGTCAAAATAATGTTGTCCACATTAACCTTAAAACTTAAAATCGTACTATTAAGTTTGCTGATTGTTGTGGGCTTAATTACGCTAGGTTTTACTGCCTATTTTCAGTTGCACCAATATGACGATATTGTGATAGCAGCAGCTTCCGACGAAATAAATAACACCGCGCAATCATTTGCCAGAGGTGCTTCCATACAGGCGGCAAGTGTTGAAGTAACATCTTCCGCAATGGAGCAAATGTCTGCCTCCATCAGGAAGCAATTAACTATTTCATCGTTTAAGTAATTTATGAATGTTGTGTGTATCTATTGTTTAAAAAATCACGAGGGATTTACCAATGACTGTTTTTAAAAAAATGCTGCTATTAATATTATCTGCGCTGCTAGGTATTATTTTACTTGCTGGCGTAGCGCAATATCAAATGAGTCGTGTCTTTGAGGCCGCCAACTTTGGCACTATCAATACTGTGCCAGCACTCAAAGCGCTGGGGGTTGCACAAAATAACCTTTTACTCATGCGTGTTTCTGTAGCTTCTTTCCTGCTGACAAACGATACCAACAAAAGAAACGAAATTGAAACTCAACTTGGAGCTTTCCGCCACGATGCTGATAAAGGATTTAAAGATTACATAGATACCATTGTCGACCCTGAAGACAATAGACTTTACGATGCAGAACATAAATTATTTTTAAGTTATGCTGAGAAAATTCCTGCTATTTTAGAATTTGCGCATGCAAACAAAGGAGATGAAGCCATAAAACTACGTGACGCTGCTGCCCCCATCGCTATAGCAGCTACAACGGCAATTGAAGAACATATTACCTACAATATTGCGCTCGGTCAGGCCGGCCAAGACAAAGCATTGGCCACAAAATCTTCAGCGATGATGCTATCCATTATTATCGCTTCAATTACAGTGCTGACACTTTCTGTAATCGGTTTTATTATTGCTCGTAGCCTGCTTAAACAACTAGGTGGTGAGCCAGCTTATGCAGCCAATATAGTAGGCAAAATTGCATCTGGCGATTTAAATGTACATGTCATCACTAAACCTGGTGATAGCACCAGTATGTTGGCGGCCATTAAAGACATGAGCGAACGATTGGTAGAAGTGATTAGTGAAGTGCGCGGCTCCGCTGATGCACTTGCGTCTGCTGCAGAAGAAGTTAATGCTACTGCACAATCTTTGGCGAAAGGTGCTTCTATTCAAGCGGCAAGCGTTGAACAAACGTCTGCCTCTATGGAGCAAATGTCTGCATCTATTATGCAAAACAATGAGAACGCAAGTGTTACTGATGGCATGGCACAAAAATCGGCACGCGATGCAGTAAATGGTGGCGAAGCAGTTTCAGCCACGGTGATGGCCATGCAAAAAATTGCTGAGCGCATTAGTGTTATTGATGACATTGCCTATCAAACCAATTTACTTGCACTCAATGCCGCCATTGAAGCTGGGCGTGCGGGTGAGCATGGTCGCGGTTTTGCAGTGGTGGCATCAGAGGTACGCAAATTAGCAGAGCGTAGTCAAGTTGCTTCACAAGAAATTGGCCAGTTGGCCACAGAGAGTGTGAAGCGCGCCGAACTTGCTGGTATTTTATTGCAAGATATAGTTCCATCCATTCGCAAAACCGCTGATCTGGTGCAAGAAATTGCGGCCGCCTCATCCGAACAAACTTCTGGCGTTAATCAAATTAATCTGGCGATTAGTCAAGTAAATCAGACTATGCAACAAAATGCCGCGGCATCTGAAGAGCTAAGTTCTACTTCAGAAGAAATGACGGCGCAAGCTATGCGTTTGCAAGAAGCGATGAGTTATTTCAAATTAGCGGATAATCGAGCCAGGCTTGGTTCAAATGGTTTAAATGGTTCAAATGGTTCAAATGGTTCAAATGGTTCAAATAATTTTCGCGCGACAAGAGAGACGATGAAAGAAACTGCGAGAGAAGCTGCGAGAGAAACCATGCCAGAACGGAAGTCATTACAATCAGCACGTAAAACAATGGCACCAACAGATGATGTGGATAAACATTTTGTTCGTTTTGATTAATTATTCGAGTACATAATAAATTAAAATTTATCCGTCTAAATTAGATTTTATTGAGCCATTTTTTATTGAGCCTAGTTCAATTGCGTAAGATTTTACTAACATCAATGTATCGCAACTATTATTTAACGGATTCAATCTATGAAAAAGACAATGGGATTAAAAGGGCTATTTTCGCTGATGATCGGTTCCTTATTAATAGGACTTTTAATCTTTGGATATGTCGCGCTCGCTAAATTAAATTATTTGCGAGTTAATGGACCGCTATATGAAAATATTATTCGCGGTAAAGATTTAGTCGCAGATGTTTTACCACCACCCGCCTATATTATTGAAACTCATTTAACGGTATATGAAATGGCCTCCACAAAGGATGCCACCAAGCACCAACAACTACTCAAACAACTGAATAAGCTGGAGCAGGACTTTTATACGCGCACTAAATATTGGCAGGCGCAACCCTTGCCAGATAACATTCAACAACAGATGCAACAGGATGTACTTGGCTTCGGGGAAAAATATTTTGCATACCTACATAACACATTTATTCCTGCATTCAATGCTGGCGACAATGAAAAAATTACCGCTGCTTTAACAGAACTAAAGCAGCTATATGATGCGCATCGCACAGCAGTTGACCAGGTTGTCATCCTAGCTAATCAATATAGTTCCGATGTCGAAATGCTAGCAACACAGGAAGTTGCATCTGGCCATACCTGGTTGTACGGCATTTTTCTACTAACGGCGTTGGTATCTTTTCTCGTGACTGGTTTTGTTGCGAAAACGTTATTTACTTTGTTAGGCGGTGAACCCGCCTATGCCGCCGCGGTGATTAGTCAAATGGCCGCAGGTGATTTAGAGGTGCAGATCATCATTAAGCCAGGTGATACCACCAGTATGTTGGCGGCCATTAGAGATATGAGCAAACAATTGGTTGAGGTGATTAGTAAAGTACATAGCTCAGCGGATGCGCTTGCCTCAGCTTCACTAGAAGTTAATGCCACTGCACAATCTTTGGCGAAAGGCGCGTCCCTTCAAGCCGCGAGTGTTGAACAAACATCTGCTTCCATGGAGCAAATGTCTGCATCCATTATGCAAAACAATGAGAACGCCAGCGTTACCGATGGCATGGCACAAAAATCTGCCAACGATGCGGTGAAGGGCGGAGAGGCGGTGTCTGCAACAGTGATAGCTATGCAAAAAATTGCCGAGCGCATTGCTGTAATTGATGATATTGCCTACCAAACTAATTTACTCGCGCTCAATGCTGCCATTGAAGCGGGGCGCGCAGGAGAACATGGTCGCGGTTTTGCGGTAGTGGCATCAGAGGTGCGCAAATTAGCTGAACGCAGTCAGGTAGCATCACAAGAAATTGGCCGGTTAGCAACGGAAAGTGTTAAACGTGCAGAGCTTGCTGGCGTTTTATTGCAAGAGATAGTGCCATCCATTCGCAAAACTGCTGACCTGGTTCAAGAAATTGCAGCTGCTTCCTCCGAACAAACTGTTGGCGTAAATCAAATCAATATGGCAATTAACCAAGTGAATCAAACTATGCAACAAAACGCAGCCGCATCTGAAGAGCTGAGTGCTACTTCAGAAGAAATGACATCTCAAGCCATGCATTTGCAAGAAGCGATGGCCTATTTCAAATTAACAAATAGTCAACCTAAACAATATTCACACAGTTACGTTTAAGTAGGCTTCACAATAAAAAATTCATAACAAATAGATTGTCGTTAAAACTAGTGGTTAAAGGTTGTTAAAACTTGTTGTTAACGATAGGCGAACCTGAATATCAATGACTGATAGTGTACTAATACTATGACTACAGAAGATTTCCATATACTACCAACGGATAAAGAATTTTATGCATTTCAGCAATTGATCCTGGATAACCTGGGAATTTTTTTGCCGCTATCAAAAAAAGCGTTACTAATGAATCGTCTTTGGAAAAGGCTCAGCGCACAACAACTGAATAACTACCATGATTATTATTGTTTCATCGTCAGCAAAAAAGGCTACGCAGAATTAAAGTTAATGCTCGAATTAATGACCACCAATGAAACTTATTTTTTTCGTGAACAAAAACATTTTGATTATCTGACTGAGAATATATTATCAAATTTCAAATCGAACGATAGCTTTAGAGTGTGGAGTGCAGCAGCATCCACCGGCGAGGAACCTTACAGCATTGCCATGTTACTAGCAGATCGTTGCGCAGCAAGTTGGGATTTACTCTGTTCAGATGTTAATTCCACGGTTATTGAACAGGCAAAAATAGGTATTTACCCCGACCTGCGTATACAAAATATTCCTGAACAATATTTACGTCGATTTTGTCGAAAAGGTACTGGCCCACAACAAGGTTTTGTGCGTGTAATAGCAGAACTGCGGGAACGCGTAGATTTTTTTACGTTAAATCTTAATGTTAATATTTCGCAGGATATTGGCAAATTCGATGTAGTTTTTTTACGTAATATTTTAATTTATTTTGAAAATGACGTTAAAGAAAAAGTGCTTGATAGAATTGCTAATACACTTAAACCTAATGGTGTTTTATTTGTCGGGCACTCAGAAAGCTTGCACGGTGTAACGCAACGTTTCACACCCATCAAGCCTGCGATATATCGGCTTGCCTAATAAACCTGAGCATATATTTGGACAAGTAAATGGAGAACGCTCCACGCCTTCCTCGTTTGAATATTCATCCGGGCGATTGGTATATTGGTAATAGGTACCACAGTATTTACACTGTGCTTGGCTCCTGCGTGTCATTAACAGCCTGGCACCCTAGATTAAAATTAGGTGGAGTGTGCCACTATATTTTACCAGAGCTGCCGCACGGCATCTCAGATCAAGACGGCAAGAATGCAGGTCGTTATGCAAAAACGGCACTATTGTTAATGAAGAAGGCCATGCAACATCATGCTTCACTGAATGAATTTCAACTAGGTATATTTGGTGGTAGTGACACCATATCCCATTTCGGCATTGGTAAAAAAAATGTTTATTTTGCACAGCAATGGTTACTGAATGAAAATTTGATTGCTACGCAGGTTGATGTCGGCGGAACAATATCCCGGTCTTTAATTCTTACCATGTCTTCAGGCATTGTTACTGTAAAACATTATGAAATGCAGGCAATTAACACCTCACCAATAATCATTAACCATAAGAGGCCCTAACCATGGCAATAGAAGTAATGGTCATAGATGATTCAGCCGTTGTGCGTCAGGTAATGAGCGGAATTTTAAATGAAGCGCCAGATATTAATGTGTATGCTACTGCGGCAGACCCTATTTTAGCCTTGGAAAAGATGCAAGAAAAATGGCCCGATGTAATTGTGCTGGATATGGAAATGCCGCGTATGGATGGCCTGACATTTTTACGTAAAATTATGGCGGAGCGACCAACACCCGTTATTATTTGTTCATCACTTGCAGAAAAAGGCGCTGAATTATCCTTACAAGCACTGGCTGCTGGCGCAATTGATATAGTGACAAAACCACAATTAGGCATAAAAGATTTTATATTAGATGCCAAACACTTGTTCTGGCAAACTGTTCGAGGCGCAGCCGCTGCGCGTATGACACGGCACAAAGCTGGACCAACACACATAGCAACGGTAGCGCACAAAGTTCCTCTTGTAGATTTAATCACAATGGCGAGCACCACAGATCGCATTACAGTAATAGGAACTTCTACTGGCGGCACACAGGCATTAGAAGAAATATTGATTAATGTACCACGCACTTGTCCAGGTATTGCCGTGGTACAACATATGCCGGAATTATTTACTGCAGCATTTGCGCAACGCTTAAATAGTTTGTGCCAAGTGGAGGTTAAGGAGGCGAGTTCAGGAGATCGTTTAATTCCGGGGCGAGTATTGATTGCCCCCGGAGGTCACCATTTAGAAATTCAACGCTCTGGTGCCCAATATATTGCCAAAGTATTTCGCGGCCCTACGGTTAACCGCCACTGCCCTTCAGTGGATGTATTATTTCGTTCAGCAGCAATAGCTGCCGGGCGGAACGCAACAGGAATTATTATGACCGGCATGGGTGACGACGGCGCACGCGGCTTACTCGAAATGCGTCATGCCGGCGCGCGCACCATAGCTCAGGATGAAGCTTCTTGCGTGGTGTTTGGTATGCCCAAAGAAGCAATTAACCTTGGCGCAGCAAAAGAAATTTTATCGCTCACAAAAATTTCCTCTGTCTTAGAGAACTTTTCATGAAAACATCTTTAGCTGAGTTACATGTTTTGATTGCGGATGACAGTAGTGCGCAGCGACAATATGCACAACAACTCTGCACAGATTTGGGTTTAATCACTATTCACACTGCAGCCAATGGTATTGAAGCTCTCAAAATTTTACAAGAAAACACAATTGATGTAGCTCTGGTTGATTTAGAAATGCCGATTATGGATGGCGTTGAATTAATTCACTCTATCGCGCACCACAAATTATCTACTAATGTGATTATTGTTAGCGCTAAAGATCCTATTTTAATTTCCAGTGTCGGCACCATGGCTGAAGCAGATGGCTTGACAGTTCTGGGCACTTTTAAAAAGCCCCTACATCTTGATATGTTGCAGTGTAGCTTGTTACGTTTTATCGTGGACTTACAAACGCAAGGTACTAAACTCGCTGAAGCTAAATTAGCGGCAATCCCTCCCCTATTCACAGGGTTGGAATTAAATCACGCGATAACTCATGGCGAAATAATCCTGGCATACCAACCCAAGTTAACCGTGCAAGGTTTATTATTGCGTGGTGTTGAAGCTCTTGCACGTTGGCAGCACCCAGAAAAAGGCCTGATATCTCCCACTATTTTTATCCCCATGGCCGAACGACTCGGCTTGATAAATGCGCTCACACATACGCTGATGACTATGGCGATGAACGAGAAAAAAAAGTGGCAACTAATCGGGTTGCGTTTTAATCTCGCGTTTAATTTATCACCTTTGTCATTAGCGGATGAAGGCTTAGTGGATTGGGTAGTAACACTTACAAAAAAATATGATGTGTTACCGCAAGAAATTACTTTTGAAATTACCGAGAATGCACTACTCAATGAATTAGCCTGTGCCATACGCACACTCGCTCGTTTGCGTTTGAAAGGTTTTAATATTGCAATTGATGATTACGGCACCGGATTTGCGAATGCACAACAATTATCGCGAGTGCCCGCAACTGAATTAAAATTGGATCGCTCTTTAGTACACAATGTTTCAACGCGCCCACAGCAGCGCACTATTTTAGCAAGCTCCATAGAGCTAGCTAAAAATTTAAAAATGCTTAGCGTTGCTGAGGGTGTTGAAACACTGGAAGATTACAAAGTAATTTTGGAGTTGGGTGCAGATCAGGTGCAGGGATTTTACTTTTCAAAACCACTTTATCCTGATGCCTGTAAGCGCAGTACTAACTACACTCTATTAATCCGCACATTTTTTTATTAGCGTAGCGCCTCCAATTTTCCTCAGGAGGTTTTATGAAAAAACGCAATGAACAAGAGTGGCGAGATTTATTTGCGCAGCACGCGGTAAGCG
>JANYIO010000269.1 GCA_025362015.1 Gammaproteobacteria bacterium | reverse complement strand
TAGAGCAGTTAAGGCGCGCATTTAATAATTTTATAACAGCACCGGCAAAGCCAGCGCCGTTATTGTTGGCGTAAAATGAGTTTTTCAGGACTGACTATTTAAACACTGGATCCCCGCTGCGCGAGGATGACGAAAATATTTCAGGTGACAACTCGCGCTTCTTAACCATTCACAAAAAAAATTAATTTTCACTCAATGCTTTTTGCTGCAACGCATGCAATTCTGCAATGCCTTTTTTTGCCAAACTCAGCATAGCCGCAAACTCTGCTTCGCTAAAAGGTTCAGCTTCAGCAGTGCCTTGAATTTCAATAATGCCACCGTCATTGGCCATCACCACATTCATATCCGTATCTGCCGCGGAGTCTTCGGGGTAATCCAAATCCAACACCGGCACGCCTTGGTAAATCCCAACGGACACTGATGCAATAGCGCGCTTAAGAGGCTCGCCCACGACTTTGCCATGCGCCTTAAGGTGTGCAATGGCATCGGCCAAAGCAACCCACGCACCGGTGATAGAAGCTGTGCGTGTACCGCCGTCTGCCTGAATTACATCACAATCGATATTGATAGTGTTTTCACCCAACGCCGTCATATCAATTGCAGCGCGCAATGAGCGGCCAATTAAGCGCTGAATCTCTACTGTGCGACCCGTTTGTTTACCGCGCGCGGCTTCGCGATCCATCCGCGAACCGGTAGAGCGCGGCAACATACCGTATTCAGCAGTTACCCAACCTTGGCCCTGGCCGCGTAAAAAACTCGGCACACCTAAAACCACACTGGCCGTACAAATAACTTTGGTATCGCCAAACTCCACCAATACCGACCCTTCGGCATGTTTGGTGTAGTGGCGGGTAATACGAATGTCGCGTAATTGGTTTGGGGTTCTATTGCTTGGGCGTTGCATATTAGTATCCTACTGCTGAAAATGAACACGAGTGGAGGTGTGATACCATCTCTTCTATGTTGATGAAGGTAATTTGGGCGGGAACTTTACCAGCTCTTTGCTACAAGTAACCATTGATTTAAGACTTTTTAATAGGGGAACAACACTATGCCACGCAGCATGACCGGATTTTCCCGCCGTGAAGCCAAACTCCCCTGGGGCACCGCCGTTTGGGAAATTCGCAGCGTTAACCATCGCTATTTAGAACCCAGCTTTCGCCTGCCAGAAGACTTTCGCGAAATAGAGCCGCACTTGCGCGACGCTATGCGCAAAGCATTGCAACGCGGCAAAGTGGAAGCCAGCTTAATGATTCAATGGGAGCAAGAAGCCGAGGCGGAGTTAGGCATTAACCTCAACCGCGTTGCGCAACTCACCAAAGCCGCACAACAAATTAATAGTTTATTAGGCGATGCAGCCTCGCCCGTCAATGCGTTGGACATTCTCAAATGGCCAGGTGTTATCCAAAAACAAGAGCTCGATCGCGAAGCCATGCAAGCCATTGTATTGGAATTATTTAATTCTGCACTTGAAGGCTTAATTGAACACCGCACCCGCGAAGGTAATGAGCTGGAACAATTAATTTTACACCGGCTCGATGCTGTCTCCGCACAAGTTGTCGCCGTGCGTGCGCGCCTGCCAGAAATTTTACAAACCCAACGCGAAAAATTGCACGCAAAACTCGCCGCGCTGCAAGTCGATTTAGATCCAGATCGCCTCGAACAAGAAATTGTTTTACTCGCACAAAAAGCAGATGTCGATGAAGAACTGGATCGCCTCGACACTCACGTCATCGAAGTAAAACGCAGCCTGAAACAAGACGAATCCCTCGGCCGCCGATTAGATTTTTTAATGCAGGAATTAAATCGCGAAGCAAATACTTTATCGTCTAAAAGTATTGTGAGTGATACGACTCAGGCAGCAGTGGAATTAAAGGTGTTGATTGAGCAAATGCGGGAGCAGGTGCAGAATATTGAGTAGGTTCGTTGAAATTTTATCGGTGAAAAAATGGCAAAAGATACAGTATCAATTGCGAAAAATAAAATGTACAGAAGTCTTGTAGCAATTTATGATCGGCACCCAACGAAAGCTGAAAAAGCTGAATTGTGGAAATATTTTGAATCAAGATGCGCATATTGCAATACAGACATAGATCCCAAATCCAGAATGGGCCATCTGGATCATTTAATTTCTTCAGCTAAGGCCGGTGCTAATAATATCCATAATATTGTACTTGCATGTGCACACTGTAATGGAGATGAAAAGAGAGAAGAGTCTTGGGAGTCGTTTCTGAAAAGAAAAGCTGTATCACCTTTAACTCATGAAGCTCGCAGAACAAAAATTGAAAATTGGTCGGCTCGCTCTCCTGTTACAACGTTAAATAGTGAGTTTTCTGCTGAAGCTGAGGCAATTATCAAAGAAGCATTAGAGAATTTTGATTTTTCCGTAAAAAAAATGAGAGCCTTGCATTTAAACATTACCTACTAGGTTACTGAAATTCCATTTACCCAATGATTTTGCGGCCTTGTCTGGGAAAAATTATTTCTACTTATAAAGATTCGCTAAGGGAAACTGCATAATGAGCGAAAACCACATACAACTTTTCACTTCTGCTGATGGTGTTATCTCGTTGGAAGTATCGCTTGAACGCGAGACAGCTTGGCTTTCGCAGGCGCAACTTTGCGAGCTGTTTGAGCGCGATCAATCTGTTATTTCACGTCATGTACGTAATCTATTTGCAGAAGGTGAATTGATGCATGAAAGCAATATGCAAAAAATGCATATTGCTGGTTCCCACAAACCAGTAGCTTACTATTCACTGGATGTCATTATCTCTGTTGGTTACCGCGTTAAATCACAACGCGGTGTACAGTTCCGTCAATGGGCAACTCGCATACTTAAACAACATTTGGTGGAAGGTTATACACTCAATCAAAAACGTTTGGCCGAACGTGGCATTGAGTTTGAACAGGCTATTGCCTTACTTTCAAAAACTTTAGCAAACCAACAACTCGTGGAGCCAGCAGGTGAAGCGGTACTGCAAGTAATTAGTGATTATGCGCGCTCATGGAGTTTGTTGCAGGGTTACGATGAACAAAGCCTTGCAAACATCGCACAATCACAGGAAGGAATGTTTGCACTGAACTTTAGTGATGCGCTTAAGGCTATGGGTGAGCTAAAGCGTGAACTTATCGCAAAAAGCGAAGCAACGGAATTGTTTGGCCAGTTACGTGGCAATGGTTTGGAATCTGCCATAGCAACTATTGAACAGGGTTTTGGCGATGAATTTTTTTACCCGAATGTGGCGAGCCGCGCGGCGCATTTGCTGTACTTTGTAATCAAAAATCACCCGTTAGCTGATGGTAACAAGCGCACAGGATCGTTTTTGTTTTTGTGGTATTTGCAAATCAACCAACACTTGTTGGCCAAGCCAGTAGAACAACTGATTAACGACAATACTTTGGTTGCGCTGGCGCTCTTAGTTGCAGAAAGTTTGCCGGATAAAAAAGAATTGATGATTCGCTTAATTGAACATTTTGTATTGCTCAAGGCATAACGAGAAAAATCCGGAGGCCTCGCAAAAAAAATTAATTCGAAAATCAGGTGCTATTAATAATTCCTACTTTTCCTGCCCCGATATTTCCACCAAAGTCGCAATGCCATTAGTGCGCAATTTATCCATCAGCAGCGCGAGCTTTTCTACTTCTTGGGCATCGAATAATTCTACGCCGACATAATGCAGGCGTTTTTTGGCAACGAAGCCATAAAGAGTTTGCGGGCGAACATTAAGGCGTTGCGCGGCTTGTTGGAAGCTGAGTGTTCGTTTCATGAGGGTTATTACGGCGCTAGTTGACTGGCAAATAAAAGCTACTATGCCATAATTCAGGTTTGATGTTGGTATTCTGCAGCGCAAAGGCATTTTTATGGTACGCACAGGCACAAGTATAGGTACGCTTTACACAGTTTCTGCACCTTCTGGCGCGGGCAAAACCAGCTTGGTATCGGCGTTGGTGAAATCCAACCCTGAAGTGTGTGTGTCTGTCTCACACACTACACGCCCGATGCGCCCAGGTGAAGTGAATGGAGTTAATTATCATTTCGTCGATCACACCACCTTTGAAAAAATGCTTGAAGAAAGCGCTTTTCTGGAATCTGCACGGGTGTTTAACAATTATTACGGCACTTCGCAACAATGGGTGATGGATACGCTTAAACAAGGCGTGGATGTCATTCTGGAAATCGATTGGCAAGGCGCTCAGCAAGTGCGCAAGCTAATGCCGGAAACGGTAAGCCTGTTTATTTTACCGCCATCGTTGGCGTGCTTGCGGCAGCGTTTGACAGGACGGGGACAGGACGATGCAAGCGTCATTGAGTTGCGTATGAGCGAAGCGATCAGCGAAATGTCGCATTATATTGAGGCGGATTACCTGATTGTTAACGATGATTTCACGACTGCCCTAGCACAGTTTCAAGCGCTTATTACCAGCCAGCACCTTCGTTTAGCACGACAAGTTACGCGGTATATCGGTCTTATTCAGGAGTTGCTGGCTTAATTTGGCCATTTTCTGACTGCTCTTTTTATAAACACTGCGGTGTATGGCTGGCAGCCTTACCTGATCTAGCGCATAATGCGCACTCTTTTTTGTACCGTATTTTTGCATTGCATTTTTTTTGAATCGTATTTTTATATCGAGAACAAGTTATGGCACGTATTACAGTTGAAGATTGTTTGTCTAAAGTGGATAACCGTTTTGAGTTGGTGATGGTAAGCAGCAAGCGCGCTCGTCAACTGGCAATTGGCGGTAAAGAACCTCACGTTAACCCGGAAAATGATAAGCCTACCGTTATCGCTTTGCGTGAAATTGAAGAAGGCTTCATCGATGCGAGTATTTTGCTAGAAAAAGATACTTTGCCCCAGCCAAAACCAGAGCGCGTGTACGACAACGAAATTTAATTTTAGCTAAATTTCAGCGCGATAATATTTAATAAGGCCATCATTTGATGGCCTTATTTTTTTCTATCCCTCCTATTGTATTATTTAAGGTGCTAATCACTTGCCACAAGCGAGCTCTGCGCTTTAGTATCCCTAATAAGATAACCTTTCAGCGATTTATTGTTTTCATTCTCGGAGTACAGCATTGCAAACCATTGAAGCCTTAAGCCATCGGCTTTCGTCTTATCTGGAAGCTCCCCAAATTAATTTGGTGCGGCGTGCTTACTATTATGCCGAGCAAGCACACGACAACCAAAAACGCCGTAGTGGCGAAGCCTACATAACTCACCCACTCGCAGTCGCTGATATTCTTGCCACCATGCACATGGACCACCAAAGCTTGATGGCGGCGATGTTGCACGATGTGATTGAAGATACTGGCATCAGCAAAAAAGCCATTGCCAAACAGTTTGGAGATGCCGTTGCTGACCTAGTAGATGGTGTCAGTAAACTAACGCAAATTGAGTTTGAATCTCACGCCGAAAAACAAGCAGAAAACTTTCAAAAAATGGCGTTGGCGATGGCCAAAGATTTGCGCGTGATTTTGGTCAAACTCGCCGACCGTTTACATAATATGCGCACACTCGGTGCTATGCCTTCCGATAAAAAACGCCGCATCGCTAAAGAAACGTTAGAAATATACGCACCCATTGCCCACCGTTTAGGCATGAATGACTTGCGTTTGGAATTGGAGGATCGTGGCTTTTATGCATTGTATCCGCTGCGTGCCACACGTTTGCAAGCCGCACTTAAAAGCGCGCGCGGAAATCGCAAAGAATTAGTAGAACAAATTCAAGCCTCTCTCGAAAAACGTCTGGCGAGTGAAAACCTCACATCGATTGTCATTGGCCGCGAAAAACATTTATTCAGCATTTACGAAAAGATGCGTACCAAAAAGAAATTTTTTAAAGAAATTATGGATGTGTACGCGTTCCGCATTATCGTGGACAGTGTTGACACTTGTTATCGCGCTTTAGGCGTAGTACACAACCTCTACAAACCAGTAGCCGGCGAATTTGAAGACTATATCGCCATCCCCAAAGCAAATGGCTATCAATCGCTACACACCGTTTTAGTCGGAATGCACGGCGTGCCGATTGAAGTGCAAATTCGCACCAAAGAAATGGATGAAATGGCCAACAGCGGTATTGCCGCTCACTTTCTGTATAAATCCAGTAGTGACGACAGCACCATCAGCGCCAGTCACAGCCGTGCGCGTTTGTGGGTACAAGGATTGCTGGAAATGCAAAGCAATGCAGGCGACTCTCTCGAATTTATCGAAAACGTAAAAATCGATCTCTTCCCCGATGAAGTTTATGTGTTCACGCCCAAAGGTAAAATTGTGGAATTACCCACCGGCGCCACCGCCGTAGATTTTGCTTACGCCGTACATACGGACATCGGCAATGCGTGCGTTGCCTGCCGCATTAATGGCCGCCTGGCGCCATTGTCACAACCATTATTGAGCGGCCAAAAAATTACCATCATGACCGCACAGGGTGCACAACCCAATCCCAACTGGCTTAATTTTGCGGTATCAGGTAAAGCGCGCAGTGCAATTCGTCATTTTCTAAAAGGGCAGCGCCACCATCAATCGGTTGCGCTCGGTCGCCGCTTATTAGCAAAAGCGTTTAGCGATGTGCAAATGGATTACGAGCAACTTACCGACGAACAACAGAAAAAATTATTATTCGAAACCAAAGTTGAATCCATGGAAGCCTTGCAGGAAGATATTGGTTTAGGCAATCGCGTTGCCGCATCTATTGCCAAATTAATTAAACCAGATTCCGATAATAAATTACGCGCAAGCAATAACAACGGCAATTCACCCATAACAATTGATGCCGCTGACGGCATGATGATTAGTTTTGCGCGCTGTTGCCGACCCATTCCTGGCGACCCTATTATCGGCCATATAAGTTCCGGCAAAGGCCTTGTCATCCATCAAGAAACTTGCCGCAATATTATCGAAGCACGCAATAGCCCCGATAAAATTAGCCAGGTTAATTGGGCAGCCAATGTCAGCGGTGAATTTTTAGTGGATGTGCGGGTAGAAGTGAAAAGCGAACGCGGCATTATCGCCACCCTCGCCACCCGCATCACCGAGCAAGGCGGCAGCATCGAACATATCAATGTGCATGAGCGCGATGCTCACAACAGTGTTATTCATTTATGTATTGGAGTGCATCATCGCGTGCATCTTGCCAATATTCTGCGGCGTATTCGCTTGCTGAGTTTTGTGATAAAAATTCAGCGCAATAAAAATTAATAAAAAAGGCCTGCAGTGCAGGCCTTTTTTATTTTAATCGAGCTTACAGAAAAATTATAAATACGCTTTCTTAAAAGCTTCTTTCGATTTCTGAATATACTCGCGAGTTTTTAGCGCGTGCATTTCCCATGATTTACGATCTTCCGCATTAGTAAAGGGGTTTTGATCGGGAGCAATTGAATGATCAAATTTATCGTAATAGGTAATCATCGCCGAAGTAATTTGATTGAAGCGCTCTTTGTATTCCTGTAACTGATCAATATTATCCGTAGCTTTCAGCATAAATTGTACAAGTTGCGCATTAGAACTTGAACGTGTTTGTAGAGCTTCAGCGTGTTTAGTAAAGCCATCGCCAATATCTTTTAATGCTGCTGCACGAATTTGATCGTCTTTGCTCATTACGCGATTATAATTTTCTTGTATCCGATCCTGCCCGCCGTAAATTAAATAATCTTTTAAATGTTTACTTAAATCTTTACGGTATTTATCGACATCATTTTGAATCGCCAATAAATCTCGATCCAACA
The DNA here is from genome assembly GCA_025362015.1 of Gammaproteobacteria bacterium. Classification (GTDB taxonomy): domain Bacteria; phylum Pseudomonadota; class Gammaproteobacteria; order Pseudomonadales; family Cellvibrionaceae; genus Cellvibrio. The sequence continues at coordinate 43,332 of JANYIO010000269.1, read as the reverse complement.
AATTAACCGTATTTAATTCTTTTTCAACTTCGCCTAAAAATTTTTCTGCGGTTTCATAAGTTGCCAAGCCATTTTTCTCAGCAAATTTTTTCGCATCTTTGCTGATATCAGCACTCTCGTACGACGATTTTTCAAAAGTATTGGCGATAATCGATTTAAAGGGTTCCGCGAATGCAGTGAACGCACCGGCAGTGACTACATTAAGCGAAGCTGTTGCGATATCACCGAAAGGGCGAACCAAAGATTCAAGCCGTGTTTTTTGAATTGGTGATGATACTTTTTTCATATCATCAATGACTTTTTTGAAGGTACTATAGGCCAAAGGGTTAGCCATTTTGCTGCGTTCGGAAGTTGCCAATACCAGCGAAGTCGTTGAATAAATACCATTGGCATATTCAATATATTGGCGCTGCACTTCAAGTTGTGAAGTGTAATTATTGCCCAACGTGCGCACCGCATCGATCTGCATTTGATAGGTGTTGTCTTCGCGTAACTTAGTGAGCAATTCATCTAAAACTACTTGCTGATTTTTTTGTAACGCGGTGCTTAATAAAATTCTGTCGAGTGAAATATCATCTAACGTAATGACGCCGTTGATAGCTTCAATATCCAGGCGCACATATTTTTTGGCAGGGTCATCAATTGAAACACGTTTCGCGTGATATTCGGTATCGCCATTTGTCGCTTCAATCATGCCGACTTGCGTCCAACCAGCATCATTGCTAAGTGCGCTGTTAACCAACACTTTTATTTTGTAGCTAGTGACTGGTGCAGAAGCACGCACCCACAATTCCAGAGTACCTGATTCAGCGATAGAAGTTTTGGTGCGAATCGAAGCTTCGCCTTCAATTTTAATGGCATTGGTACCCGAGTGTGCTTGCCCGGAACTTAATTCTGCGCCGTAAACCAGCGACCATTTTTGTGCATCGCCTTCAAAATCGCTGCTGAAATTGGCTTGGCGTTCTTGGGCAAATACCGGGGCTTGTGCAAAAAAAGAAATACAAATTGAAAATAATGCAGGAGCAGTAAAAATTTTAAGGTAATTCATGGCAATCCTATAAAACGCGATAATCGCAAAAAAATAATCGGTAGCTGAACTCTAATCTACATAAATGAACCTGAAATGAATGCTGATTGTGGAAACGCTGGTTATAATATCGCTAATTGCTTTTTCAAGCAGCAGCTCTAAATCTTTACCCTCATCTCTTCGAAGGATTCACATGACCAATAAAGCCATTATTCACAGTGACAATGCCCCCGCCGCCATAGGCACCTATTCACAAGCAGTGAAAGTAAACAACACTGTGTATTTGTCGGGCCAAATTCCGCTTGACCCTAAAACAATGCAACTCGTTGACGGTGATTTTGCTACTCAAGCGCACCAGGTATTTAAAAACCTGCGCGCGGTTTGCGTGGCTGCAGATGGCGATTTACAACACATTGTAAAATTAAATATTTATTTGACGGATTTGGCCAATTTCCCGATTGTGAATGAAGTCATGAGTCAGTATTTCAGCGCACCTTACCCAGCACGGGCCGCGATTGGTATTAATCAGTTGCCGCGCGCGTCACTAATTGAGGCAGATGGGGTGATGGTCATTTAAGCCTTCCGCAAGCGCGCGTAATAGAATCCATCGTGCCCGCTTGCATTAGGCAGTAATTGTCTGCCATAAGGCTGTGCGATTCCCCACTCTACCGCCAATTCATCACAAACCGCGTCAGGGTGGCGTTTTACAAAAGCCTCAATGATCTGGGTGTTTTCTTTGGGTAACACAGAGCATGTGGCATACACCAGAACGCCGCCAGGCTTGAGCAATTGCCAAAGATTTTTAAGTAACCTGGTTTGGAGTTCGGCGAGCTTGTCGAATTCCTCAGGACTACGCAATATTTTGATATCCGGGTGACGGCGGACAATACCGGTCGCAGAGCAGGGCGCATCCAGTAGGATTCGGTCAAATAACTCACCATCCCACCAATCCTGTTTTGTGCCATCCCCACAAAGAATGCTTGCGTTCACACCCAAGCGCGAGAGATTTTCACGTACGCGCCCTAAACGCCGTTCTTCACTATCCAGAGCAGTAACTTCCAGGCTTGGCTCTACCTCAAGCATGTGGCCAGTTTTCCCCCCTGGCGCACAACAAGCATCCAAGATCCGCATTTTAGGCGCCAATTGCAGCAAATCGGTACTCAATTGCGCTGCTTCATCTTGTACGCTGAGACTACCTTCAGCAAATAAGGGAAGTTTACGCGGGTCGCAAGCTTGCTCTAGAGTGATGCCGTAAGGGCTGAACTGGGTAGCCTTGGCGTTGATATCGAGCTCACTTAAGATCGCCAAATATTTATCGCGGCTGAGGTGGTGCGTGTTCAAGCGCAATGTAAAAGGAGGATGGCTGTTATTGGCAGCAATAATTTCATCCAGTTGTGCGGGCCATTGTTTACGCAAAATGCCTTCAAGCCATGCAGGATGATTATTTTGAAAGGCTAAATTTTGGCTGAGCAACTTATCCAATTTTATTTTATCGCGCTGGAAGCTGCGTAAAACACCATTTATAAGTTTGGTTGCCCAAGGTTTTTTGAGCGTATTCGCAACCTCTACCGTTTCGCCCAGAGCGGCATGGTCGGGAATACGTGTATGTAGTAATTGATAAAGTCCAAGTAACAGTAGCGCTTGAATATCGCTATCCTTCACACGCAAGGGTTTATCAACCAGGCACTCCACATAGGCGCTGAGCTGCGGCTGATAACGACAAGTACCAAAGCAAAGCTCTTGCAGTAATGGACGATCTTTTTCAGCAACTTGAGGTTGAATGACAGGCAGAAGGCTTGAAAGCGAGCCTTGTCCACGTAGAATTTGACCGATGATCTGCGCGGCTGCCGCGCGAACGCTTAACATGGTGGTAAATCCAGCAAATCACCCACTCTGTATAAGTCGGGGTGACCGCGCAAAAGTTCGCCGACATGTAGGGCTTTTTTTCCCGGAAGTTGGAGAACCTCAAGTATTAATTGCCCCTTAGCACATGCAACCCAGAAGCCTTCAGGCGTAATTTGGGTGATGCTACCACGCGCTGCAAGCGCAGATTTTTCAACAGCTTTAACTGCCCAAACGCGAATACGCGCATCATCTCTCGCCCCCTGAAGCTTAGTATAAGCAACAGGAAAAGGATTAAATGCGCGTACTTTGCGTTCTAACTCGGTGGCTGATAAATTCCAGTTGAGTGCTGCCTCTTCTTTGCTGAGCTTCGGAGCGTAGTTACTCTCACTATCGTTTTGTTTTTCCGGTTGGGTAGTGCGAGCCTGGATCTGCGTTAGCGCTTCAAGTAACGCTGACGTACCAATTATTAAGAGCCGATCATGCAGGCTTCCACCAGTATCGGTCGGCGAAATCGGGCAAATTGCTCTAATTAACATGCCTCCAGTATCCAGCCCCACGTCCATTTGCATAATAGTAATGCCGGTTTCACTGTCCCCCGCTTCAATCGCCCGCTGAATGGGTGCAGCTCCACGCCAACGTGGCAGAAGAGAGGCGTGAACGTTGATACAACCGAGACGGGGAGTATCCAATACAATTTTCGGCAAAATCAAGCCGTAAGCCACCACGACCATAAGGTCAGCATTGAGTGCAGCCAACTCTACCTGCGCTGCTTCCATTTTGAAGTTGAGCGGCTGATACACAGGAATATTGTGCGCTAAGGCCATTTCTTTTACAGGGCTGGCGCTGAGCTTTTTGCCACGCCCAGCCGGGCGATCAGGCTGCGTGTAAACAGCAATGACCTGATGATAGCTACCCAACAGGGTTTTAAGATGTTCAGCGGCGAATTCTGGTGTACCTGCAAAGATAATGCGTAAGCCTGATGTTGGCTGTTTTTGGCGTTGGGTTTGAGTCATTGAATAATCTTGTGCCTTAATATGGCAGAGCTAAAAGGGGCTAAAATAGACAGTGAATAACGAAAAAGGCGCTACTGCGCCTCTTCTTTATGTTTTTTCTCCAATTTTTTGCGAATACGTGAACGCTTTAAGGGAGATATAAGATCGACAAATAATTTGCCATTGAGATGATCCAACTCATGCTGGATGCACACAGCAAGCAAACCAGTAGGCTGCATAGTAAATGACTTACCCTGGCGATCGAGCGCAGTTACGCTAATATGTTCAGGGCGGACAACTGTTTCGTAAAAACCGGGCACAGAAAGACAGCCTTCGTCGTATTCGTGCAGCTGGTCATCCAGCACACTTACTTTGGGGTTGATAAAAACCAGAGGCTCCGTTTTGTCTTCACTCACATCAATGACTACAATACGTTGATGTACATTGACTTGTGGTGCCGCCAAACCGATACCGGGGGCAGCATACATAGTCTCAAACATGTCGTCGAGAAGCTCTCGTACTCTGTCATCCACTACTGAAACCGCCTTGGCAACGGTGCGCAAACGTGGATCGGGGAACTCCAAGATTTCTAATATCGCCATAGTCTTGTGACAAACTTCTAGTAAAATGATAATAACCGCTGCTAACATGATGATCGTACAGGAATTACTCTGTATCGGGGAGCAGCATAGTGGGTAATAAGCTATTATAACGCCTATCTGGCTCGTGGCCGAATAAAACAGGATCGGTTTCTATGAAAAAAATTATTGTTGGATTTATTATTGGAGTTTTCGCGACGGCTTTTTTGAGCATCTCTGCATTAGCAGAGGATTCGCTACTCAAAACTGGTCATCCAGACGACTACACCGTTAAAAAAGGTGACACTCTCTGGGATATCTCCAGTACCTTTTTAAATTCGCCGTGGAAGTGGCCAGAAATATGGCAAGCTAATCCGCAAATTGAGAATCCGCACCTGATTTTCCCTGGCGATCTCATCAAACTGATTTATACGGATGGCCAACCGCGAATTACCTCTGAGCGGACGCTTAAGCTAGTGCCCGGTGAAAGTGGGGGAAGGATAGATGCCGATAGCAAACTTACCCCTAGAATACGCGTGCAACAAAATTCAGATGCCATCACGACTATACCTTTGGATCGCATTAATAGTTTCTTGTCGCACAGCCAGGTAGTTGAGCTGGCAGAATTGAACAAAGCCCCATACATGCTTGCCGGCCCACAAAAACGTATTGTGGTTGGCTCAGGAGATACCGCTTACGCCCGCGGTAAATTTTCTGAAAACCTGACGAATTACGGCGTTTATCGTCAGGGCCAAGTCTTTTTTGACCCTAAAACGAAAGAAGTCCTAGGCGTACATGCCCTAAGTGTAGGCTCGGTTAATGTGCAATCGTTTAAAGGTAATATTGCTACAGTGGGTGTAATTCGTGCCACTGAAGAAATTCGTGTTGGTGATCGCTTGCTACTCAGCGAAGACCGCCCTATGACATCAACTTTTTATCCCAGCTCTCCTGAAGGTGATATTCAAGGAACCATTATTGCGGTTGAAGGCGGCGTAACTCAGGTCGGTAAATTTAATGTCGTGATGGTTAACCGGGGCGAACGTGAAGGCATTAAGGTCGGTAATGTTTTGGCCATTTATAAAAAGGGTGAACTGGTAATAGATCGTGTATCAGGCGGTAAAGTAGCTCTTCCTGATGAACGCGCCGGTTTATTGATGGTGTTCCGTACTTTTAAAAAAATGAGCTTGGGTTTGGTATTGGAAGCTGATCGTCAACTTGCCGTGGGCGATTTAACCCTTACCCCTTAAATTCAACGTTAAACGCTAATAATCAAGAGTGGCGCACGAAGCGCCACTCCATCAAACAAGGACGCAACCATTATGCAAGACCCTCTTTTCCTCACTCTAGCCCTACACCGCCTGCCTGATGTTGGCGCCGCTACCTACTCGCGTTTGCTAGCGCATTTTGGCACAGCCCAAGCCGTTCTGATGCAACCTATCGAACAACTTGAGCCCTTCTTAAAACCCGCAGCATTGGCTACTGTGGCTGATTTTCATCGCGATCCACAAGCGTCCCTGATTGGACAAAAAGTCATTGCCGACCTGGACTGGTTAAACTCCCAATCCAATACCACCGTAATGGCGCCTGAAGACCAACACTATCCTTCACTGCTGCGACAAATCCCTAAGCCGCCGCCATTATTGTTTGTACGCGGTGATGTGAACTGCCTCAGTTTGCCGCAAATTGCCATAGTGGGCAGCCGCAATCCAAGCAGTGGCGGCTTGGAAAATGCTCAGCGATTTGCTGAATATTTGGCAGCGAATGGCTTTGCAATTACCAGTGGCTTAGCCATGGGGGTGGACGCTGCCGCACATGAGGGCGCACTGACGGCGCGCGGCAAAACTATTGCTATAATGGGGACCGGGATCAATATGGTCTACCCCGCGCGCCACCGCGATTTAGCGCAGCGTATTTTGGATAGCGGCGGGACCTTAGTCAGCGAATTCCCCTTAGGGACTGGCGCTCAAGCTGCAAATTTCCCACAGCGTAACCGTATTATTAGTGGATTAAGTTACGGCGTGTTAGTCGTTGAGGCGGCGATCAAAAGCGGCTCATTGATTACTGCCAAAATAGCGCTGGAACAAAACCGCGAAGTATTTGCCATCCCTGGCTCTATTCATAATCCCCTGGCGCGCGGCTGCCATCAGCTCATCCGCCAAGGCGCTACATTGGTAGAAACGGCTAACGACATAGTTGAACAGTTGAATGGAATACTCAGCTATCAACGTCAGGAACTATTCGATTTTCAGGAAAATAAAAAACAATTTCCTCTTAAAAAAAGCTCTCAGCCCCAGCAAAAGGATCAACCAAACCGTCAGCCAAATAATGCCATTATCACACCGCAAAAAATTGAACGAAGTCTTGATGGGTTATCACCCATTGAACAGCAGCTAATGGCAGCGATAGGCTTTGATCCGGTGAGTATCGACGAATTAGTAGAGCGTACAGGCAGCGTAGTTGGCTCGCTCATGGCCCAGTTGGTTGGGTTAGAAATTAAGGGATTTATACAACAGCTAGGTGGCTCCTATCAAAGAATATAAACAACCCTGGCAAAAATTTAATCAAAGAGTTTACTTATCTCTTTTGACCATGCGATTACCTTCCGGTAGATTGTAAGGTCATCCAGCCGAGATACCTTTGTTTATGAATTTATGGTCACTTAATCCCCGTGTTCAATATGCCGCAAAACAGCTCTGGCAAGATGGTGTAGTTGCTTATCCCACTGAAGCCGTATGGGGTTTAGGTTGCAATCCCTTCAGTGAACATGCCGTTATGCGGTTACTTGAGCTAAAACGTCGCTCAATCGACAAAGGATTAATCTTGCTAGCCGCCGATATTCGCCAATTCGACCCTTTTATCGCCCATCTCAATGATTTGCAACGCCAACGCTTGAAGAATACCTGGCCGGGGCCAGTAACCTGGCTAGTACCTGTAAATGGTTTGATGCCCAAATGGATCAGCGGGCAATATGACACAGTTGCGCTACGCGTGACTGACCACCCTGTTGCTGCGGGTTTAAGCTTGGCATTTGGCGCCCCCATAGTCTCAACCTCCTGCAATCCCGTAGGCTTGGCGCCTGCTCGCGATGCCTTTCAGGTACGCCGCCATTTTGGTGATTCACTCAATGCCATAACGTCGGGAAAGATAGGTAATTATCAAAAACCTTCAGAAATTCGCGATTTAATCACTGGCGAAATTCGTCGCCCGGGATAACGGCTCCGCGCTAACCAACGTCTTTCCTTAGTGGCTAGCCCATAGCAACGGGTAGCGAGTAGAATGGCGCCTTCTTTTGGACTGGTTAAGATGTCTATGAGCACCATCGCACCCAAGAATACAACTCAAGCACCTGACAAAGCGGCAGTAAAAGCCTACCTGCTAGATTTACAAGACAGGATTTGCAACGCCCTTGCTGCTGAAGATGGCGGTGCAAATTTTGTCGAAGACACTTGGGATCGTGTTGAAGGTGGTGGTGGCCGTACGCGGGTACTGACTAACGGCGCGGTGATTGAAAAGGGCGGTGTAAATTTTTCACATGTATACGGCACCCAAATGCCTGCCTCAGCAACAGCGCACAGACCCGAACTCGCTGGTCGCGCATTTGAAGCTATGGGGGTGTCACTCGTTATTCATCCCCACAACCCTTACGTGCCTACCAGTCACGCCAATGTACGTTTCTTTATCGCGGAAAAAGAAGGTGCTGACCCCGTATGGTGGTTTGGCGGCGGCTACGATTTGACTCCGTATTACGGCAATGAAGCAGATTGTGTTCATTGGCATCAAACAGCAAAACAAACTTGCACTCCCTTTGGCGATAATATTTTTCCTCGCTTTAAAAAATGGTGCGACGATTATTTTTATTTAAAGCATCGCAACGAAGCACGCGGTATCGGCGGGCTATTTTTTGATGATTTAAATGAACAAAGCTTTGAAAAAAAGGATGCGCTTGATTTTTCCAAAAGTTTTGCACTGATGCGTGCCGTAGGCGACAGTTTTATCCCCGCCTATCAACCCATTGTTGCGGCGCGCAAGCAAACAAAATTTGGTGAACGCGAACGCAACTTTCAACTTTACCGTCGCGGCCGTTACGTAGAATTTAATTTAGTTTATGATCGCGGCACATTATTTGGTTTACAAACAGGCGGCCGCACTGAATCAATTTTAATGTCATTACCGCCTTTGGTGCGCTGGGAATATGATTATCATCCCGAACCAGGTTCAGCAGAAGCTGAACTAACTGAAAAATTTTTACCTGCACGTGAGTGGGTTTAATTTTTCCAACGACTTGTAGAAATAATTTTCAGTCTTGCAATGGAAGTAAAATGACAGATCAATATGCCGTGTTTGGCAATCCGATTAATCACAGTAAATCTCCGCATATTCATCGCCAGTTTGCCGAACAAACGGGGCAGGATATGCAGTATTCAAAACAGTTAGTCAATGAAAATGCATTTGAAAAAAATGCACAAGAATTTTTTGCACAAGGAGGGAAAGGTTTAAATATTACTGTTCCCTTTAAAATAAACGCATTTAAATTTGCACAGGAACTTACCGCGCGTGCGCAACGCGCTGGCGCGGTGAATACACTGTCACTACAAAATGACGGCACCATACTCGGCGATAACACCGATGGAATAGGCATGGTGCATGACATGCACAATCTCGGCTGGGAGTTACGCGATAAACGAATTTTAGTATTGGGTGCAGGTGGTGCTGTGCGCGGAATTTTGCAGCCATTACTAGCAGAACAACCGCAACGAGTAATTATTGTAAATCGCACATTTGTTAAAGCCGAAGAATTAGAAAAACAATTTCACGATTTAGGCAACATACAGGCGCGCACCTATCAGCAATTAATAAATAATGAGTTATCAAACGACCAACAATTTGACCTAGTCATTAATGGTACCTCAGCAAGCTTGAGTGGAGATTTACCGCCACTACCGGAAAATATTTTAGCGAATAATGCATGCTGTTACGACATGATGTACGGCGCGGAACCTACTGTATTTATGCGCTGGGCAAAAGAAAATAATGCCCCGCATATTGCCGACGGTTTAGGTATGCTGATAGGTCAAGCAGCCGAAGCCTTTTATTTATGGCGACATATCCGCCCGGAAGTTATTCCGGTGATTACCGCTATACGCCGCCAACTTACGGAATCCAGCAAATAAAAAAGGCCCACAGCAGAGGGGTGCTGTAGGCCTGTTTTACAGGATGTGCCAACTGTTTGAAAAAAACAGCGAGCAAAATACGTGGAGCGTCCTTTCCATTCCAAGCCACACTCTCCGAGTGTTCTTATCCTTAGCGGGGCCATTATTGTTGTTTTATCTGCCATTCGCTAGTGGCGGATTTCCGTATTTTTTGTAAGACATATCGCACAAGCTTGTCATACTAACAACCGAATCATTATGTTCGCCAAGGCTTCGCAGCAGGTTTATAATTCGCCCACCTAATTATTTGCCGAGAACAATATGGCCGTCAAAAAGAAAGCTGCTGATTTTGAGCAATCACTCAATGCACTTGAAACCCTTGTAAATAAGATGGAACAAGGCGATCTAACACTGGAAGAATCGCTCCAGGCATTTGCTACTGGTATCCAGCTAACACGCGAATGCCAAACACGATTAGCTGAAGCAGAACAGCAAGTCACTTTATTACAAGAGCAACAGGGTCAAATTCGCTTAAGCGAATTTGACGCAAACAACGATCAATGAAGCCCATGCCCACCGACGCCACCTATACATTTTCTGTCTTCAACCAACAGTGCCGCAAAGATGTAGATGCTGCGCTTGACACATTTTTGCCGCAAAGCTATCCAAAGTCTGGTGCACTGCAAGATCCAACACAATTGCGGGCGGCTATGCGTTACAGCCTGTTCAACGGCGGCAAACGGGTTCGCCCGACGCTAGTGTATGCGAGTGCCTTAGCCATTAGCTCCACCGCATTTACTACTCATAAGTCACTGCTTGACCGCGTTGCCTCCGCACTGGAAAGCTTACACTCTTACAGCTTGGTACATGATGATTTACCGGCGATGGACGATGATGATCTTCGTCGCGGAAAACCTACTTGTCATATCGCTTTTGATGAAGCGACGGCCATTCTCGCCGGCGATGCTTTGCAAACATTTGCCTTTGAACTGCTTAGCAACATCCACGATGGTGACCCGCTGATACAAGTCGCATTGATTCGCCAACTTGCCCACGCCTCAGGTGCGCATGGGATGGTACTGGGACAGGCATTGGATTTAGCTGCGGTTGGCCAAAATATAAATCTCACGCAACTGGAAACCATGCATCGCCACAAAACCGGCGCACTAATTCGTGCAAGTGTCGGCATGGGCGCGACAGCACTCGGTGCAAACGCTGCACAATTAGCAGCACTTGATACTTATGCCGCGGCCATTGGCCTCGCATTTCAAGTGCAAGACGATATACTCGATGTAACAGCAGACACGCAAACCCTGGGCAAACAACAAGGTGCAGATATAGCGCGTAACAAACCGACCTATGTTGCGCTTTTAGGCTTGGATGCTGCGCGTGCCAAAGCGCAAGAACTGCATCAACAAGCGCTTGCTGCACTCGAAAGTTTTGGCAGTAATGCCCATTATTTACGTGAACTTTCTGCGTACATTATTGAGCGAAAAAATTAATTTTACTGACTATTACCATTTCATTTTGAGCAAAAAATTATTTCGCTATGCGCAATCCACGAATTTTCACCCAACAAATACTAGCTGTAAATTCCACCATTGAATTGGCAGAAGCCCAATCGCATTACCTCACCAAAGTATTACGCATGCAAGCCGGCAGGGAGTTAATTTTATTTAATGGCTTGGGTGGAGAATATTCGGCAACAATTGAAACAGTGACAAAAAAATCTGTCTGCGTACAAATTTCTAATTTTAATTCCGACAATCGCGAGTCATCGTTATCGTTGGAGTTAGCGATTGGTGTTTCACGCGGCGAACGTATGGATTGGGTATTGCAAAAAGCCACCGAGTTGGGCGTCACCAAAATTACGCCATTAATCACCGAGCGCACCGAAGTAAAATTGGGCGGAGAACGCGCTGATAAAAAAATAAACCATTGGCAACAAACCGTTGTTAGCGCTTGCGAACAATGCCAACGTAATCTTTTACCTGAATTAAGTGAACCGATTTTTTTAGAGGATTGGATAACACGCTGCACTGCGGAAGCAAAATTTGTACTTCACCACCGCGACAATCAAGGGCTACCTAAAGAAAAAAAATTCTCCAGTGTCGCCTTGCTGATTGGCCCTGAAGGTGGATTAAATGACGATGAAATAGCACAAGCACTTACACAACAATTTTCGCCCTTAACACTTGGGCCACGCGTGTTGCGCACTGAAACTGCACCTGTCGCCGCAATCAGTTTAGTGCAATATTTGTGGGGAGATTTATAGAAATTCAGCACATTAATTCGATATGCGGAATTGATTTCAATACCTGCTCTTACGATTTCGTAGAAGCAGATATTGAACAAGATCTAAAGCACATTTTCGTCAAAGATTATTTGGTCACGGGTTTTAACATAATAAAAATAATAAGGTTGAGTTAGCGTTTCATCGTTACAAACCGAACTTGAGTTCGAACTCGAACTAGAGGTCCTGCTGGACGTAGATGAAGTAGAGCTACTTTGTTTATCTTTGTCCGTGTAGTCAACCACCACCACCACACTGTTGGTACTCTCTTCAAAAGCAGAAACTTTATTAAATGTTAATTTCCTGTCACAGGCTTTCTTCTTGCCAAGATCTATCAATACGACCTGCCCCGCTACCCAGTCGACTGTGGGCTGCGCCGAAAAAGTGTAATTTCTCCAAACAGTTGTGAAAGTATCTACGTCACTTATCTTTGCTAATGTCCCATGCTCGTCCACGCTTGTTACGGGCAAATCATCACTAGATTTCAATTCCTCGGTTGCCACCACAGCGCCATGACTACTGCTACTTCCTATAGTAGCAGGACTGAAAGGTTCATCACGTTGACCACCACAACCTTGCAAAAAAATTGTACTGACGAGGATGCAAAAAAATGTATTCATTATTTGTTTATTAAAAGCGGCTAAATTAATCATTGCTGTGTAAGTATTCCAAAAAAGTTTGTTCAATAGCGGGTATGTTGGGGATAACGGTGTGTTCGCCAGCCCAGGATACGTGCATTAAATCATAAGCACGATTTTCTGCATCTTCAAGCTCGCTAATTTCATCTTCACTCACGCGGGCAAGACGCGGCAAACCCTGTGTCACTATGGCCATAAAAGGAAAATCAGCATGTATTCCCGTGGTATTCAGCACCGCAAAACGGGCTCGTGCACCCAAACTTGGTTTGCTTTCGCCGTTAAGGGCCTCCAATGAAAGGACAGGTACAACAAGCTCGCGCCACTCGCAATTACCGATATACCACAATGGCGCATTCTCTACGAGCTGAACTTGTGATACTGGCACTATCTCCGCAACAGTAACGTTGGGTAATAAAATACTTTGCCCTTGTAAGGGGATAAGTAAACTCGCTACTTCTTGAATTTTTTTTAGTTCAATGCGCTTTGGTGCTCTCATTGAGCGGCTCCTACTTTATTTATATATTGCCAGTGCGTGTTTACACTTATGTTTTTTAAGTTGTTTTCACTGGGAGCTTTAACTCCGTTAACGCTATTGCTAATTCTTGTGGTGTACCCAACCTGCTTACCACTCCGCTTGCAATGGCGGCTTCAGGCATGGAAGTACTAGTACAACTTTCCGGTGTTTGCGCCCAAACCAAACCACCGCGCTGTTTGATCAGCTTACCACTGGCAGCGCCATCATCACCCAAGCCGGTGAACACAATCATGCCACATCGCTTACAATAAGCCCGCGCCACATTAGCCGCTACCTGGTCAATGGAAGGCGCGTAATGGCCACCCCAGGGATGTTTACTGAACACTAAAGTGCCATTGTCATGAATATTAACACTGGGCCCACTAGTAATTAGCGTCACCGTATTATTGGTTAACACCGTACCCTGTTTAGCAACCCTGCAATGGTAATGTCCAGCTTTACTCATTATGTTTGCTAAAGCTTCAGCTTGCCCACGGTCAATATGCTGCACATATATGAAAGCAACATTCAATGCTGCAGGCAAATATTGAATAAATTCTTTGACTGCTGCTGGACCACCCGTGGAGGCTGCTAGCACCCAGATTTCATTAGCGCTGGTTGCTTGTTGTAAATTAACATCACCACTCAAACGTTCTAGCCGCTGTAACATTCGCCGCACCCAACTGTTGTGCTCTGCGCTGTCTTTTGTAAATTCAATATCTTCATTCACTATGACAGGGATATCTGTTTGCTCGAGAAGTTTTTCCAGCAATGCCATTACAGCAACTTGCTTACTCTCAGACCTTACCATGTCAACGACATCAGCCAGTTCAACATGGTCGGCTAAATCAACTACCCAAGCATCCATTGGCACCAAAGCAGGAAGATCTGACTCATCGTCAAGCACACCGGTATAACCTATCTCATGACCAGCCTGCACGACCACATAGGCAAGATAGTGGTGCTTAAGTGCAGTATCTACCAATATACCGATACGTAAGCCAGACACTTACTTCACCGGGCTTTTCGTCAACTCTTGGATATTAGAAAGCAGCAAATCTTCTTGATAAGGTTTGCCCATATATTTGTTAACGCCCAAATCGAAAGCCCGCTCGCGATGCTTATCACCGGTGCGCGAGGTAATCATAATAATAGGAATATCTTTCAGGCGTGAACTGGTGCGCATATTTTTCGCAACTTCAAAACCATCCATGCGCGGCATTTCGATGTCGAGCAACATGACATCGGGAATGTGATCTTGCAACAACTGAAGCGCCTCAACACCGTCTTTCGCCGAAATGACGCGATAACCTTCGCGCTCAAGGAAGCGACCCGTTACTTTACGCACTGTCACAGAATCATCCACCACCATAACCAGTTTTTCGATGAGGTCTTCTTCGACCTGAGGTTGCGCACGAAGCGGTTCAAGCAGTACCGAGTGATTCAAGCCAAGTGCAAGTTGTTCACGAATCAACGCGTGCAAATCGAGAATTACAACGACGTTACCGTCGCCCATTACAGTGGCGCCAGATACACCGCACACCGAGCCGAATTGTACACCCAGGGTTTTTACAACAATTTCACGGCTACCCAACAAACGATCTACTTGCAAGGCCACGGTATTTTCTGCACTGCGAACCAACACTACTGGAAGTGGTAATGATTGGCTGTCCAGCTTCGGCCGCGCATCACTGTCTAACATAGTGCCCAAATATCGCACTAAATAATTTTCACCGGCATAGTCAAAGCGCGAATCCAAGTCCAGATAATAATGTTCTAACTCGAATGGGCTAACACGCACAATACCCTCAATGGTATTGAGAGGAATAGCGTAAAGATCATCGCCAATCTGCACCATAAGCGCACGGTTTACTGATACGGTAAACGGCAGGCGAATAATAAATTCAGTACCTTCACCCCAGCGCGAATCAATAAACATAGCGCCACCAAGCTGTTTAATCTCGGAATGCACTACGTCCATTCCGACACCACGGCCGGATATTTGCGTTACTTTATCAGCCGTACTGAAACCGGCATGCAAAATAAATTGCATTAAATCCTGATCACTTAAATAAGCATCTTCCGTCATCAAGCCACGTTCGATAGCTTTTTCACGAACACGCTGTAAGTTAATACCACGACCATCATCAGAAAGCCGCAACATTACATCTCCGCCTTCACGGCTAAGCCTTAAGATAATGCGCCCCATGGCCGGCTTACCGGCTGCCGCGCGGCCTTCAAGTGATTCTATACCGTGGTCAACAGCATTGCGCAACATGTGCTCGAGAGGCGCAACCATACGCTCTAACACGGTACGATCTAATTCACCTTCAACATTATCCAGTTCAAAATCAACTTCTTTACCAAGCTCGGTCGCAGCTTGACGCACGATGCGGCGCAAACGCGGTACTAAGCGCGAAAATGGCACCATTCGCGAACGCATTAAACCTTCTTGTAGATCGGTGTTAATGCGTGACTGTTGCAACAAAAGCGTTTCTGTATCGCGGGTTTTATCCGCAAGCGTAAACTTCAAATCCATTAAGTCTGATGCAGACTCTATCAACGAGCGCGAAAGTTGTTGCAATTGTGAATAGCGATCCATTTCAAGAGGATCAAAATCTTCATGCTGCGCCATTTTTTCCTGGCGGAATACAACCTGCGCTTCCGTTTCAATATCCAAACGACGCAACTGTTCTTGTAACCGTTGAATAGTGGAATCCATTTCACCAATAGCACCACCCAAATCGATGACTTGCTGTTCCATACGGCCACGTGAAATGGAAGTCTCACCGGCCAGGTTTACTAATTCTTCGAGCAATTCAGCAGAAACTTTAACGACTTCCTGCGGACCCGCACGCCGTGTTGCCAAATGTTGTACTTGTGCAGGGCCAGTACCTTGACGCATGCCACCAAATTCACTGCCAGGTATTTTGGGGAGCGGTGCTGCGGCAGTTTTAGGTTTAGGTGCAAAGGTCAACACATTCGGTTTTTGGCTAATACTATTAAAGTCAATTTCTGGGCGAGGAATATCCTCGTTTGCCGCTTCTATTTCATGCAATATCATCAGATCAGTTTTTGTATCTGAAGCATATTCATATTTTTCAGCAGCGACTGACGCGGCTTCAGCCAATAATATGTCGTTGGCCTGTTGATACTGTTCTTGAGCCGCATCATCGGCCGCGGTGTAACCAATTGTTAATTGTTTTTGTGCCTCAGTTACACCGCTATGCAGACGATCCTGATAATCATTGATCTGTTTGAAGAACGCTTGATCTAAGGCTGAATTATTCTTCAGATCAATAACGACTGTTTCAAAATCATGCGACAAATTACCTAACTGGGTTAACCCGGCTAAACGTGCACCGCCTTTAAATGTATGCAAACAACGTTTTAATTCTTCAGCACAATCAGTATTAGTCCAGTCCTCTTGCCATTCGTGCAGTGCGCGCTCCATATCCTCAAGTAATTCAAGCGCTTCTTCGATAAAAATTTCGACAATTTCGGGATCGAAATCATCGGCAACTTTTGCAACTGGCGCCGCTTTAGGCACACTCGCCACTGTGACTGGACGACTTGCCTGCGCCACTTCTCTGATAGGCTCAATAATAATTTCTTCAGCGTCAAGATCATCATCGACGTCGAAGTCAACGGTCATATCGTCATCGGCAGCCGCTGCATAAGCTACAGATTTTTCTGCAGAGGTTAGTTCCGCCAGTGTTATTTCTTCGTCTATATCATCGTCATCTAATTCATTTTCTGCATCAACTTCAAAAGCATCCGTATCATGAACGGCTATTTCTTCTGCAGGCAATTCTGCAAAGGTTATTTCTTCTTCATCTAATTCTTCAGCAAGATCGACAACTTCATCGTCATCTACAGTCTCTGCATAACTTATTATTTCTTCTGCAACAGGTAATGCGATGAGAGTTATTTCTTCATCATCTGTATTTACAATACTTTCATCATCAACATCAAAATGAATGTCTTCTGCAATTTGGGTCAACAATTTATTTAATGCTGTATCAACATCAACTGGAGCTGACACTAAATTTTGCCCTGCAGCAATAGCATCCACCATATCAACTAAGGCGATGTGGGCACGGTTGAGCGTTTGGCATAAAGTAGCGGAACAAGGTAGCTGTTGCGCAATGATGCGCACGTAAACCTGCTCAATTTTTTCTCCCAGGTTTGCCATTGGTGGCAAATAAGCATGATGTGCACCGCGCGTTAAATTACGCAGCTCATTTACAATAGGAGTCAAGATAGAAACGATGCCGGGATTAGCTTGCCACTGAGCAATAATTTTGTCCGCATCAAGCAATAAATTCATTTCCTCAGCCATGAAAATAGAGAGGAGCTCTGGATCAACTGGACGCTTGCCACCTGCATCCATTTCTTGTTGTTGTACTAATGGTGCAATATGCATTTCACGTAATTCCGTTACACGTGAGATAAATTGATGCAGCTTTGAAATACTAACATCTTCATTATTATCGATTTGTGCTAAGCCCGCGTGAGCGTAACTCACGCCATCACGCAATAATTGTAAAATATCCTCATTAATAACGAGATGATAACTACGCAACTCTTTCACAAACTTTTCTAATGGGCTGACCAACTCCGCAATAGGCGTAATTTCGGCCATGTGCGCACTACCCTTGAGCGTGTGAAGTGCGCGTTGAACACTATCGCTAGGCAATTCGTAACAAGGTGCTTCCATCTCCATGTGTGCAATAAATTCTTCTATAACTTGCAAGTGTGTTAAAGCTTCGGCAGCAAAAATATCCCGCAGCTGCAGATCAGAATCGTCGCCACTGTCATCCAGTATTAACTCACTGATGGAGCTTTGTTTATTGGTCAGAGCAATAACTTTTTCTGGTTCATGGGCCATAGTTTCAGTGGCATAGGCTTCAATTGCCAAGTCTTCATCAGATTCCTCTTCAGCAACAAACGCTAAGGGTAAATCAACTTCAATATCCTGACTTACAATTGGATCAGGTAGCACTTCGGCAATAATTTCTTCTTCATCAATTTCAATATCTATTTCATCGTCATCTTCACTATCTAAATCAGCACTGAATAATAAATTTTCATTCATTGATGCGGCAAGATTAGTAGCACTGGCAATTGGTTTTGCTTTTTGACCAAAAGGTTCGTCGGGCGTCAAGCCTTCAGGCACGATACCTTTCGCAAGTGATTCCGCCATTAAACGGTAATCAGCACTCAAAGCTGGATGCGGGTTAGGTTGCTGACCTCTAAAGGCCTCAATCATACTGGGTAAAATTTCACATACTTTTTCGATAATAACGATATTTGAGTGGCCAGGCTCAATGGTTTTATCAATAATTCGATTGAGCATATTTTCAATCGACCAGGACAACTCGCCAATATCATGAGCCCCCACCATTCTGCCGCTACCCTTTAGCGTATGGAAAGCGCGGCGAAATTCATTGAGTGACTGATGGTCATTGAAATTTTTTGCCCATAGCGGAAAATATTCCTGAATTGCTTCAAAAACTTCACCCGCCTCTTCAACAAAAATTTCAATTATTTCTTCATCTATATCATTTTCTTCATCGTCAATCCCTCTATTAAGGGGCTTAATATTTTGTATTGCAGTTTCTGTGTGAATAACTTCAGGAATTATTGGTTCTGCTTTATTTTCCAACACAGCATCAACGACTTTCACTGCGGGTATATCTAATGCCAACGAATCAACATCATCGATGTCTGCATCTGCAATATTTGCGGAAAAATCTAATGTGTGATCAAGCGCAGGATTTAATGGTTCAACGAGCATTGACTCAGTGAGCAAAGCCGACTGATAGGCTGCGGTTAAACTTGCCTCGTCTTCTTCTGCAGCTTCTGCTGTAGTTTGCATGTCCTCTTTTTTTTGTGCATTGAGAACAGATTTAATATCGATTGCATTAGATTCGATATTAATGTTTTCAGGGCGGTTTGTTTTAGCAACGCCATAGCCAAGCGCAGCAACGCTCTCTTCTGCAACAGAGAGTAATAAATCGTTTTCTACATTGGTAGCACCGGAGCTCAAACGCTCCAGATAATATTCAACGCTGGTTATAGCATCGGCAAGAGTATCGAGCGTTGTCCACTGCGGTGTAAATTCTTGCGCTAATAATTTCTCTTCAATGTAGCGTGCGCAAGCTCCCAAAATTCGCGCAGCGCGTGGCAACGGCATAATCTCCAAGCCACCGCGAATTTCACGCAAGGTTTCAGGTACATGCTGTAGATGTACGCGATCCCATTGTGAGGCAATGTATTCAATAATGGCGTCTTTGGCATGCTCCAAACCATTGCGCGATTCGCGCAACACAGATTCCTTGGCACGAGTTAAGGTGATATCACCTTCGTAACCCGAAATTAAATTATTGGAATTTTTTTCTTGTGTCAGACCATCAAGCGCATCTTCTATTTCGATAACTTTGCCTGCCATCGAAAGTAATTGTTCGTGCGAAAGCTGACTGGTGGAGTGCGCCATTAATTCAAGTGCAGCGCCTTGCTCTAACACTTGTTTGCGCAAGTCGCCCAAACCTAACACTGCCATAGTATCTGCAATACGTTTGACGACGGGCAGCGCCTCTTCCATTGCCGCCTGTGAACTCTCACCGGACAGAGTCACGTTGAGAGCTTCTTTTATAACGTTCAATTCAATTTTGAGCGCTTCAACCACAGAACGCAAAGCTTCAGGGTCGGGAGCGGACAACATATTACTAGAATCATCACCAGATTCTTTACCTTCAATCAGTGCATCCGCTAAATGATAGGATTCATAAATGCGTTGTAAATGAGAAAAGGAATTAAAAGTCGTCGTATGTTTGCCCGCACGAGCAACATAGTAGAGTAAGTTTTTGATCAGCTCATCGTTGGTATAAGAGTTAAGTGCCGTTGTCCCATGCACCGCTAGAATTTTTATTTCTTTATCCAGCTGGCGTAAAATATTTTTTATTGCAGCACTAATTTCAAGTGCATCAGTTTCCAAAGCTTCCGCTAAAGCCAGGCAGATATCCCATAACGCAAAACGCGCCGTGCCTTGCGTTAATTTTTGCAAACGCGAAAATACTTTTTGCAGATAAGCGAGATTTTCATCGCTGTTAACTGAGCGGATAAACCCGGCCGCGGCGTATTGATACATTTGCCGCAACTTGAGCGCCATTGCCTGAAATTGTACATTGTCCTGCGCTGCTGCTGATCGCGCTCCAGTTACTTTTTTTGCAGGCGCTAAATTAGGTACAAATAATTTGGTATCAGTGAGCAAGCTTTCACCGCGTACTGCGCGCAAATCATTTAGCAGCGGCAATACAATCAGCGGATTATCTTTGCGGGTGTTTTTGACTTGATCTAAATACACTGGAAATTGTAAAATTGCGCGCATTAAAACTTCTTGCGCTTCGCCGGTGTTGGCAACTGAGCCTTGAATCATTGCCTGGGTGAGCCGCTCCATTTCTTCAGCGAGCATAGCTGCGCCAAAAAATTCCACCATCTGCAAACTGCCGTGCACTTGATGTATGTGCGTTAAGCAAAAACGAATGCGCACTGTGTCCTTTGGATTTTCGACATAAGCTTCGAGTGCTTGACGCGCTTCTTTTAAGGTTTCACTAATCTCATGGATTAGCCAATCCAGCGCGGCAAAATTGCGATTATCTGCCATGTGGGGCCTTCCTCTTGTTATTCGCGTACATAAACTTGCACATCTTCCACCACAACACGCTGCATTTTGGGGTGATCCCATTCAACAACTTCGCCCAACCCGGTTATTAATATCCCGCCTGGCTTTAAGTGATCTACCAGTGCATTGAGAATGTCGCGGCGTAACCAACGACGAAAATAAACCAATAGATTTTGACAAAAAATAACATCTACTTTTACGTTGGGTAAATTATTATGATTGATAATATTAGCTTGGGTAAAACACACTCGCTCGCGCAAGCGGCTCGCAATTTCATAACTGCCATCGGTTAATTGTTTGGTATAGCGTTTAAATTCATCCGCCTTCACAGCTTCAACTTTACGCTTGGCATAACGACCTTTCCGCGCTGTTGCCAACGCTGAAACGCTTAAATCAAATGCGGTAATTCCGTAATAGGGATTAAGCGCTGCCAGCTCAAAACAATCATTGATAACCATGGCCAGCGAATAAGCTTCTTCACCCGTTGCACAACCGATACTCCATGCGTCAAAGCTTTGTGTGAGTGCTTGATTATTAATTTTTTTCTGCAAAAAACCACGCACATATTCAATAGAGGCGCGATGGCGAAAAAAGCCAGTTTCTTTTACGGCTATACGATCGATAATGATGGTCCATTCCAACTTGCCGGCCACACCATCAGTTACTTGCTGATAGTAGCGATCGTAGTCGTCAAAACCCAGCTCGCGCATACGCGTGGAAATTTGCGATTCCAACAGCGCTTTATGTTGCGGTACTAATTGCATGCCAGTACGTTCCTCTAACAATTTGCACCACTGTGCGAATTGTTCGAGGGAGAGTGTCGGCAATGTGCGTAATGACCAACCCATAACAATACCTAATTAACGGCTGTGCCCTACCGTGCGCAACCGTTGGTCCTTGACTACGCTTTCGCTTGATGCGATGAATAAATATTATCATCGTCAAGCATGCTTTCATTGAGGTCGAGTATATTGGAACGAAGAGTATTTTTAGCGGCTGATTTCTTTGCCGATGCATGAACGTCGGCCAATACATGCTCCTCCGGCAGTTTGAAACCTGCTACTGATTCACGCAAATCGAGCGCCATCTCGGCAAGGTTACCAATTGACTGTGCTGTTGCCGAAGTACCAGCAGATGTTTGTGTCGTAATTTCTTGAATAACATTCATCGTATTGGAGATGTGGCCAGCTGATGAAGCTTGTTGACGTGCAGCATTCGAAATGTTTTGAATCAATTCCGCCAAGCTGCTTGATACGTTTTCAATTTCTTCCAGTGCCACACCCGCATCTTGTGCGAGGCGCGCACCGCGAACAACTTCAGAGGTCGTTTGTTCCATCGAAATTACCGCTTCGTTGGTATCGTTCTGAATCGTTTTTACGAGCGCTTCAATCTGTTTCGTTGCTGCTGCTGAACGTTCCGCAAGGCGCTGTACTTCATCCGCTACCACCGCGAACCCGCGGCCTGCATCACCGGCCATCGATGCTTGAATTGCCGCGTTAAGTGCGAGGATGTTTGTTTGGTCCGCAATGTCGTTAATCAAACTTACAATATCACCGATCTCTTGTGACGATTCACCGAGACGCTTAATACGTTTAGAAGTATCTTGAATCTGTTCACGGATGGTATCCATCCCGTTAATAGTATTCTGTACCACTTTCGCGCCGTTGCCGGCGATAGATACCGCTCTTTCCGCTACTGCTGCCGATTCGGCGGCGTTTGCAGATACCTGGTCAATCGTCACGGCCATTTCGTTTACCGCCGCAGATGCACCGGCAATTTCTTGCGCCTGGTGTTCAGAAGCTTCGGCGAGATGAAGTGCAGTTTGCTGTGTTTCTTGCGCAGCTGCCGATACGTTTACCGCTGTTTCGTTAATTCGTGCTACCAGAATACGGAGCTGGTCGATGGTGAAGTTAATAGAGTCAGCAATCGCACCAGTGAAGTCTTCGGTTACGGTTGCTGTTGTTGTCAGGTCACCGTCCGCGAGGTCAGCTAGTTCGTCGAGGAGTCGCAAAATCGCCGTTTGGTTACGCTCGTTGGTTTCCGCAGTATCGTCCAAACGTTTACGTGTGCTGATGTAGATACTGAAACCAATGAACAAGCCTGACATCAATGCCAATGCAGCAAGGTCAACGATAATATTGTATTTGTTGATTGGACGAGTTGCTTCCTGACCGGCAATTTCATCTTGAGTACTGGTTAATGCATTTAACAATTGCGGAGAATCAGTTAACAGTGCATCACTGGCCTGCCGTGCGCGGGATAAAGTTTCTGCACCTTCAAACATCTCTTTTACCGATTTATTTACCCCGGCGAAAAGTTTAGTAATTCTTTCCAAGCTAACGCGTGCGCTTGAATCAGTTACGCGGCTGACACGCATGGCGGGATCACCGTCTTTCATGCCCTGTAAAATATGACCATACACATTGGCATCGGTATTAAACTGATCCGCTGCTGCACCTGCATCAGCATCACCGCGCAACATTTTATCCACGTTACGACCAATACGTTCAGCACGCCAGGATTGCATTTGCGCTTCATTTACCTGATCGGCTGGAGCTTTGGAATCCAGTAGAATTTCCACCACATTCGTATGTTCGCTCTGCAAACTAGGTAGATTGCCGTTAAGGTCTTTTCCCACATTATTTAGGGTTACAATCAAATCTTTGTTGTTAACAATTTCTTGAGCGTTGCTTTTCACCTTACCCCAGATACTGCTATAGCTGCTGAACTTTTCTTGTAACGAGGCGTTCGCATGAATAGCATCAGAGTTTAATTCACCCCAAACGGAATCCATCTTTTTTAGCACTGCCGCCAAATCGTTAAAAGCTTTTTCCGTGCCTGATGTCGCATCGCGAGCCAGCGAAGTGAGTCGGTAGGCTTGTGCACGCAATTCAGCAACTTGCTGTAAGTGTCGCTGATCATTGTTGGCATCCTTTTGCACAACAAAGAAAGCTCCGGCCATGCACACAAACGAAATTACCGCCACAAGGCTAGCAGCGGCGATGCCCAGATTAGCTTTTATTGTTGCAACGAGACCTTTGGATTCTGTTTTCATCTAATTACTCCTAACCGACTCTAGGTTTTATTTCTTTCCAAGGTGGGCGAACCCACAAATTTTTTATGACTCTTAATCTTGCTAATCTTGCGCTCTTTAACTTTAGCTTTATTGGCTAACTCTTAGCCGCGTTAATAAAACGCGGATCCTCCGCCAATAACGCTGGACGAAACAGAGACCATTGCTGCCCTTGTGTTGGATAACTACCCGTCACAAAAGGCGTAATATTTTCTGCGATAACTCCCGCGTGCTCACTATATTCATCCATGGGAAAATGCTGCATTCCAAATACTTGATCAACCATTAGCCCAGCATAAAGTGTTTCGGTTTCCAAAATCAGAACACGCCTTTGTCTGCGCCCACCCGTTAAATGGTCACCAAAAAAAATGGCTAAATCAAAAAGCGGTAGGAGACGGCCACGCACATTAGCGACGCCTTTTACCCAGGGCTGTACACTTGGCAGGTGAGTGTAGCTAGGAACCTCAAGCATTTCAGACACTTCGCCTATGGGGGCGACAAAATAATTACCCATCAACATAAAACCAATACCACTCCATAACGGGCGAATATCAGTTTGCGAAGGCAGACCGCGTGCGACTTCACGACTACACTGCGCTAAGTTGAGCAATGCTGCAAAAGCAGCCTGGGGTTCTGACATAACATCTTCCATTTCGGCCGAGCACCTTAAAGCAAATCTCAAGGCTAACGACGGTGTAACTAAATAGAGTTATTGTTCATCTCGCCCTGAGGCAAGCGTCTAACACGTACACAATTAACGCATTACCTCAGCCATCGCCGACATAAGTACATCAGGCGTAATGGGTTTTGATAAATAGGCTTTAGCGCCTTGACGCATACCCCACACACGATCAGTTTGCTGATCTTTAGTGGTCACAATGATCACAGGAATATGCGCTGTTTCAGGCAACTTGGACAACTGACGAGTCGCTTGGAAGCCATTTAAACCAGGCATAACGATATCCATCAACACGAGATCAGGACGCTCCTTTTGTGCCATAGCAATACCTGCCTCACCATTTGGAGCAGTCAGAACTACATGACCATTTTTTTCAAGCATAGTGGTGAGCTTGTAAGTTTCTGTTGGAGAGTCATCAATAATAAGTACGCGGGCCATAGCTGCTCCAAGTTAAAATTTTAACAATCTGAATTGACCGTTCTTTTAATAAAGTTCAAATCTTGTAATAAAATCAAAATCTTGTTAGGACACCTTCAGATGCTTAACATGCGTTTCAATAGCATCAAGTAATTCGCTTTTACTAAAAGGTTTTGTAAGATATTGGTCGGAGCCAACGATGCGCCCCTTAGCTTTATCGAACAACCCATCTTTGCTGGAAAGCATAATTACGGGCGTCGACTTAAATTCGCTGTTGTTTTTGATGAGCGCGCAAGTTTGATAGCCATCAAGGCGCGGCATCATAATATCGACAAAAATAATATCGGGACGACTATCGGCAATTTTTGCCAACGCATCAAAACCATCGGTAGCGGTAATAACCGTACATCCAGCTTTCTTCAAAAGGGTTTCAGCGGTGCGACGAATTGTTTTACTATCGTCAATCACCATGACCTTTAAACTTTCTAAACTTACGTCCATACACTCTGACCTTTGCCTTTGTTATTGCGATGGTTATTGCGATTTTTGCCAGATACGGTTATTTGCGTTAATTAATGCTAAGTGTAGTAGTGAAATAAGCCGTGTGTTGTTCATTTATATAAGTATTAACATACGCAATGATAACTTTTAACATAGTTTTTAAGCTTTAGCCATAACTAGTTGAATATATAAGGAATCTGTTCATCTTTCTATGTTTTTAAAGCGCTAAACTAATACTGGTTCTGTGTATCATGCCCTTGCATTAAGGGTCATCAGGACTTAACTTTAGACTGCAATATTGACAACTGCAACCCAGTTACTCGAGAACACTTTATGGCGCGATCTATAACATTATCTGTTGGTGTAGTAATGGATCCCATTGCGGACATTAAATACCACAAGGACACTACCCTGGCGCTCCTTTTGGCGGCGCAAGAACGGGGCTGGTCACTGCACTATATGGAACAAAGCGATCTGTATTTGTTACAAGGCGAAGCACGCGCCAATATGCGCAACCTTCGCGTTACCAGTAATCCGAATGACTGGTACAGCCTCGGCTTACATGAAGATCGCCCGCTAGCTGATTTAAATGTCATTTTAATGCGCAAAGATCCCCCATTCGACAATGAATTTATCTATAGCACTTACGTCCTTGAAGCTGCGCAAAATCAGGGGACATTAGTGGTAAATGATCCGCGCAGTTTGCGCGACTGTAATGAAAAAGTATTCGCCACTCAATTTCCACAGTGTTGTCCGCCGGTACTCGTTGGTCGTAACATGGCGCAGTTACGTGCGTTTCACCATCAACATGGCGATGTTATTTTTAAACCTTTAGATGGCATGGGCGGCAGCAGTATTTTTCGCTGCCGCCAGGATGACCCCAATGTGGGCGTAATATTGGAAACACTTACTGCCTACGGCACCAAAACCATCATGGCACAACGATTTATTCCCGAAATCGTCAACGGCGATAAACGCATTCTGGTGATTGATGGCGAACCCGTTCCTTACTGCCTGGCACGCATTCCCGCTAAAGGTGAAACTCGCGGCAACCTGGCCGCTGGCGGCACTGGTGTGGCACAACCGCTGTCAGATCAGGATTATTGGATAGTGTCGCAAGTAGCGCCTTCCCTCAAAGAGCGAGGATTGTTATTTGTGGGCTTAGATGTGATTGGTAACTATTTAACGGAAATTAACGTCACTAGCCCCACCTGCGCGCGCGAAATTGATAAAGCCTACGACACCCGTATAGCCGTGCGCTTAATGGATGCGATAGAGCGTCGCATTCAAAAACGAGCGGATAATACTTAATGAATGCAACTGTAGAAATGGTTACGCAATCCGCCCCCGTCGATGCGAGTGATCGCCTTAGCTTTACGATATTTGTGGCAATTGCCTTGCATGCTCTCCTTATTTTTGGTTTAGGCTTCAAGCTGCCGAAACAACATACCGGCTCACAAACTATGGAGATAACATTAGCCACGCACCAAACGCAAAAAGCCCCCGAAAATGCCGACTTCCTCGCTCAGCACAACCAGGAGGCAAGCGGCACCGAAGCTGAAGCACGCCAACTAACCACCGAACGTCAAGCTGATTTTGCAGATTCCCAAATACGCGATGTGAACCCTTTGCCGCAAGTCGCAGCGGCATCACCCACCGAGAAAAAAGATCAGCAGCTTATTTCCACACAAGGTGAAAGCAATTTAAAAACTGAGTTGAAAAAAAATCCTGATTTGCATGAAGCACAAGAAAAACGCGAAGGCTTACTGGAAGACCAAACTGTTATTAGCGCTGAAATTGCAAGCCTTCAAGCCAAACTGGATAAGCAACGACAGGAGTACGCCAAGCGCCCGCGTATTCGCACACTGACGTCGGTTTCCACTAAAGAATCTTTCGATGCTCAATATTTAAATGAATGGGGAGAAAAAATTGAGCGCTTTGGTAACAGAAATTATCCTCAGGAAGCGCTGAACAAACATATCACTGGCAACTTGCGCCTGTCTGTCATCATCAATCCCGATGGCACTATCTACTCGATAGAAATTTTGCAATCATCCGGCAAACGTATCCTCGACGACTCAGCGCGTCAAATTGTGCGCTTGGCAGCACCCTTCTCAAAATTTCCACAGGAGATTCGCCGCCAGGCTGATCGCCTACAAATCATTCGCACATGGAAATTTGAAATGACCGGTATAAGTACTAGCGCAGAATAATATTCATCTAATTACACCTCGTACTTGTGTTCCCAGCGAAATGACCCAATACTCAGGACATGACTGAGAAACCGATTCACCACATAGATACAACCGACCTTGTTCCCGGCAGCTTGTGCGATCACTTCTTGATTGCTATGCCGAACATGCACGAAACTTCTTTTGCCCAAAGTGTTACTTATATTTGTGAACATAACGAACGCGGCGCGATGGGGATTGTGATCAACAACCCAATGCCCATGATTTTGCATGAAATTTTTAGCCAAATGAACTTAACCGATGCAGCTCACCAAGGCCACAAAACTATAGTCGCTGGTGGCCCAGTGCAATCCGAGCGCGGTTTTGTTTTACATTCAAGCGATACCCAATGGCATTCAACCATTAAAGTGTCTGATGCCATTAGCCTCACAGCTTCACGCGATATCATCGCCGCACTGGCTGAAGGTCAAGGTCCGTCGCCCTGCCTAATTGCTCTCGGCTATGCTGGCTGGGGCGAAGGTCAACTCGAAGCAGAAATAGCAGCTAATTCATGGCTCACCGTTCCAGCTGATAAAAATATTATTTTTAACACTCCTTTTGAGCAACGCTGGACTGTGGCTGCACTTGCGCTGGGAATAAACGTTAGCCTGATATCCAGCACTGCAGGCCACGCCTAACTATTTACTTGTCTTATTACTTACTTGTCGCAATTTAAAAAAAGCCAACTCAAGTTCTTCCCACTATGATAAAAACTCTTCTTGCCTTTGACTACGGCACCAAAAATATTGGTGTCGCTTGCGGCCAAACGATTAGTGGCACCGCCAATTCGCTACCCTCTCTCAAAGCAAAAGATGGCATCCCCGACTGGGTGCAAGTCGAAAAAATAATTAAAGAATGGCAGCCGGATTTAACTCTGATCGGCCTGCCCTTAAACATGGATGATAGCGAAAGTGAACTCAGTGTACGTGCACGCAAATTTGCCAACCGTTTACACGGCAGGTTTGCGGTTAAGATTGAAATGGTCGATGAACGTCTTTCCAGCTTTGAAGCAAAAGGAGAAGTGATGCGGCGTGGCGGCTCGCGCGATTATAAAAATAATCCAGTAGACTCTATTGCCGCACGCCTAATATTAGAAAGTTGGCTGGAAAACCATTTTATAGCGAAGAAACTATAAATATTTTTAGCGTTACATTCAGTACTGTAGCCAGTGACAATTGCCAAGCAGCAGCTAGACAATTATTTTTTCGAATACTCAGAAACAAAAAACTCGCCCGCTTTTCAATAGGAGAAAAACTCTATGGCAAGTTTTTATTCAACCAACAAAAATGTTATTGCGGCAGTTCAATATCGTAATCAATGATAACCGGTAAATGACTGGAAAATTGCTGCGTTTTGTAAATAGCTGCATACTCAACTCTCGCACCAAGGCTATTAGAAACAACCTGGAAATCCGTACGCCAACCTTCACCTTCACCTTTCGTCCCGCTTGGCCACCAACTGTATTCATCGCTATCGCGGTTATCGCGACGGAAAGCATCCACATAACCAAGCTGATTAAACAGCTGGCTCAACCATTGGCGCTCGTGCGATAAAAACCCGGAGTTGTGTTGATTCTCAACACTGTTGGTAACATCACGCGCAGTGTGCGCCATGGCCCAATTACCGCAAAAAATATATTCGCGGCGCTTTCGAGTGATTTTATCTAGATGTGCCTGGAAGTCGTCAAAAAATTTAATTTTGACCTCTTGTGATTCCAATTCGGAAATAGCGCTGGGAGCAAGCAATGAACCCACGCTAAGCTGTTCATAGTCAACTTGTAGATAGCGGCCCTCCATGTCCACACCTGAGGCGAAGCCTAATCCATAGATAAGTGCTTTGGGTTGAACCCGGGTATAAATCGCTACGCCGTTGTAATGTTTTGTTCCTGAATCAAAGAAATAGGCAAAATAACCGTCAAGCTGGAACTCCGGTTTATCAATTTCGCGCTCTAATGCACGAAGATCCTGTAGACAAATTAAGTCTGCATCTTGATTCGCTAGCCACTCATACAAACCGCGTTTTGCCGCTTGCAAAATGCCATCGACGCTCAGACTGATAACTCTCATGTTAGCTCCTTGATTACGGACTGTGTATGATACCCAAGGTTTATCAAAAAGTGTTACCTATGTCTCAAAAAGTTACAAATTTTGTGTTTCTTGGGGAGACTGGAAAAAGAAAATCCACTAGATAACTAAAAGATTGTTGAGTTCAACACACATACCCATAAAATTTTATTCTTAGCTTCTTCAAAGTTAGTTCATAAATAGGAGTTTTGCATGCAAAAATACCAGCATGACTTTATTCAGCTGGCGATTAAACACCAAGCACTGTGTTTTGGTGAATTTACGCTTAAATCTGGCCGTACCAGCCCTTATTTTTTTAATGCTGGTCGTTTTCAAACCGGTAGCGCCTTAGCTGAACTAGGTCGCTATTATGCGGCAGCCATCAACGCTGCCAATATTGAGTTTGATATAATCTTCGGCCCCGCCTATAAAGGCATCCCATTAGCGGCAACAGCCGCTATAGCGCTGGCGGATCAGTTCCAGCGAGATTTACCTTACTGTTACAATCGTAAAGAAGCCAAAGACCATGGTGAGGGCGGTACTTTGGTCGGCGCCCCCTTACGAGGGCGAGTGCTGATTGTGGATGATGTTATTACCGCCGGAACTGCGGTGCGTGAAGTGATGTCTATTATAAAAGCAGCAGGGGCGCAACCCGCGGCAGTATTAATTGGTTTAAACCGTCAGGAAAAAGGCCAGGGTAAGCTTTCCGCCATTCAAGAGGTCGAACAGGCCTTTAGTATTCCGGTGGTAAGCATTATTAACCTCAACCATATTATTCACTATCTTGAAAGCCAGGCCGACCAACAGGAGATGGTGGACAATATTAAAGCGTATCGTAATACCTACGGTGTAGAGTAGTTTTAATACTAACCGGCGGGGCGACATTGAACACCGACTAATGATTGATGTAATTTATCGAGAATGAATTTGTAACTTATGAAAAATCGACTAATAATTTTTTTACAAGCATTGCTTATTAGCAATTTTTTAAATGCCGGAATGGTGTATGCAGACGACTCAAAAATAATTAATAAAAATTTTTATCGTTACACCAATGAACAGGGAACAAAAGTTGTCGCACAAACCATTCCGCCACAATACGTTCGCGGAGGTTATGAAATTGTTACCGTCAATGGTGCTGTAATTAAAGTAATCCCGCCGTCACCCAGCGATGCCGATGCAGAACGTATCGCCAAAGAAAGAAAAGCAGCTAAAGAGCAGTCACTTATTGATATTCAGTTGCGCCGCAGTTACAGCGGTGTTGGTGATATTGATGCAGCCAAGACTCGCAATCTGCAGGAATTGCGCGACAATATTAATATCTTACAAGCAAATTTATTTGGTGTTAAATCGCAACTCAAAAATCAGGAAACCCATGCAGCAACACTGGAACGCAATAATCAAAAAATATCAGATGAGTTATTAAAGAACATTACAACGCTGCATGCTGAAGAAAAAGAAGTGACGTCGCAAATTCAACAACGTGAACTTGAATTTAAAACGGCTGCCGATAAATACGAGCAAGATAAAAAACGCTTTATTGAAATTAGCAAACCTAAAACACCATAAGTTTAATGCCAAGCCGGCAATTTAGATTTCGCTAACGGCTAACGGTTGTTGCAAGAAACTCGGCGCCATAACCTGCCACTGCACCAGCCAGTAAAGTGTAGGAAAGCGTTGAAATTCGCTACGAACAAATTGCGTAATGCAACCATCAATATAAGCCATCAGTAAATGCGCCATAGCGGCATCAGAAATAACGAAATGCAAACCATCACGCAGTGCTGCCTCACGCAACACCTGCTTTAATTGGGCCTCTACACGATCGAAAAATTGCGCTATACGTTGGCGTAAACGCTCAGTTTCTCCCGTCAATGCATCGCCCACCAGCAATCGCGACATCCCTGGATTACGCTCGGCAAAGGTAAGCAACAAATGTACGATTTGTTCGCAACGTTTTAGCGTTGTTTTTTCTTCCGCTAAAATAATCGTAATCCGCGAAAAAATAGTTTCTTCAATAAACTCAATTAGCCCTTCAAACATTTTCGTTTTACTGGGAAAGTGGCGATATAAAGCCGCCTCAGAAAACCCTACGGTTTTTGCTAACGCAGCTGTGGTAATCCGCTCACCAGGGCTTTCTTCCAGCATTTTTGCTAGCGCCGCCAGAATTTGCTGACGACGTGAAGTTTTAATGCCTGTTTTAATCATAGCGAAATACCTCAGTCCGTGGTGTTTTGTAAAAAATACATAATTGCGATTAAGGGTGCTAACAACTAATTTATTTCTTACTTTTGTTGGTAATTAAAGTACCCACACCAGCGTCAGTGAAAATTTCTAGCAGTACGGCGTGGTCAACACGGCCATCGATAATATGAGCGCTGGTAACACCACCTTTTACAGCATCTAAAGCGCAAGCTATTTTGGGCAACATTCCACCGTATATAGTGCCATCAGCAATTAAGCCATCCACTTGCGTGGTACTCAATCCCGTTAATACCTTACCTTGCTTATCTTGCAAACCAGCGACATTCGTCAATAGCATTAATTTTTCAGCGCGCAAAACTTCTGCAATCTTTCCAGCGACTAAATCTGCATTAATATTGTAAGACGCACCGTCATCGCCAACACCAATCGGTGCAATGACGGGAATAAAATCACTATTCAGTAACATATTAATTACTGCAGTATTAACACCTGACACTTCACCTACATGACCGATATCGACAATTTCTGGTGCAAGCATTTCTGGCGTTTTGTGCGTCACGGTTAATTTACGTGCGCGAATTAATTGGCCATCTTTACCCGTCAAGCCAATAGCTTGACCGCCATTACGATTTATCAAGCTGACAATTTGTTTATTTACTGTCCCACCGAGAACCATTTCTACTATATCCATAGTAGCGCTATCTGTTACCCGCATACCGCTGACAAATTCAGATTTAATATTTAATTTTTTTAATAAATCGTCGATTTGCGGACCACCGCCATGAACGACAATAGGGTTCATACCAACCAGCTTCATTAATACGATATCGCGCGCAAAACTATTTTGCAGGGCTTCATCAACCATGGCATTACCGCCAAATTTAACCACTATAGTTTTGCCGGTGAAGCGTTGGATATAGGGCAGGGCTTCGGTTAATACATTGGCGACATTCATCGCCGATTCACGACTAAGAGACATAATTTTTCCTGTAAATTTAAAAGTTACTAGCTATAAATTTTATACGCATTAATTTAAAAATTAAGTACGAGGTTGCTATCTATTTTTAACAATTCACGCTTGAATATTTGTTTGATAACTTCCAATGCTTCTTCGTTTTCCGCTTCAAAACGTAAAGTAAGTGCAGGCGATGTATTAGAGGCACGCACCAAGCCCCAGCCTTTACTATAATCAACACGAACACCATCAATGAGGGTGATATTTCCATTTTTAAAATCACCTTGTTCGGCAACTTTCTTTATTAACTCAAACTTTAGTTTATCAGGCACTGCAACTTTTATTTCTGGCGTGGTAAATAATTGTGGAAAACTGGCAAAAATATCGTCAATTTTTTGATCGCGCAACGTAATAATTTCCAGTAAGCGCGCCATCGCATACATCCCATCATCAAAACCATACCAGCGATCTTTGATAAAAATATGCCCGGAATATTCTCCCCCGATAAGCGCTCCCGTCTCTACCATTTTGGCTTTCATCGGTGAATGCCCGGTTTTCCACATAATCGGGCGACCACCATAACCACTGATAACTTGATTAAGTTGACGTGAGCATTTCACATCAAACAATACATCTGCACCAGGATTACGCGCCAGGATATCTTTGGCAAATAACATTAGTAAACGATCGGGCCAAATGATTTCACCTTTAGCGGTAACGACAACCAAGCGATCACCATCTCCATCAAATGCTACGCCCAGATCAGCGTTTACAGCTTGAACTTTTGCAATTAAATCCTGCAAGTTTTTTTCTTGCGTTGGATCTGGGTCATGATTAGGAAAGTTACCATCCAACTCGCAATAGAGAGGCGTAACTACACAACCTAACTCTTCAAATAATTGCGGGGCGACTATACCTGTTACCGCATTTCCAGCATCAATAACCAGCGACACATTACCAGCCAATGCCACATCGGAAAAAATTCGTTCAATATAATGCGGAAGAATTTCGCGAAAACTTTCTTCTCCTACACCTTGATGCACGCGCTTGGTTATAATACGCGTACGTAGCTCCATGACTGCTTCATCTGCCAACGCATTATTGTTAATGACTACTTTAAAGCCATTATATTCTGCAGGATTATGACTGGCTGTCACCATAACACCACTGCGAACATCATCAAAATGATAGGTGGCAAAATACATCACCGGTGTGGGCACAATGCCCACATTGATAACGTTGCAGCCACTACGCAAAATTCCTTTAATCAGTGCATTCGTTAATTCCTGACTATGATTTCGCGCATCGCGCGCCACAATTAATTGATGTTCACCTTGATCAAGCGCTTCACTGCCAACGGCTTGGCCAATTTTTTCCGCTAAATTTATATTTAAATCTGTACCCACTATGCCGCGAATATCATATGAACGAAAAATAGTTATGGGAATGCTAGCATCGTCCACAAACGACGTTGCAGTAGCTTGTTTTTTCTTGCTGATATCGTGTAACCCTAATATATTTTCATCTTCATCGATAACAGCAATGTCTAAAATATCCTGCTTTTGGAAGAGCGTATTGCGTAATGCCGTATCGGTAGTAGGCCCTGTCGCTGTTTTACTAACATCTGCCACTGTGGGTGCCAGTTGTTGTTCGGCAATTTTTGCATGCCTAACTAAGTAGCGACTCAGTACCAGCGCTAACAATAAACTCAAGGCTGTACTGCAGCCAATAGCTATTGCCCAGTATGTAGGTGGCTCAGCAGCTCTTTCTAACAAATCGTCTGATGGCGTAAATTTAATTTGCCAATTGCTATTTGGTATTGCTTTTTCATGACTAATATTGCTACTGCTAATTCCAAATTTAATAATATTCTGTGCTGCAGAATTGACAAACTTTTGTTGCAAAATACTTTCACCTAAATTGCTGTCAGTAGAAGTAAAGTCTTTACTAAGACCTTTGGCATTTAGCGTAACCATTAAGGTGCCGAGCACAGGTTGCTCTTTGTCAACTGCAACCGGGCTAACAAAGTGAATTTGCCAGCTGTCATTAATCAATGCCGCCTCTGCAGTATAATTTAGCCGATGTTCCGCGCGGCGAATTAGATCCAGTTCAGAAAAACGTATAGGTATAACATTATCGCGATCAATTTGGGCTTCGCCGACAACAAAAATTGTCAGCCCAAGAGCATCCTCAAACTGCGTTACAAATGAATTACTCAGCACCAGGAAAGCATCTTTATTTTTTTCGCTGAGTGCCTGAATAAAAGCCGAGTGATGTGCAAGCTCATTTATTTTCTGTTGATTGTTATTCAAAAATATACTCGCACTTTTTATTCGCGCATCCATTTCACCGTCAATAGCTCGCTGCGTATTAGCACTCGTTACGTCTTGTACCATGATTCCAAAAAGAAAATAACCCGCGATTAAATTAACCACAAATGCGGCACCAAGAAAAATAAAAAGCATGCGCTGCTGCGCTGCAGCTTTTGTCTTGGCTTGTTCTTGTGACTTTAATGCTGCACGGGAAGCTACCGAAGTTGCTGCGGCTTGTGCAATTGGTTTTTTTATAATGTTCGGAATTTTATTATCGAGATCGTCCACACTGGCCCCTTGGTGGTTTCTAGTAAATTAAACTATTGATTATCCATTAAATTTTTCGCCATAATTACAATCAAATCACGGGCCAGCTGCTGTTTACTTCGCTTGGTCAATTCCTGAGATTGCTGGGCGTCAATAATTGTTACTGCATTATCGTCACTGTTAAAACCTATGCCTTCACTGCCAATGTTATTGGCAATCATTAAATCCAAATTTTTCCGCTGTAATTTTTGCTGTGCATAATCGAGCAAGTTTTCACTTTCCGCCGCAAATCCAACGGTATAAGGCTTGTTTTTTAACGCTGCAATCGTTGCCACTATATCTGGATTTTTTATCAACATTAATGTTAACGAATCGTCCAGAGTTTTTTTTATTTTTTGCGGTGCAATCTGTGCAGCACGATAATCAGCAACCGCAGCAGCGGCAATAAATATATCGCACCCAGGTACATGCGCCAAACTCGCCTGTAGCATTTCTTCTGCCGTAGTCACCGAAATGCATTCGATACGTTCAGGTGCCGCCAATTGTGTCGGGCCCGAAATGAGTATTGTTTTTGCCCCGGCTTCCATCGCAGCTTGCGCCAAGGCATAACCCATTTTACCGGAGCTATGATTGCTAATATAACGCACTGGATCAAGAGCTTCCCGTGTTGGACCAGCGGTGATCACCACTTTTTTACCGGCGAGTAAACCGCTTTGAAACATGCCCGCAACTGCATCAATCAATTGCAGCGGCTCCAACATACGACCTGGGCCAACATCGCCGCAAGCTTGCCCACCATCGGCGGGGCCAAAGATCTGTACTTTGCGTTCAAGCAGAATTCGCAGATTGGCTTGAGTACTGGCATTCAGCCACATGCCCTGGTTCATCGCCGGCGCTACGGCAATAGGGGCAGCAGTAGCCAAGCAAATTGTTGTCAGCAAATCATCGCCCTGGCCTTGGGCTAAGCGGGCGATAAAATTTGCACTGGCCGGCGCTATCAACACCACATCAGCCCAGCGTGCCAACTGAATATGGCCCATACCCGCCTCTGCAGCAGGATCAAGCAAGGCGGTATGCACCGGGTTACCTGAAAGCGCCTGCATTGTTAGCGGAGTTATAAATTCTTGCGCGGCGGTTGTCATCACCACCCGTACGCTAGCCCCTGCGTCTTGCAAACGACGCACGAGGTCAGCACTTTTATAGGCTGCAATGCCACCGGTTACACCGAGTAATATTTGCTTGTTTGTGAGTGAATTCATTCACTGCGCCTGTTTAATTTGAGTAAAGTTTATTGAGATAGAAATAGATTGTAGCGCAATGTAACCACTTGCTAACGCCGGAAGTATTACAAATACAGGCCCAATGTGCCACAAATGCAAAAAAACTTGACGACTCGGCATACAAACACCATTCTGTGCATACAGTTTCGGGCATTGCCTCAAAATTGTTTCGTACATTGGCGTATTATTTACCGCCGATGCTTTAAGGGATTTTAACTTGCAGAGAAGGAGAACTCTATGTCTATAGCCGATTGGCCCGCCGCCGAACGCCCGCGCGAAAAACTTTTAAACCTTGGCCCTAAGGCCTTATCTGATGCCGAATTACTCGCCATTTTCCTGCGCACGGGTTGCGCGGGAAAATCTGCGGTAGATCTTGCGCGCGAGCTTTTGCAGCAATATGGTGGTTTAAGGCCGCTGCTAGAAGCCAGCCAAACAGATTTTTGTCGCGGCCTGGGCTTAGGTTCGGCCAAATATGCTCAACTACAAGCAGTGCTCGAAATGGCGCGACGCCATCTTTCTGCCAGCATGAAAGAAGGCGACTTACTGACCAGCCCAGATCTAGTGCGCACCTACCTTAGTGCCCAATTGCGACACCAGCCGCAAGAAGTCTTTGCCGTGTTGTTTTTGGACAGCCAGAATCGCCTCATCGCTTATGATGAAATCTTTTTTGGTACTATCGATGGCGCCAGCGTTTATCCACGTGAAGTGGTCAAAAAAGCCTTAGCTCGCAATGCGGCAGCGGCAATTCTTGCCCACAACCATCCCTCTGGCGTAGCTGAGCCTAGCCAGGCCGACCAACACCTCACTCGGCGTTTGCAAGAAGCGTTGGATCTGGTGGGTGTACGTGTTATCGACCACATGATCGTTGGAGATAAAGAAGTTATTTCTTTCGCGGAGCGCGGATTAATATAATTTGTACAACTAACCGGAAATTTTTGCGCGCAACGAGAAATTTTTTGCACAAAGGACAAATTTTCAGCGTTAATCAGAGTTTTTTGGCCAAAAAAACAGCTAGTCGTTGCTATTGGGGGGCTGTTTTGGTATAAAACGCGGCTCTCTGCGGCAGGGTTGTTTGAAGCACCCCAAATTTGTGTCTGCCTAGCGCGCTTTCAGCAATATTAGCGCGCTTTCCAGCAAGGTTAGCAACTATAACCCCCACAAAAACCGCGTTTAGAAAACTGTTTTTAGAAAATATGGCCGCTAACAACACCGCTCCAAGCTGGTTGTTAATCTGCTTTACAGCTTAACCCAGCGTTACCAGCCGTATCTTCTGGCTTAGCGCGCTGAATTTAAAATGAGGCAATAGAATGTCTAAGGTATGTCAAGTTACTGGTAAGCGTCCAATTACTGGTTGCAATGTTTCTCACGCAAAAAACCACACCAAGCGTCGTTTTTTGCCAAACCTACACACCCATCGTTTTTGGGTAGAAACTGAAAAGCGTTCTGTTTCTTTGCGCCTAACCCCTAAAGGTATGCGTACAATAGACAAACGTGGTATCGATGTAGTTTTGGCTGAAATCCGCGGCCGCGGCGAAAAAGTTTAAAAGCTTACTAATTTAAAAGCTTACTAGATAGGAGCAAGTGTCATGCGCGATAAAATTCGTCTTAACTCAAGTGCTGGTACCGGTCACTTTTACACGACCGACAAAAACAAGCGCACCATGCCAGAAAAAATGGAAATCAAAAAATTTGATCCCGTTGTACGTCAGCATGTAATTTATAAAGAAGGCAAAATCAAGTAAGTCCATATTCATGTTCTGCTTGATGCGCTTATGAAAAACCCAGCAATGCTGGGTTTTTTTATGCCCACAAAGTCTATTTTTTGCGGGTTCACCTCCCACAAATAAAAAAATCTCATCTAAACTGTGACTTACCACACACTTTATCAGGCGTAGCTTATGGGTGAGATTCGCGGTCTAGACGCTTGGATGCGAACCTTGGCTAACAAAGATTTACCCTCATTAAACTCCGTTGTTAAGGATATTTGCGAACTTAGTGACCACGATGATTGCCGCACTAATGACCTGACCAAAATCATTTTGCGCGATGCCGATTTGACCTCAAAGGTTCTCAAAATATCTAATTCCATACACTTTAACCGCACCTTCAACCCCATTCGTACAGTGTCACGTGCCGTTGCCCAACTTGGCTTCAACAACCTTAAAAATATCACGCTCGCTTCTACATTGATCGACAGTTTTTTGAAGGGAAAACCCAAAGAGCTGTTAATTCAGCGCCTGGCAAAGTCATTTCATGCCGCTGTACAAGCTAAAGCAATGGTTCCCTACTTGAATGGAGAAAACAAAGAGCAAGTTTTTATTGCTGCACTGCTGCGCAATATCGGTGAATTAGCCTTGCTGTCGTCAGGTCATGAAGCGGCTGAACAGTTTGTTACTGCTCGCGATCTTCACCCGGAAAAAGAGCAGGCCATTTCGCTGGAATATTTAGGTGTTGAAATTGATCAAATTAACAAAAGTCTTATTAAAGAATGGTCACTCGGCGAACTCGTGCGCGAATCCAGTGAAGAAAACCTCCAACCAAACAATATGATTCGCGCCGTTAACCTTGGCAATGATTTGAGCAAATATATCCATAAGGGTACAAGCTCACCGGAAATGGCACGTATTTATTCCCAGGTCAGTCAGCTGTGCGACATCACGCTTGATGCCGCCAAAAAGCAAGTTGCGCAAATGGCCGAAGAAGCAGCCATAGTCGCTAAAAGTTACGGTGCTGAAATGCTGCTTCCGGCATTACCAAGCCTCAACGTTATTGACACCTTACCCGTTGATGTCGCGATTCAAACAGGGTACGAATTTCAGCAACTACTCAATTACATTCTTAAATTTATGCTTGATGGTGGCGATCTATCTAAAGTCATGCAGTTTTCTGTATCGGCACTGCATGAAGGTTCCGGTATAGAGCGTGTCACCATTGCGATGCTGGATTACAAGTCCAAATGTATTGATGTCCGCTATGTCGCCGGTAAAGACACCAGCCTGTGGCGGCAAAAAGTGCGCATTGAGCTGGATACATTGCACAAAGGCGAATTGCTGCACGATTTTTTACGCACTCAAGTACCCATGTGGTACCAACCGGCGCTAGCCGTTAAACCCCTCGGAGCTTTAGCGCCGCTAGCTCACAATGGTGATATCATGCTGGCACCGCTCAAGAAGGATAAGCGTTTGGTTGCCATTCTCTATGCTGATAATGCCGGAGAAATTTTAAGCCCGCGCCAATTTGAAGATTTTCAACTGCTCACCAATCAACTAAATTTAATTCTCAGAGTAAATGCCAGTTAACTTCACTTTTTACACACCCTAAAAATTCCGTTGCAGGTCGCCATGCCCGAATTACCCGAAGTTGAAACTACCCTGAGGGGCATAAGCCCGCACATAGTCAAACACACTGTTAAGCAAGTTATTATTCGTCGCCCCAATTTACGTTGGCCAATCCCAACCGAGTTACCAAATCTCATCACCGAACAGCGCTTACTCAACATCACTCGTCGCGGCAAATATCTCCTGTTCGAATTCGCCAAAGGGCACGCCATGATTCACCTTGGCATGTCCGGCAACTTACGCATTGTCGAAGCTTCAGCTCCCCCAAATAGCCACGATCATTTCGATTGGGTGTTTGGCAAGCTCGCCCTGCGCTACCACGACCCACGTCGTTTCGGTTGCTTGTTGTGGATAGAAGGTAACCCCGAGGAACACTCGCTGCTCAATAAACTCGGCCCCGAACCACTCACCGATACCTTCACCGCTGAATACTTATTTGAACGCAGCCGCAAACGCAGCCAGGCCGTCAAACAATTTATTATGGACAGCCACATAGTCGTCGGTGTTGGCAACATTTATGCGAATGAATCTTTGTTTATGTCGCGCATCAAACCCATCCGCAAAGCCGGCACACTCACACGCAAAAATTGCGAAGATTTAGTAAGCGATATCAAAGTAATTCTGCAACGCTCCATCGACCAGGGAGGCACAACCCTGCGCGATTTTGTCGGCGGCGATGGCAAACCCGGTTACTTTAAACAGCAATTACTGGTTTATGGGCGTGGCGGTGAAGCTTGTACAAATTGCGATAAAGCGCTGAAAGAAGTGCGCATGGGTGACAGGACTACGGTTTATTGTGTGGATTGTCAGAAGTAGCCGCAAGGGGCTATTTTATACAACGGCCGTTGCCTTATTC
The DNA here is from genome assembly GCA_025362015.1 of Gammaproteobacteria bacterium. Classification (GTDB taxonomy): domain Bacteria; phylum Pseudomonadota; class Gammaproteobacteria; order Pseudomonadales; family Cellvibrionaceae; genus Cellvibrio. The sequence continues at coordinate 2,431 of JANYIO010000269.1, read as the reverse complement.
GCTGAACAACTCCGCGTGAGTACCGGCACGAACAAATACGATTAACCCCGTTTTTCCACTATCATCGATCTTATAGGCTAATAAAAAATCTCCACCAATATGACACTCCCTATGACCCTCCCACTCACATTTAAGAGGGTGATCCAGCCATTCAGCACCGAGCGGTGCATCATTAGCGATTAACAACAGCATAGCTTCCTTAAGCCGATTCCTATCATAACGGCCAGACCGGGATAACCACTCCCAATCCTTCAGAAAAGATTTTGTGTAATCTGCAGCGCGCGACAAAACGGCGCGTTTACTTGCTGCCGTTTTTTTCAAGGTCATCAAACAACTCAGTTGCTGTGGTAAAACGGGCACGGCGAGCACGTACTATAGCTTCAGCCTCCGCCATTGCGGCGCGAGTTTCGGCATTAGGAACCTTGAGCTCCAATGGAAATGCCTGGTCAATAACCACGCGCCGTAGAAATAAACGGACAGCGTCAGATACAGACAAACCCATAGCGGTCAGCGCAACAGTAGCTTGCTCTTTGGTGTCATCATCCACGCGAATATGGAGCATAGAACTGTGTGTAGCCATGTTTTGACTCCTGTGTTTTTATTATTATGTATCTCAAATGAGATGCCGTCAATGCAAGGAAAGTTCAAGTACAAATTCTCCACGTATTTCCACCTCACAAAAATCGCCAATACGTGGGTAACGCAGCCAATGCGACCATTTTGTTGACGTCAACAAAATGGTTTAGATAATTTCATATAGGGCTAACCACATGTTTGCTTCTTCAAAAAATTACATTAGGTTCGCTAGATAACTTACGGCCTCGCTTTAAGTACATACAATTGATGCAACTCTAAACAGTAGGTAAATCATGAGGTACTTAACATGACATCCATCCGCGAAAAAGATTATGTTCATCCCAATGAACGCGGCAACGGCCCAAAGACACGCATGGAAGGCGGCGACGAAACCGATGATATTTCGATAAATGATCCTGATACACGGATTAAAGAAATGCGGAAAATAAAAATTGATCAAAATGATGAATCAACTGCGACGGAATATCAAAAAACAATGCCGCAATAAATACTACTTGTATGACTATAGGTAATTGTTGCTGGAATTAGCGATGGGGGATGTAACCTTCTATTTCCGCATTCATCGAGTCATACAACAACCAATTTTCAGCCGTTACATTTTTAAGTTGGCAAACTTTGCAGGCCACACTCAAGTAGATATTCGTATGTTTGATCGTAAAATTCAGGAAGTCGTGTGGCATCTGTCGGTTCACCAACAGGAATATAAATAACCATTCCTTGTCGAGCACGAGTAAGCAAAACTCGATAAGAGTTTTCTAAGTAACGCTGCTGATCTTCCTTCCTTCTTCGCTCCCATTTGCTTCCCTTAAATTTCCAATGTTCAAATTTATGGCTACAGTAACGATAATCCGCATCCCAAGCCACAATGCACCAATCCAACTCCAAACCCTGAATATCAAACTCAGTAGCTGTATCTTCAAGAAAATGAGAAGAACGCACATCATCGCGATCGTTTAAAAACCAATCTTCAACTTGTATTGTGTTATCAACAAAAATACCATCTGCCTTTAAACGTTTTGCACCAGATGAGGCGATAAGACCACTAGTTTCTAAGCCTTTTACTTTGCTCTTTATCCATTTTTTTGCATTAACTAAATCACGAGTAACAAAAATTGGAAAATTATCTATAATTTGGGCAGATAATATTTTTGCCTCAGCACATTGGTTATGAATTAGATAATGAATAAGATGCGATAATTTTTCAGCTCGGAAAGAACGCATAGAAGTAGTGAGATGCAAACAAGGCTCGCTTTTAGCTTGATTCTTTTTAAGAAGATCAATTTGAATATCATTGCCCGCATATTCTTTTTGCCTGAGTTTTTCCGAATAATATATATCCCAATCAGGAAATTTTTCTGCCAATGCAGAAAACCATCCATTTAGCCCTGCCTCTCCATCATTAATTTCTTGCCCTCCGCCAATTAGCGCAATAATTACGCACCAATCCTTATGACGATCCATAACACTAATTAAAAATTCTGGTTCTGATTGATTAAAATTAGATTGATTACGTTTTCTCTGCATAAAATCAGAAGCTTTTCTTTGATTCCAAGCACGCTGTGCTTCATCAAAGATAACTACTTTCTCTGGGGGAGCTGGTTGTTTATCTTTTAATGCTTCATCTCTAAAGTGGTGAATATTTTGTATAAAACTAGCGGTTTCACGTCGTGCTGTACCTATTGCTATTGTGTCATTTTGCCTAGCGCTATCCCGTGCTAACGCTTCGCGAAGCACATCAACTAGTGGCCCATACCCGAAAGAAATACTGCATACTCCTCGTCTTGTGGGTTGTTATGTGCTGTAGCTATTTTCAAACCTACTAGCGTCTTTCCTG
>JANYIO010000262.1 GCA_025362015.1 Gammaproteobacteria bacterium | reverse complement strand
CAAGAAATAATTTTAATCAGCTAAAACACAGCGCTGTTTTATTGCGAAATATTCTTCTTGCTTCATCCTCTTCAGCAGCAAAAGAATTCCTTGTTGGCGAGCTTGGGACTTTATTGGAAAAAATAATATCATCAGAACATTTTGCTTTGTTAGCTGATGTTCCCGCTTTTGAGCTAATGACTCGTGGCATTCTGCCTGAAGCAGAAGAAGCTTATTTCAATTTTTATAGTTTTGCGTGCTTTGATAGGCCTGCGCACAAAGGCGATTGAGTCTTGTTTGTAATTCATCATTAAATTTATTTTTCGAAGGAATGAATATGTCAACGAAGGAAATCTTAAAAGAAAAAATATGCATTAATAAATTGGAACCCAACTTTCCGTTACGAGAGTTGTTGGAATGGGCCGAGTTATTTGATAAGCAGCAGGTGCTAAGGCTTCTCGATGAAATTCAAAATGAACTAGACGCTCAAGAGAAACAAATCCGCAATAATGTTTCTGATCACGGTTGTACTTTGCAGAAGTATTGGTGCTTCTACTGTGCTCAAGTTCGAGCGTATTACCGTTCTATTATTCGAGACCCACAAAATCAAGCTCGGTGGTCTTTTTTGTTGTAGTGCAAACTGTAACCGGTAATTTTTATATGCAATGGTTGCAAATAAGTCATTTATTTATAGAGTTGCGCGATACTTACGTTTAAAGCCTGCGCAAGCAACGGAACTTCATCGTCGGTTATTCGCCTCACTTGAGCTTCTATTTTGGCGAGGGTGCCACGGCTAATATCCCACCCAATCAAATTACAGCGCGCGCTCAATTCTTCCTGGGTTAAACCTTGAGATTCTCGAAGTTGTTGAACTCGAGGGCCAATAATATTCATTTTTTACGTGCTCTGAAATCAGAGCTTGATTTTGGCAAGATATTATGGAAATATTGCTCCGATAATGGAGCACCGCTAAGGAATAGACATGTCACTAAAACAAACCATCAAAGCCAAAGTCTGCATCGTCACCGTGACGCCTAACTATCCCCTCGGTAATTTTGTCGCATGGGCAGATTCATTGGATAAGCATGAACTCTTGCATTACCTCAATGAAATCCAGCAAGAGCTGGATGAAGAAGAAAAGCGCTTACGTGATTCGCCGCTTGACCCTACCCCCTTTTACAGTGTTTTACGCACTTACTGGTGTGTGTATTGCGAGCAAATACGCTCCTATTATCGGGCCATCATCCGCAACCCGGCGTGCGCGTCACGGTTGTCGTTTTTACTCTAGCCATGACGTATCCGCACAGTCTGGTGGGTCATAAGTCCAATGGGATTTTGAGCGCTTTAGCATCTCTGATTTTTGTTGCCTTGCTTTATTGGCGGTAGTTTGTTCGTTGCTTTTCGATATAAGCCGGACAGTTAGAACGCATACAATCAACTATCGAGCTGCATTTGATTCGTTGGGTGCAATGTAAATATCCGAAGAATAGAGCCAGCAGTTGGCGTGCAGGTACTTGGTTAAAGTAGATCAAACAACAAAATCCTGGCTTGTTTGCGCATTTGGGTTATGTGATAGCGAACTTGAATAACAAGAGCCGTATGACGCGAGAGTGTGTCACGCACGTTTCAGTGAGGGGCTGGCGAGGAAGTTCCGCTGGTCTACTCGACAATCAACTTTATTTTGGGAGTTAGGTCAACACGTAACTTATTGATATTTGCATGCTTTCAGCAGACTTCATGGACAAAAACAGGGTTTTGTTGAAAATTATTCATTGTTACGAAAACGTTTTGACGGTGTTTTAAGATTCAAAAAGCCATTCTAGTGTAGTTATTGATGTTTGCATTTTTCTGTGATCAATAATAATAATTTGCATAAGCTCATCAATAAATGCACCAGCTTCAGGTTGCGGATTTGTTAATAAAAAGTCGCCCACGATTGTTTGTGCAATCTCTCCAAAAACACCTAAGATTATATATGCCGCATCAAATTGAAAACTCGGACTCTTACCTGAACAGTAAGATATGTTCGCGTGCGCTAATCGTAACTCTATCTGATATCTAAATAGTTCTAGTATTTCACCGTAAGTAATTTTCATACTCATCATTGCAGGTGCCTTGTTCAAAATTTAAACCCCGATAATATTTTTCTCTGTGCAACTAACTTGGCGGGGGAACCTTTGTTTAATTTTCAAGGCTCGTCATTTCGGTTTTCTTAATCGCCCGCTTTGGTTCTTGAATTGCAAATATTGTTTGATGAAAATGCGTTAATTTTTGTCTATCTGGATATTTAGTAACGTATCCCAGCAATTTATCGTAGGTAAGAGATTCCAACACTGTGTTGTTTTCTGCTAGCGGTAATACAGTACCAAGCTCTGCAATTTCGCCAGCCTCTTGATATCGTTTTTGTTGGAGTAGTAAGCGAACTTCTTGCAAAGCAAGTTTTGCAATTTGTAAAGCATCTATGTTTCTCATAATACTGCCGCTCCATTAATAAAGTGTTAGCTTATGGTGCCGGGCTGCCCCCGGCTGCTCACCACTAAGCAGGTAACTCAACCGTTAGACCTAAGCGAACGGGCTTCCAATCTACGTGATTAAAAAATCACTTAGAACCAGGAACAAATACCCTATCTATAAACGCATTGATTTGCGAGGCGGCCTAAAAAATGTCGAATTGCTAGAAATAAAACTCGTTACCTCTCTAACATGTTCTCTCGCTTTTGCTCTACAGATTGAACTCGCTCTTTAATCAACACCGGAGGTATGATTTTATTTTGCGCGATACTTTTAGCCAGCGTTTCCCTGGCCAAATCGACAACGTTTTTTTGGTCTTTAGTGTTGCGAAATTGTTGTTGTGCTAACAACTCAGTGGCTTTTAACATAGCGAAGGCATTAACCAAATCGGGAATTTTTTTAGTAGCGTCAGACCAGTTATCCTTTCGTAAAGACTCGGCTTTTTCCAAAGCACGTTGCTGTTCAGCATACTTCATGGACAAAAACAGGGTTTTGTTGAAAATTATTCTAAATTCGTTTAAGTCTGTGGGACAGCAATGACTGAATACACACTCAGTTAAATAATTGATCGAGTAAACTGCGCAGTGCAGTTACTTGTTCCTCAATAACCATCGAGTAATGAAAACGCATACTGGGGTCTGGTATGGTATCGTTAGAATCCAGCATGGTTTGTGTGGCGCACAGTGCTTGCAATTTGTCGACGCGCAAATAAATATCATCTTCCAATGAATATTTATTTAAGAAGCTCAGATTTAATACGGGAGTGTCTTGCTTTTTCATAGGGCTCTCCTGTTTATTGGGCTGGTACTGATCGGGCACTCTTTCGTCACATTTCAAAAGATCATCACCTGGATGATCCAAAAAATTACTCATGGTTGAAAACTGTTTTTCGTTAAGCTACAAGTTCATGCGAAACTCAATACCCACAATGCGTGGTTCGTTCACAAAACCAGTATTGTTGTTGAAATCTACAAATCCTTTAACATTGTCTTCGTCTGTTACATTTCGTGCGAAGATGGAAAATTCATAGTGATCCACTACATTTTCATAACCAATACGCAATCCACCTTCATACTGTGGCCCAGTCACAAATTCTTTTGACTCGTATAAAGCCAAATTAATAGCGCCCTGATAGACCCAATCTGTTAACAAAAACCAATTGCCGGACTTGTAGGGAATTTTGTATAACAGCGTAAAATTCAGGTTTGTTTTGGGAGCACCCGGAAATGGATTGCCATCGATTTTTGCAAAGCCTTGACTATTGACCGGATCGGTAACCGTACACTGCATGGAACCGCAAACTGTGGTCAACAAATTCTTGTCGCGAATTTTAGTATCGTTATAACTGTAGCCAATCGTTATTTTGGTGTTGCTGGTTGGGATTGCTTCTATATCCGCTTCAAATCCTTTTCCTTGTCCCTCGTGTGCGTTCAATAATTCATTGGAATTAGAGCTTCCACCGATGGCGGATAATTGAAAGTTTTTTATCGTGTAATTAAAAATGGCAGCATTAACACGCAGTCTTTCGTTGAGCATATCGGTTTTTACCCCAAGCTCAAATGACACTATATCCTCTGATTTAGCCACCGAGGGTTGCCCAAAAAACGCAACATTTCTACCCTGTATACTGGGCGCACGAAAACCATTCGCTACGCGACCATACACGCTGGTTAAGTCACTCAATGAATAGTTTGCGCTCAAATCCCCACTGACTTTGTGAGCAGAAACATCAATGGGTTGTATTCCCATGGAATGAAATTCTTTTTCATCACTCGTAACACGAATACCAGCACCGATTAATAACTGATTCAATTGATAACTGTTGTGTGCAAATAATGCGGTGGATTTATTGTGGTGAAAAACCTTCGCGGAGTTAAAACCTGCGTCGGTGAACACCGAAAAATCCGAATCAAAATAAAACGCACCGACCAACCAATTCCAAAAAGGGCTGTTGGTGCTCGCGAGCCGCACCTCATGTGTCATCTGATCAATATTTCCAGCATCTATCGTGGCCGATGAAAAGGGAATGAACCCTGGGCCTACACCGGCAACACCACCATCAATATCACCGGTATTAGTGCCATCTGCACGCTCTATGGCGGAGATAACCGTCAAGTCCATATCATCAACATTAGCCTTGACGTTTAAGGAACCACCGGAGCCATTATATTGCTGGGTGTTATTATTGCCGCCATCATAAAAAACCGAATCGCGATCATAATTTTCATTCAGTTTATTGCTACCTTTTGTGAAAACATTTGCTCGAAACGGCGTTTGTGTACCGTCAAGATAGCGTTGATGATAGTTGAAAAGCGCCGACACATTGTCGGCAGGAGAATACAATAACTGCAACCTACCGGCGTATTCCTGCAACCCACCTAGAGCCTTGGATACTCCGGTATAATTATTGTCGATCCAATCACTTCGATATTGCGTCAGAACGGATAATCTACCCAACAACTTATCCTCAATCACCGTACCTCCTATCGCCGATTCCACATTCATGGAGTCATAAGTTCCATAAGATACATTAACCGTCCCTTCGGTTTCAGTAGTGGGTTTTTTAGACGTAAACTTGACAATACCTGCTGTGGTATTTCTACCAAACAAGGTTCCTTGAGGCCCGCGTGCAATCTCAACGTTTTCCATATCAAACAGCGGAAAACTTTTGAGAATAACATTCTCTTGCACCACATCATCGTAAATAACCGACACGGGTTGAGAGGCTGCCAAATCAAAATCAACATTGCCCAAACCTCTCAAATAAAAACGAGGTGCTATACGGCCATTGGAGGATTCAATGTATAAACCGGGGGCGTGGCCCGACAATGCCTGGACATCATCGCCCGCCGAAAAAAGAGTATCCAGATTTTTACCGGAAAGAACCGAAATAGATAAAGGAACTTTTTTATCTGACTCTGTTCTTTTTTGGGCGGTCACCACCACCTCATCCAAGACAAGGTCATCTTTATTTTTTACTGTTTCCGCATAAGATGAAGCGCTCACAACAATCAAACCGAGTAGCGAATAAATGTTTATTGCTTTCATGCCAATACCGGATGTAAGTTACGTGAACTCTTCAGCAAACTCGATGCTAACTTATGTTCGCTCTCATCAAGCTCATCCATGAGAGAATCGTTAGCAATTACCAAATCTTGATAATCAAATCCGGGAACCACCGAGCAAGACATCAGGGAATAAGCAGCAGGCTGTTTAATACCGCTGGGACGAATGGCAAACCAGGTATTGGGAGGCATCACAATTTTTGGATTTCCTATCGGTGAAACACCCAGGGTCTCAGTAACAATTTTTCTGTTTTCGATCCAATAAATAATCGCTGGATCGCCATAATGGAAATGAAATGTTTCTTCCGAATCAATGAGTTTATGCCAAACGGAAAAATCATCGCTGGGCAGGCAATAGTAAATATCTGTCATGGTATGCCTGATACCGCGCGGCGTATTCATCGTTTCTTTGGCGCGATAGGTTTCACGAAAGTATCCGCCTTCAACATGCTTAACCAGTTCTAAATGAGCGACCAATTCTTCAGCCATTGCAAAATTCATTAATGTCATAATCTCATTCTCTCGCTAGTCGTCGAGTTGGTGTTGAAGGGAGAAAATTTTCCAGGCAATTCCAGTGCGCATAGCGACTTCTGTAATGTCATTTTTATTTTTGCATTGCATTTTATTTTTGATATTGTCGATGTGATACCTCACCGTACTGGTCGTTGTTCCCGTTTTTTCGGAAATTCTCGCGGCAGAAAAACCGTGGATAAGATAAAAACACACTCTAATCTCAGCGGTTGATAACCACTCAGGAACAAATTCCAGATAGAGCCTATTTTTATCAAAAATGCCTGTGGTTTCTAAAATCAGGTGTTGATTACAATCAAAGAAGTGGCCTAGTACACCAACAACTTCTCCGCTGGTGGAATGATAAGGCACCAGGTTTAACAGAATTTTAGTCATCCCCGTTTCGTGCGTTTGATAACGCTCAACGTTGATCAAATGGTTTCCGCTTAACACATTGTTGTCATCATCACGACAATCATTTGCTTGAGTACTCCAGGCAAGATCAAAGTCCGTTTTACCCACAATTTGTTTTGAATCGAGTCCCGATATTTTTGCAAACGAATCGTTGCCGTAAACATAAAAGCCATTTATGTCCTTTACATAAACATATTGATTAATAGCATTTAATATTGCCGCATGGTCTACTTTCATATTTTCCTTTTTCCTCGCACATGATGCCGTTATCGCTCACGTATTTTTTAACTTCGAAAAGGCAGCACTACGTAAAACATCGCTACTCAATGGTGACGCTTAAATTTACAAAAGACTTCTATTCCCCTCCAGCTGAAGGTCAATACCTGGCCAAATAACCACTGCACACGTTCCTGATGTTTGCAGCAAAATGTTTCATGTTTTGGAGGTCTTCGCTTTGAATGTTGTTCAACACTCATAATTTTTTGTCAAAGTCAAACGCTAAATGAATATTGCTTAAGTGGCATTTTACTTCACAACAATGGTGCAATTGGTTTTTTAATTCATCCGCTTGATGTAGTCTCCGAATAAGCGTGGGCATGTTAGATACTTCAACAAAGGATTGCCCTAGTACATTTTACTAGTCACCTATATTATTTTATTCTATGAAGTACGAAAAATGGTTCGCGCTTGAAATATGATAACAAGCCTGCATGTCAACAACTTCAAAAAAATATTCGTAGTACGTCAGATGTTGACGCTTAAGCTTGCAAATTATTTCTGCACAAAAATATCGCACCAATAAAATTTTCAACGCAATCTGAATTGCGAGTTAACTTTTTAGGCGCTTAAATCAGCACTACCCGCATTTTGTTTCCAGTAGCGCTATGCAAGAAGCAAGTAAAATGAATCAAATGGAATTATTTATAAATGATGCGTTTGCATGTAAGGTATGATGCCCCAACTAATTCCTGCGTGTTTACAAATGCTCGTTTCTACGCGCAATAACGTGGGATAATGAAAAGTATTGCAACCAAATAAAGAGGGCTAATCGGTGAGTGTCGAATTAAAAAAAGTAGTACGAATTTTGTATACAAATTACCGTGGAGAAACTGGCTATAGAAATATCGTTCCTGAAAAAATCTGGTTTGGCGCTACCGAGTGGCACAAGGAAGAGCAATGGTTGCTGGATGCTCATGATATAGAGAAAGAAGCATTGAGAAACTTCGCGATGAAAGATATTCAAGAGTGGATCTTGGAATAATGAATAGCTGCTCTCGACCATAACAGGCATGCGTTTAGTTTTATTTCGGCACCCGTTTTGATGTCTA
>JANYIO010000261.1 GCA_025362015.1 Gammaproteobacteria bacterium | reverse complement strand
TCTCGGCAAAGATGTGAGCTACTCAGTGACCGCAAATTTTAGTGATTCAACCTCTGTGACTACCACGGTAGATCGCAATCATCCGCGTATTCCTGAAGCAACTAGCCAGGTTTTCGTCAACGATGCATTCCAGCTTGGTTCAGGTGATAGCGCACATCCAACTGTTGTCAGTGTTTCAAGACCACTGTATCAATGGACTTCGCCAGAAGCGATGCTCAACGCAATTGCTATGGACAGTGCAAATACCGCTGTAAGCGCAGAGTTGTTGGCGGGTGGCTATTCGGTGAAGTACGCCTATGAATTTGCTCACGTCGATACCGGAGCAGCACCAGTATCACCGGCGACACTTTGCCCGCAAGTGTCTTCCGGCGCACTCTATTCAGTGGATAGTTTTAACCCCACTGCGGATTGTGATGTGACTGCCTGCGCTGCTGCATTAAGCGTCGCTCCCAGTAGAATTTCTTGCCGTATGAATATCCAATCCTATTTGGTGGATAAAAACGATAAGATTTTGGGGCAAGCAGCAGGTCACTTCCGTTTCTTCTGTGTTGATACAGATGGTGATGGGAACTGCGGTTAAAAGCCCCTACGACTGTTCAGGAGCTTTTATTCACTCCTGAACAGTAAGAGTGATGTAAAAAGGAATTTCCCTATTTAAAACATTGCTTCTTAAAATATTTTTCAACGCCCAGTGATGATGCAATCACCGGGCGCTTTTCATTGGACTTTACGAATGAAGCATCAAACTAACCAACAACTAGAATAAAAAACATTAGCAAACATGCGCATGAATTTGCGATTTCAGCTGACATATATTGGCAATTAAAGTCAGTAGATAAGGATATTGACATAAGTGCTTACACTCGCCCTGGGTTACATATCGTGACATTTGTGAGTTTTGGACCTATATCTCCCTGTGGCACAATCCCCTCCAGTTAAATTTGATCTTCACTTTCTTTCTTTAGGTGGTTTTTACCATGAATAAATACAAATCTATAGGCATTGCGCTGCTCAGTTTGCTGGGGATTTTTCTCCTGTTAGTTGCAATTAAAGGCAGTCAAATTTTTACCATGATAGATTCAGGTAAGCATCAGGTTCAGCCCGCCGAATCCGTTAGCGTCTTCACTGCTGAGAATCAGGCATGGTCAAATACTTTCACCGCTGTAGGTACTGTAGAGGCAGATGAGGGTATTAATGTGTCGGCAGAGGTTTCCGGAAAAGTACAAAAAATTCTCTTCAAGTCGGGCGAGCGCGTCAAAGCTGGCACTGTTATTTTGTTACAAGAATCCGGTAATGAAACTGCACAGTTAAGTGCAGCAACCGCGCGTTTGCATTTGGCACGGGCTAACTATGATCGCATGGTGCAATTGCGTAAGACAAATACTGTTTCGCAAAATGAGTTAGATACGGCCCTGCAACAAAATCAATCAGCGCAGGGCGATGTGGACAATTTGCGCACTACCCTTGAGAAAAAAGTCGTTAAAGCTCCGTTTGATGGTCGCTTAGGTATTCGCAAAGTGGATTTGGGGCAAGACTTGCCGGTGGGTACACCGATTGTTTCCCTGCAGGCCACTAATCGTGTCCGCGTGAATTTCCCGGTACCACAACATTGGTTGGTACAAATGACCAAAGACTTGCCTGTTACAGTGCAGTTAGGGGATGGCTCTAACACAATAATAAAAGGTGAAATTACTGCAATAGGCGCAGAAATTAATGCCACTACACGCAACGCTACGGTGCAATCTTCGTTAGAAAACAGTAACAGTAAATTAATTCCTGGTATGGCTGTGCAAACAATAGTTACGCTTGCGAACCCATCTCAGGTATTGGTCGTGCCGGTGATGTCGGTTATTTTTGCGCCTTTTGGCGATACTCTTTTCGTGATTGAAAAAGATAAAACAACGGGCGCATTAAAAGCGCGGCAGCAATTTGTGCGCTTGGGTAAAGCCCGTGGTGATTTTATTGAAATTGTTGATGGTTTAAAAGCGGGGGAGATGGTGGCTAGTGCCGGCGCATTTAAATTGTTTAATGGCCAGTTGGTGGCTATTAGCAAAACCCCAATCCCAGAATTTAATGTAGAACCTAAAACTGTTGATAATTAAACAGAATGGTTATTTATTTAATTCACCGTAAATTATTTCTCACTCAAACTTCATTGAGTTAATTTTATGAAATTTACTGATATTTTTATCAAACGACCTGTGCTTTCGCTGGTTGTTAGTTTGCTTATTTTAATCGCGGGTATTCAAGCGGTTAGTTCACTTTCTGTGCGTCAATATCCCCGCAGTGATATTGCTGTCATTACTATTAATACCGTTTATGTGGGCGCAAGTGCTGAATTAATTCGCGGTTTTATTACGACTCCTATTGAGCGTGCAATTGCTTCTGCAGATGGTATTGATTACATCGAATCCAGCAGTGCGATGACCTTGTCGAGTGTGAAAGTGCATTTGCATTTGAATTATGATCCCCTTAAAGCTATGACGGAGATTACCGCCAAAGTTAATCAGGTCCGTAGCAATTTACCTCCTGAATCGGAAATTCCTTCTATTACAGTGGAATCTGCGGATAGCCAATTTGCATCGGCTTATTTAACATTTAACTCAAAAATTCTTGAACAAAACCAAATTACTGATTTTTTAACACGTTCCGTGCAACCGCGTTTAACCGCTATTGCGGGTGTGCAAAAAGCTGAAGTATTAGGTGGCCGCACTTTCGCAATGCGCATTTGGTTAAAATCAGAAAAATTAGCAGCATTAAACGTATCGCCTTTGGAGGTGCGCCAGGCACTGGCTGCCAATAACGTACAAGCAGCAATTGGTCAAACACGCGGTAGTTATACACAAGTTAATTTGCGCGCAGATACAGATTTAAAAACAGTGGATGAGTTCAAGCATTTAGTAGTACGTCATAACACTGAAGGTACTATTCGTTTAGAAGATATCGCGGACGTGGTTTTGGGCGCAGAAGATTACAACACTGAAGTTAACTATTCAGGTGACACTGCGGTATTTATGGGGGTATGGGTTGCACCGAATGCTAACTCACTAGAAGTTATTCGCAATGTAACCAAAGAAATGGAAGCCATTAAGGCCGATTTGCCGTCGGGTTTAAAAGGGGCTGTGGCTTATGATGCGACGAAATATATTGATTCTGCTATTCACGAAGTTATTAAAACCTTAAGTGAAACTTTGTTCATTATTGTTGTAGTTATTTTCTTGTTTTTGGGTTGGAGTCGCTCAGTTATTATTCCGGTATTGGCGATTCCTTTATCGCTAGTGGGTGCTTTTTTTATTATGGAATTGTGCGGTTTCTCGCTCAATTTGCTAACCCTCTTGTCCATCGTACTTTGCGTAGGCTTGGTGGTGGATGATGCAATCGTGATGGTAGAAAACATTGAGCGGCATATTCAAGAAGGCTTATCACCTTACAATGCGTCTATTACTGCTGCCCGTGAATTGGCAGGCCCAATTTTGGCGATGACAGTTACACTTATTTCAGTCTATGTGCCCATTGGTTTGCAGGGTGGATTAACGGGAACCTTGTTCCGTGAATTTGCCATTACCTTGGCGGGTGCAATTACTATTTCAGCAATTGTGGCGGTAACTTTGTCGCCGATGTTAGCGTCGCGTTTGTTAAAACCGCATCGTGTTATTAACGCACCTTTAGCAAATATTTTTACGCGGTTTCAGAACTTTTATAGTGAAAAGTTAAATGTTACTTTGCAAAATCGCAAAGCTGTTTATGTGTTTTGGATCGGTATTTCGCTGCTGTGTATTCCGTTGTATCAAAATTCAAAACAGGAATTGGCGCCCATGGAGGATCAGGGTGTTATTTTTGGTATTGTGGATGCCCCTGCTAACGCCACCATAGATCAATCTTCACATTACAGTAAGATTGTTAACAAAGCGTTTATGGCGATACCTGAAACTGATTTTACTTTTCAGATTACTTATCCAACCGGTGGGTTTGGCGGTATGGTTACCAAACCATGGGATCAACGCACACGCAGTGTGTTTGAAATCTTGCCAGAAGTGCAAAAAAGTTTAGCTGAAATTTCAGGTGTACGCATTTTACCTATTACACCACCAGCCTTACCTGGCGGTGGCCAGTTCCCCGTTGAATTTGTAATTGCGTCAACGGCGGATGCAAAAGAAGTTTATGACTATGCGGTGAAGTTGCAGCAGGTTATGAACGAGAGCCACAAATTTTACTTTAGTATATTGGATACAAAAGTTGATCAGCCTGATTATCAATTAAAAATTGATCGTGAAAAAGTGGCAGATTTAGGTTTGAATATGCAAACCGTAATTTATGATTTAGGTACTTTGTTGGGGGGTAATTATGTCAATCGGTTTAATATGGCAGGGCAGAGTTATAAGGTGATTCCGCAGGTGAAGCGAGCGGAGCGTTTAACGCCAGATGACTTAACAAAGTTGTACGTAACCGGCCCTGAAGGCAAGCTGATTCGGCTTGATCAAATTGCTACTATGACTCACACAACTGCTCCGCGCAGCATCAACCGTATGCAACAATTAAACGCGGTAAAAATTAGTGGTGTGAGCGGTTTAGCGTTGGGTGAATCTTTGGCTTGGTTGGAAACTGAAGCACACAAAATTCTACCGAAAAATTATAGCGTCGATTACACCGGTGAATCGCGTCAATTAAAACGTGAAGGTAATACTTTCTTGCCAGCTTTTTTAATGGCCATTACGATGATCTTTTTGGTGTTATCGGCGCAGTACAATAGTTTCCGTGATCCGATTGTTATTTTGGCGGGGTCAGTACCTTTGGCAATGTTTGGTGCGTTGGTGTTTACCTTTATTCAAATGCCTGCGCCCATGCCATTTTTTACTGATTCAGTATCGAGTACATTAAATATTTATTCACAAGTAGGCTTGGTAACGCTGATGGGTTTAATTGCGCGTAACGGTATTCTAGTGGTGGAGTTTGCTAACCGTTTGCAAGAGCAGGGCGTCACTAAAATTGAAGCGATTCGTCAGGCGGCTGTAATTCGCTTACGTCCAGTGTTGATGACAAGTATTGCAACTGTTGCCGGGCACACTCCTTTAATTTTCGCGAGCGGTGCCGGTGCTCACGCGCGTAACTCAATTGGCGTGGTGTTGGTATTTGGTATTGCAATTGGTACTGTTTTTACTTTGTTTGTATTGCCTTCGGTGTATGTCTTGATCGCAAAAGATCACCATTTAGATAAGCAGCATCTTGCCGAGTTAGAGCACGGCTAACAGAGCAGAACTAGAAAGCACGGCTAATTATTTAGCTGGTACAATGCGTCTACCGAAAGGGCACCTGAGGGTGCCCTTTTTTTACTTTGAGGTTTTTTATGTCCAGCATTACCCGCTCTGTTATTGAGCAAGCACTGCAACAAGTTTTAGAGCCGACCTTAGGCCGTGATCTAATCAGTCTGGGCGCGGTGAAAGATATTGTTATCAATGGCGCCAAGGTAGATGTCACTTTGGTACTGGGTTACCCCGCGAAAAGTGTGCATGAAACAATTGCATCTGCAGTAAATGAAGCCCTAAATAAAATAGCAGGTGTTGAGCAAGTCGGTTTAGATATAGGTTGGACGGTGTACGCAAATCCTGCAGCGAACTCACAACAGTCCTTGCCAGAAGTTAAAAATATTATTGCGGTGGCATCGGGTAAAGGTGGTGTAGGTAAATCCACCACCACTGTTAATCTTGCACTGGCGCTCGCTGCTGAAGGTGCTCGTGTTGCCATTTTGGATGCCGATATTTATGGCCCTAGCCAGCCGCAAATGCTCGGCATGCCTGTGCGCCCACCGCAAGTTGTAAACCATAATGGCCAGCAATTTATGCTGCCAGTGGAAGCTTATGGAGTGCAGTCAAACTCCATGGGTTATTTGGTAAATGAAAATACACCTATGATGTGGCGTGGGCCTATGGTGAGTGGTGCGTTGCAACAATTGCTGACGCAAACCTATTGGCAAGACGTAGATTATTTATTGATTGATATGCCGCCCGGGACCGGTGATATTCAAATTACTCTCGCGCAAAAAGTACCCGTAACGGGCGCCGTGATTGTCACTACTCCGCAAGATATTGCCTTGCTGGATGCTAAAAAAGGCATTGAAATGTTCCGCAAAGTTAACGTGCCGATATTGGGTGTGGTGGAAAATATGGCAACTCATATTTGTAGTAACTGTGGCCATGAGGAGCATATTTTTGGATCGGGTGGTGGCGAACGCATCGCCCATGACTACCAGACTGAGCTCCTCGGTTCCCTGCCTTTGGCGTTGTCGATTCGGGTCGATGCAGACAGCGGCAAACCCTCAGTTGCCGCTGATCCAGAGTCTGCGGTGAGTCATCTTTATCGCACCATTGCGCGTAAGTTGGCTGCAAACTTGTGGTTGCAGAACTTGGAATCGCTAGCGATGCCTGATATTGAAGTTACAGAAGATTAATGAAAGTGTGTAAATTGGTTGGCAAAAGTGGGCACCTGAATTGAAACAGGATATCATGCCGCCCCTAAACAACTTACTCGCTTGAACGGCGGGTGCATTGGGAGCAGTAATGAGCATTAAATCTGACAAATGGATGCGCCGCATGGCGGAGCAGCACGGCATGATCGAACCCTTTGAGCCAAATCAGGTGCGTTACGATACTGCGGGAGCACGCATCGTTTCCTACGGTACCTCCAGCTATGGTTATGACGTTCGTTGCGCCGATGAATTTAAGATTTTTACTAATGTTCATTCGACTGTAGTTGATCCCAAAAACTTTGACGAAAGAAGTTTTGTAGATATCAAAAGCGATGTATGTATTATTCCACCGAATTCATTCGCGCTGGCCAGAACAGTGGAGTATTTCCGAATTCCGCGTTCGGTGCTCACGGTTTGTTTAGGTAAATCCACCTATGCGCGCTGTGGCATTATTGTAAATGTAACGCCGCTGGAACCAGAGTGGGAAGGGCATGTGACCTTGGAGTTTTCTAATACCACTCCATTGCCTGCCAAGATTTACGCTAACGAAGGTGTAGCGCAAATGTTGTTTTTTGAAGCTGATGAAGTTTGTGAAACATCGTATAAAGATCGCGGTGGTAAATACCAGGGTCAACGTGGCGTGACTCTTCCTAAAACCTAATTTTTTCAAGAACTTCTTCAGTTACCGGTCACTGTTTTAGTGGCCGGTAACTTGACACTGCTTATGACTCTGCCGCAACAAACTCAGGTATTAATCATTGGTGCTGGTGCCGCAGGTTTAATGTGCGCTGCTGTTGCCGGTGCACGTGGTCGTCAAGTGATCCTTGTCGATCATGCTAATAAAGTGGGTAAGAAAATTTTGATGTCTGGTGGTGGGCGCTGCAATTTCACAAATCTAGATGTTCTGCCTAAAAACTATCTCTCCGCTAATGAACACTTTTGTAAATCTGCACTCGCGCGTTTTACGCAATGGGATTTTATTGGCTTAGTGCTAAAGCATGGCATTCCCTATCACGAGAAAAAATTAGGCCAATTATTTTGTGATAATAAAGCGCAAGATATTTTAAATTTATTGTTGGATGAATGCGCACAAGCTGGCGCTGATATTCATACCCATTGTGAAATTTTATCGGTCGCGGCGTTAACTGAAGATCAATTACCTGCGCGCTATAAAGTAAGCACTAGTTTGGGAACAATTGTTTGTGAATCTTTGGTGATAGCCACTGGCGGTTTATCGATTCCCACTATGGGTGCAACGGGTATTGGTTATCAATTAGCCGAACAATTCAAGCTGCCATTAAAGCCGCGCAGTGCAGGATTGGTACCATTTACGTTAGCGCCCGATCAATTGCAACAATTCTCTGCTTGTATTGGCAATGCGGTCGAAGTGAATATTTGCTGTGGCGAACATTCTTTTACAGAAAATATGCTGTTTACCCATCGTGGTTTGAGTGGGCCAGCTATTTTGCAAATTTCATCTTACTGGCAGCCGGGGCAGACACTGGTTATTAATTTACTCCCGCATATGGATTTGGCGAGCTATTTAACCATGCAACAGCAGCAGCGCCCGAAGGTTTTATTGACTACCTTTATAAGTGAACTGCTTACCAAAAATATCGCCCAATGTTTTTGTGACAGCTTTTATGGTACGCAAAGAGATGAAAATGGTAGTGTTAACAGCATTGAAAAGCAGGCGCGCCCCATCAATCAATATATGCCTAAAGAAATCCAGGCAATAGCTGAATTATTTCATGCTTGGGAACTTATGCCTGCGGGCACCGAAGGCTACCGTACCGCAGAAGTTACTTTAGGCGGTGTGGATGTGGATTATTTGTCATCGAAAACAATGGCGGTAAAGCACCAGCCGGGGTTATTTTTTATTGGTGAAGTGGTGGATGTAACAGGACACTTGGGTGGTTTTAATTTTCAGTGGGCATGGGCTTCAGGTTATGCTGCTGCGCATTTCGTTTAAAATTTTACAATGTGTCTAAATATTTCGTGTAACTCATTTTATTAACTTTTTGTTCATTATGAAAATTAAATTTTTTAACACTTTTATTGTTGTGAGTTTAATGGTTGTCAGTTTATTGTTATCGACTGCTTGTACCATTCATGCACCCAAAGCAGCGCAATGGCCAAGTGATATGCCTTCGCGCAATGTTTTTGTGGCGGCCTATGAGGCGGATATCGTCAATAAAAAAGAACAAGACCTTGATGAGTATTTGTTGTGGGTATTTCGTTTTTATAAAGGCTGGGAGCTTTATCGCAATGGCTGGTCGCAAGTAATTTCCGATTCATTGATTGGTGTTAATGACCCTGTTGTGGCTCAAGAAATAAAAACAAAAATGGAGTTTATGGGTTTCAGCATCGCGTGTGAGTGGGCAAAAAATAAAAAAGAGCGGCGGATTTTGACGCGTCATGTGGTGGTGTGGGGGAATGCTTTAATAGAATCCATAAAACGTGGTGAAAGGCTCAATCTTATTAATAAAGTCTTAAGTGATATTACGGCTATGTTGGATCGGGAAATGGGTCTCGATGAAGTTAAAGCTGAGCGTTATTATCCGAAAGATAAAGATGATGTGTTCGGTTGACTATTTTTTTTCTGCAATTAAAATCTCAAGCATTTCTTTGCTCATGGCAGTTAAACGTTCGCGCAATTCTTTTTCTATTTCTGGCAGCATAGTTTCCATAATGTCATCAATCAGTTCTTGCTGATGATTAGTGGCTTTTGCTGTGTATTGGGTGTTGCCCAGAAATGTTGTCGGGCGGCTGGAATTGACAATTTTTTTGGCGGTTTCAATTTCAAATAGCGGTGGTGGATTGTTGCCGTGTAAACGTGTACGAATATGCTCTGGTAAAAAAGGGTTTTCACCGGCGGCTTTAGGGTCTGGGCGAGAAGCCGTTGATTTGGCCTTGCCTGAAGCGCTAAACCCGGTTGTGTTCTGAGCTGGTGTGGTTTTATGTGTCGCAACTGCATCGGTTAGTGCGGCTAAATCACTTAAGGTGTTTAGCAGTTGTGTAGCTGAGTCTACTTTAGTGGATTTGTTAAAAAAATCTTGTTGTTCTACGCCTGGCATTGGTT